>JAACFF010000262.1 GCA_009937635.1 Chloroflexota bacterium
AGTGAGGCACGAATTTTCGGCTCAGTGAGGGCAGGCGTAGGAAGGGCTTTGTAGCTCGTAAATAATGACTCCGTGATCGCGTAATCGATTGGGATTATGATAGCGCTAGCGATTGAGATTGGGAGTGAGGAAGATTTTGGCCTTCTCGTGAAATGGAGATACACTTAATGTAACCGGTTTCATAGAGGAAGATGGAGACCATGGCTAACGCGCGGATTTTGATTATTTTGCTTTCGATTTTATTCGTGGCTTGTGATACGGTTGAGCAGGCAACCCCGGCAGTGAACACTCCTACCCCAACTCAGATTCCCTTAACTTCAAATCCGCCAACTCACATACCTGGGGCGCTGGTGGTCGACCCGTCTGTGGAATTGGGAGCGATCAGTCCATATATTCTCGGTTCTAATTATGGGCCGTGGATTGCGGTTCCGGTGGATATGCTGCCTGCGGCTTATGACTCGAAGGTCACGGCGATCCGTTTTCCAGGAGGGGCATGGGGCGACCGCAATGATCTCAAACCGTATCATATCGACCCTTTTATGGAATTCACGGAAGAGGTGGGAGCTATCCCAACCATCACGGTGCGCTTGCGTGAAGGAGATCCACAGCAAGCGGCCGACTTGGTGCGCTACGTTAATATCGAGAACGACCACGGGGTTGTCTACTGGACGATCGGCAATGAGCCGACACTGTTCGCCGACGAGCTGCGGGCCGTGGGCAGGGCGGATGATTACGATACGGAACAGTTCAACAAGGAGTGGCGGGATTTCGCACTGGCGATGAAGGAGGTGGACCCTAGTATCAAGCTGCTGGGTCCGGAAATCCACCAATTCAGTCACAATGCAAACGCTAATCCCAAAGATTCTTCGGGTCGCGACTGGATGACCGAGTTTCTCAAGGCGAATGGGGTTTAATCGGCCGTGGCGAACTGCGTCCCAGTTATTATGTTTTTCAGCTTTACGACAAGTTTGGTTCTGAGCGGATTTATGCCGAGTCGGGTGAGGAAGATGTTTCTGTTTGCGCGGCGCATGATGAGAATGGCGCGCTGACCGTGATGATCGTGAACCTGGCGGATACGGAACAGCAGGTAAAGCTTGATTTGCTGGGAGATACACCTGGAAATACGGAGCTGTGGCGGCTAGATCGGAGGCAGAACCCTGAGAAAGCGGATGTTTTTGATTTTCCTGGAGATGGGAAACTGAGCTTACCGGCGCAGTCATTCTCGTTGTTTATTATCGACAGCTGACAGCTGACGGCTGTCAGTCTAAATGCTGGCAAAAGGAATTGTGTGATGCCTGATATTAAGAAGCTTGTGGCGGAAATGACGTTGGATGAGAAGATCTCCATGTTGGCGGGGAAGGATTTGTGGCATACGGTGCCTGTGCCGAGATTGGGGATTCCGTCGATTAAGGTGACGGATGGTCCGAATGGGGTGCGCGGTGCTATACGGGACAATGGCCCGGCTTCGGTGTGCGTGCCGGTGGGGATCGCCTTGGGCGCGACTTGGAATGTGGAGTTGATCGAACGCGTAGGCAAGCTCCTGGCAGAGGAGATTAAGTTAAAGGGGGCGCATATCCTGCTGGCTCCCACGGTGAATATTCACCGCACACCTATCGCCGGGCGGAATTTTGAATGTTTTGCGGAAGATCCATATTTGAGCGGGCAGATGGCTACGGCTTATATCAAGGGCATTCAGAATAATGGAGTGGGGGCATGCATTAAACATCTTGTGGCTAACGATCAGGAATACGAGCGCATGTCTATCAGTTCAGAAGTAGCAGAACGGCCGTTGCGGGAGATTTACTTGGAGCCTTTCCGCCTGGCGATACGTGATGCCAAGCCCTGGTCGGTGATGTCAGCTTATAATCGGGTCAACGGTACCTTTGCCAGCGAAAGTGACACATTACTGAAGGATATCCTCAAAGAAGAGTGGGGTTTTAATGGATTTGTGATGTCGGACTGGTGGGGAACTTATACCCCGGAGGTGCCGGCGGGGGGATTGGAGTTGGAGATGCCTGGCCCGGCGCGCTGGATGGGCGACAAACATGTGCGGAAAGCATTGGAGAGTGGCGACTTGACGATGGAGGCTCTGGACGACAAGATCCTGCGCATGTTGCGTATCATGGAACGGGCGGGGGTGTTTGCCCAACCTGAGCTGGCGGAAGAGCGTGGCGAGGACCGGCCTGAGCACCGGGCCCTGGTGCGAGAGGCGGCACAGGAAACGATTGTTTTGCTGAGCAATAAGCAGATCTTGCCCTTAGATGCGGGCAAAATAAAGAGCATGGCGGTGATCGGCGAACTGGCGCGGTGGCCGAATATCATGGGCGGCGGCAGCTCGCAGATCAATTCACACCCGGTGGTATCGCCATTGGAAGGTATCCGCAGCCGCGCCGGCGATGAAGTTGATGTGGCATATGAAGAGGGCTGCTTCATCCACAGAAATTTGCCTGCGCTCGACTCGGCAACGCTGACTACCCGCGAAGGGGAGCGCGGTATTGAGCTGGCGATTTATGACAATTTAGAATTTGCTGGTGAACCGGCATTCACCCAAGTAAGCAACCGCACCGATTTTGGCTGGTGGCAAGATTCTGTACCCAATGTGGATCAGGAACGCTTTGCTGCCGTTCTGAGCGGCTTTTTTACCCCTAAGGAAACGGGGAATCATACGTTGGAACTGGCCAGTATGGGGCAGAGCCGGCTCTATATTGACGGTGAAATCAAGTTGGATGGTTGGGATACGGCAATCATACCCTCGGTGAAAAAATCGGTGCAGATGCAGATGAACGCGGGGCAGGCTTACGACTTGAAGGTGGAATTCCGGTGGGAAGGGAATTCTCACTGGCGCTCGGTTCGGGTAGGCCATTTGCCACCGCACAGCGCCAATTTGATGGGTGACGCGGTCGCGCTGGCAAAAGGATCGGATGTGGTTGTTTTGGTGGCGGGGTTAACTCATGAATGGGAGACGGAGGGGGCCGATCGGGTGAATATGGCGCTGCCGGGCGCACAAAATGAATTGATTGAGCAGGTGGCGGCGGCCAATCCCAATACAATCGTGGTCTTGAATGCGGGTTCGGCGGTGGAGATGCCTTGGCTGGAGAAGGTCGCGGCGGTGGTGGAGCAATGGTACAACAGCCAGGAATGCGGCAATGCACTGGCAGACATGCTCTTTGGCGACGTGAATCCTAGCGGTAAGCTGCCCACGACTTTCCCGAAACGATTGGAGGACAATCCAGCTTTTGTCAATTATCCAGGTGAGAACGGGAAGGTGTTCTATGGCGAAGGGCTGTTCGTGGGCTATCGCTACTATGAGAAGAAGGATATAGAGCCGCTTTTCCCATTTGGACATGGGCTTTCATATACACGCTTTGCATACGGCCGGTTGCAGCTCAATAGACAACAGTTCACGGCAGAGGAAGGGCTGGAGGTCCTGTGTGACGTCAGCAACATGGGACAGGTTGCAGGCAAGGAGGTTGTTCAACTTTACGTGCGTGACGTGCAGTCGACTCTGGTGCGACCGGAGAAGGAGTTAAAGGCTTTTGCTAAGGTAGCGCTAGAGCCTGGGGAGACGAAAACAGTGGCTTTCAAACTCAATCGAGAGGCGTTCTGGTTTTATGACCCGGCGGGGGAAGGTTGGCAGACTGAGCCGGGTGAATTTGAGATTCTTGTTGGCGCTTCGAGCCAGGATATCCGGCTGCGGAAAACGGTGTCGTTAGTTTCCGGGCATGAGGGTGGGGCAGGTTTAAACAGCGGCATGAGATTACGCGCGCTGTTGGCGGATGAGAACGGCCGAGCGGTACTCAGGCGCCACTTCGGCGATCTGCTGAGTACGGGTGAGGGGCATATGGCATTAGACTATACGCTGGACTACCTGGCGCAATTAGCGCCGGAGATGCTGCCTGCCGAAAAACTGGCTGAGATTAACGAAGAACTTTCAGAGGTTGTGGGATGAAGTACGGTTATTTTGATGATGGTAGACGAGAGTATGTGATTACGCGGCCGGATACGCCGCTGCCTTGGATAAATTATCTGGGCAGCGAGCAGTTTTTTGGCTTGATTTCGAATACGGCCGGGGGGTATTCATTTTATAAGGACGCGCGCTTGCGACGGCTGACACGATACCGCTATAACAATGCGCCCCTGGATATGGGCGGGCGTTATCTTTATCTGCGGGATTATGGGGTTGATGGGGATGAGCCCTCTTATTGGTCGCCAAGCTGGATGCCCACGCGCAGTGAGATGGAGATGTATGAATGCCGGCATGGCATCGGGTATACGACGATCCGTTCACAGACCAGGGGAATCGAAACGGCCGTGCGCTATTTCATTCCGCCGGGCGGAAATCTGGAAATATGGCAGGTGACGATATGCAATAAGCGGCAGACGGCCGTTGATCTTAGCTTGTTTTCGGCCGTGGAATTTTGCTTGTGGGATGCGTGGGATGATGCGACTAACTACCAGCGTAATTTCAACACCGGACAGGTGGAGGTTCCGCCGCACGCAAATGCAAATTCGGCTCTGGGCAGTGTGATCTTCCACAAAACGGAGTACCGGGAAAGACGCGATCACTTTTCCTATTTCGCCTGTTCTGAGCCGTTGGCAGGTTTTGACACGCAGCGAGAAGATTTTCTAGGACCCTATCGGGGTTGGCATGAGCCGGTGGTGGTGGAGCAGGGGGAATCGGGAAATTCGGAAGCGCATGGCTGGCAGCCGATTGGTTCACACCATGTGAAATGCACGTTGGAAGCGGGAGAGCAGAAAACGATCATCTTCTTGTTGGGTTACCACGAAAATGCAACGGGGGAGAAGTTTACGCCTGCCGGCTCGCAGATAGTCAACAAGGACACGGTTGAACCGTTGATAAGCAAGTATTTGCAGCCGGCTAATGCCGAGGCGGCCTTCGATAATCTGCAGAATAACTGGACCGAGCTTTTGGGAAAGTTGCAGGTGGAGACGCCGGATGTGGACACGAACCGCATGGTCAACATCTGGAACGCTTACCAATGTATGACGACGTTTAATATGTCGCGGTCGGCTTCTTATTTTGAGAGCGGGATTGGCCGCGGCATGGGTTTCCGAGATTCTAACCAGGATTTGCTGGGCATTGTGCATATGATCCCTGAACGGGCGCGGCAGCGTATTCTGGACCTGGCGGCGACGCAGTTGAAGAGCGGCGGCGCTTTCCACCAATACCAGCCGCTTACCAAACAGGGCAATGATGCTGTGGGTTCGGGCTTTAATGACGACCCGCTGTGGCTGGTGCTGGGGGTGCCGGCCTACATTAAGGAAACAGGCGATTGGGGCATTCTGCGAGAGGCGGTGCAATATGAGAACGAGGAAGGGAGCGAAAGGTCCTTGTTTGAGCACTTGCAGCGTGCTCTGCAGTACACGCTGGAACGGCGTGGGCCACATGGGCTGCCGCTGATCGGCCGTGCGGATTGGAATGACTGTCTGAACCTGAACTGTTTCTCTGATGCACCAGGTCAAAGTTTTCAGACGACGACCAATAAGGATGGCACGACGGCGGAGAGCGTTTTTATCGCGGGCTTGTTTGTACTGGCGGCCAAGGAGATGGCAGCGCTGAGCGAGCGGGTTGTGGAGCACGGGGCGCCCGTGGCGCAGTTGGCGCAAAGCGAGGGGCGAAGCGGGCAGGATTATGCGCGCGCGGCAGCGGAGATGGAAGCCGCTATCTGGGAACATGGTTGGGATGGAGCGTGGTTCCGCCGTGCTTATGATGACTATGGCAACGTCTTGGGTTCTGTGGACAACGAGGAAGGGCAAATCTTCATTGAGCCACAAGGTTTGTGCATTATGGCGGGGTTGGGTCTAGAGGACGGCCGTGCCGCCCAGGCGCTGGATTCGGTGGCGGAGTACCTGGCCACACCGCATGGTATCGTGCTGCAACAGCCAGCTTTCAGCCGCTACTATTTGCACCTGGGTGAGATTTCTTCTTATCCGCCAGGGTACAAGGAAAACGGGGGCATCTTTTGTCATTCCAATCCTTGGATTATGATCGCGGAGACACTGGCCGGGCGAAACGATCAGGCCTTTGATTATTACAAGCGGATCAATCCGTCGGCACGCGAGGAGATCAGCGAACTGCATCGCTGTGAGCCGTATGTTTATGCGCAAATGATCGCCGGCAAAGATGCGCCCAGCCATGGCGAAGCGAAGAATTCGTGGTTGACGGGAACGGCGGCATGGAATTACAGCGCGATCACGCATTGGATCCTGGGTATCCGGCCGAGCCTGGATGGGCTGCAAATCAATCCGCGCATTCCGGTAGATTGGGACGGTTACAAGGCGACGCGACAATTTCGTGGAGCGACATATGAGATTGTCGTTAGGCGAGAGGGAGAGGGGGATCGAGTTGCAATCGTTGTCGATGGACGGCCGTTGAATGGCGACATAGTCCCGGTAGCGCCAGGTGGCACCGTAGTAATGGTAGAAGTGGTTCTCTCCTGAATTTCGCCGCAAAGCGCTGGGTGTCCGTACTCTTTATAGTAACATCAATCGTAAATACGCTGTTGTTTTTACCTCTCGTGTTTTTTTATTTGCGTTTTATGCCGTGCTTTTTGATGGCCGGCAGGGTATTCACGTAAGCTTCAAAACGTTCTTCCGCCATCTTCGCAAAATGTGGAAACAAGCTCTGATCTATGGTGCAATCAACCTTTTGGTCGCGATGCTGGTTGGTTGGAACCTTAGATTTTATGCTCAATTTGAAGCAGCATGGGCCGGCGTGTTTCAACTACTTTTTTTATCGATTTCGCTGGTGTGGGCCACATTACAGTTGGTCATGCTGCCTTTGTATCCTCGCTTGGAGGAGCCGAAATTCAGAACAGCTTTGCGCAATTCAGTCGCCAATACAGGTCGTTATTTGATACCTGTGTTGGGGTTGGTTATTAGTACAGCTGCGCTTTTAGTTTTGACTTATAGGTTGCAGGCACTCGGCGCTCTTTTCACTTTTGTTCTAATAGGGGCCTTAGCCGAAGGCATTATTGGTGAAGTGGTTATTGACGATATGGAACCTCCTTCATAAATCAAGCTTTCTAGCTTGATCGCAACTTGGAAAGGTTGCTTTACGGTCAAGATGGTGTGTTGCGGAGCGTGTGGTCTCCTCTGAATTGATAGATCAATTAAATTAAAAAAGCAATGTTGATTATTCTCAAAGTAGGGCCACCTCGTTAGTCTGGGCGAGTATGATGTTTTCATGGAGCAGGGACAGGATTTTGAACAGCGACAACTAGTTGACAAAGTGTTAACATTGTGTAAGATTGTAAGCGGTTACGTAACCGGTTACGTAACCGCTTACTTGGTCGTATAAATAGTTAATAATATTAGCATGACTAAGCGCTCCACTTCCGTCACCATTCGGGATGTCGCCCGCGAGGCGGATGTATCTGTCGCCACGGTAAGCCGTTACCTGAACCAGAATGCCCCGGTTTCAGAGGCGTTGTCGGCGCGAATTCAAAAGGTGATGGATAAATTGGATTACGTGCCCGAGTCCGCGGCCCGCCATCTGGCTCTGCGCAAGAAGAATACGATAGGCTTGTTGGTCACCAACTTGCATACAGATTTCTTTGCGCCGCTGCTGGCGGGTATTGAAGGGGAGGTGTATGAACAAGGGTACAACTTGCTCGTTGCCACTTGCCGCCCTAATTTAACCAGTGATTATGATTTCCCAGTGGGGAGACACAATACGGACGGGTTATTGATTTTTGCCGATAGTTTGAATGATGATCAGATTGCCAAGTTCCACAAAAGCCGGTTTCCGCTGGTACTCATTCATAAAACGCCCTCAGACGGTCAGAATATCCCCTTTGTCACAATAGAAAACAAGGCCGCTACGTACAGATTGGTCGATCACTTGATCGTCGAGCATAGCTGCCGGCGTATTGTCCTGATGCGTGGACGGCAGCAGCAAGAAGATTCCTACTGGCGAGAGGTCGGTTTCCAAGCCGCACTGGCAGACCATGATATCCCATTTGATGAAGATCTTGTCTTGTGTGGCTCTTTTGAGCGTGAGGTCGCCTTCAAATCGTTGAGCGCGTTTCTGAAGGACCCGGCACACCCGGCGTTTGATGCCATATTCGCCGGCGACGACGAAGCCGCTATTGGCGTTTATAAAGCTCTCAAGGCGGCTGGTCTGCGCATCCCGGAGGATGTTGCTGTTGTAGGGTTTGACGATTCACGTATGGCACCTTTTCTAACGCCTCCGCTGACGACGGTACGTGCCCCGACCGAGGAGGTCGGCCGTTCCGCCGCTCAGCAGTTATTCTATATGCTGGAAGGCGAAAATCCGCAGCCGGTCACGTTACACCACACAGAAATCATTCTGCGTGCATCGTGTGGTTGTCATGTTGAAACGAGTCTGGCTAAGAAGGAGGTGAAGTCTATAGCCAATTAGTTCTATCAGCGATCGATTTAGAAACAGATTTTGAAACCTAGATAAGGAGAGAAGACAATGCGTAAATCGCACTATTTTGTACTAGTTTTTGTTTTACTTTTGGGATTGGTGTTGGTCGCATGTGGTGGATCTGCCGAAGAAGCAGCGCCGGCCGAAGAAGCAGCGCCGGCTGAAGAAGCAGCGCCGGCCGAAGAAGCA
>JAACFF010000263.1 GCA_009937635.1 Chloroflexota bacterium
TTTATCCATAAGGTGACTGCCCTTGCCCGTCAATAGGATTCGCAAATGGCATTCGCCCTAACAAAAGGAGCATTGACATGGCAGGTGGAAAAGTAACATCCCCAACCGGAACCGCACCGAACCGCTACGTATATTATCCGGGAACCGAAGAGCTAGGTGCAGATGAGATTCGTGTCATCGCCTGTGGCACAGGAATGCCCACTGCGCGCCGCGCCCAAGCAGCAGCCGCCTGGGTGGTTGAGCTGGGCAATGGTGATAAATTTATCGTCGATATCGGCAGCGGCTCCATGGCCAACATCCAATCATTGATGATCCCATCCAACTTCCTGACCAAGATCTTTCTAACACATTTGCACACCGACCATTGGGCCGACCTGGTATCGATCTGGGCCGGGGGCTGGACCGCAGGCCGAACAGTTCCCCTGGAGGTTTGGGGACCTAGCGGTGCTCGTGAAGATATGGGTACCAAGTACGCGGTCGAGCACTTGCTCAAGGCCTACAATTGGGACTACATGACCCGTGCCGTGACCATCAATCCAACACCAGGAGAGATCAAGGTTCACGAGTTTGATTATCGCGGCCTCAACGAAGTGGTTTATGAGGAGAACGGCGTCACCTTCCGCTCCTGGCCCTGTATTCATGCGGGGGACGGGCCGGTCAGCTTAGCCCTGGAATGGAATGGTTACAAGGTAGTATTTGGTGGGGATACGGCACCCAACATCTGGTACCCAGAATACGCCAAGGGCGCGGATCTGGCCATTCACGAATGCTGGATGACTTCCGATGATATGATGACCAAATACAACCAGCCGGCACAATTAGCCTTGCGTATTAACCTTATGTTCCATTGTTCGGCGCAATCCTTCGGCCAGATCATGAGCATGGTCCAACCGCGCCGAGCCGTGGCTTATCATTTCTTCAACGATGAAGACACGCGCTATAAGATTTATGGGGCTGTGCGCGAGAACTATGATGGGCCGCTTTCGATGGCCACAGATATGATGGTCTGGAATATCACCCGTGATGGGGTCACGGAACGCATGGCCGTTTCGCCCGATCGTACGTGGGACGTGGAAGGACCTGGCGAAGAGTTGGCACCAGACCCCACGCGAGACTCAGAATATACACAGTTCATCCTCGACGGCCGTCTCGACGTCGACAAGGCCAATGCAAGATGGGTGCGCGAGTTCATGGACCGCAATGGGTTAACAGCCGAGGATATTGAGCAGGGCAGCTAAATCACCAACAGGATGCACTCCAGTTCGGTGCCGGCAACGATACTTTCGACGGTAATCTGTTCACCAGTTTCTGGATTGGTGAATAAGGCGTTGGCCTGATTATAGGCAATTCCCACAAAGAGGATAACGGGAATGGCTATCAGCAAAAGGAATGTGACGATGGTTGCTACAGTCGCCCGGTTTGCACTCTCTTTGATCCAATTCTTTTTCAAGAACCAATTGTAGAGCGGCTTGATCAGCACCACAATAGCCAGCGCGGCCAATATCGCCGTCAGATTGGGCCAGATCAGCAGTAAACTGAGAAAAGCAAGAAGGGCCAGGACTACAAAAAAGAAGAAGCGTTCACGAAAAAGGTTTCTGCCTACTTTCAAGGCTATAGCCGGCGTAGCGGAGGTTTGTGGGTCGGTAAAATGTTGTGTTTCATCGTTCATGGTTGTTTCGTTATCTCCCATCTTCTCCAGACGTTGCAGGTACCGTGGCGGGTAAGATTATCGGATTGGAAGCGTTCTCAAATCGTACCTGTGTTGGTGCGGGAAAGTGGTCGCTACCCCCGTCGTGCTGCTCCTGAGTGATCACAGATACAGCGGGCAGATCATCTGGACAGGATTTACCAACTTGTGCTGCAGTCACCGGCACGGCCGTTTCTTTGAGTGACTTAAGCGTGACAACTGGAACGGGTTGTACCTCCTGACTATCCCCATCAAATTGCGCTGCGGGCAGGTATTCCCACCCTTTCTCGTCCCTCGTTCGCGCCAATGGGATTTCACTTTCACTCAATTCCGGCAAGCCATCATCAGCAACGATTCTATTGCTCTGGATGAACTGGGCAAATTGCGCCAAACTCGCCGTGACATTGTATGCTCCCTGGCCACCGTTTCTCGCTTGAACCATCAGGCCGAAGACTGACGCCAGGAACCCGGTAGCCCCGCCACCATAGTCAACCGAACCGGCGAGGCCCAGAAAATTGGGCAGGCCACTGCCACTATCACTTCTATAACCGTCCACCACACCTGTTGCTACCTGGAGCAGCGGATCGTATCCTGGTCTTTCACTGTTAGGATAGGCGGAAATGCGGCAGTAAACCACGTTCTTCTTAATCGCCTTAATCCCGGCAAAGTCTACATTAAGCCTGGTGGCTGCCTCTGGGCGCATATTGCAAACGACGACATCAGCTTCCCCGACAAGTTCACGCAGTTGGTCTTGCCCCGCATCAGTTTTGAGGTCTGCAATGATGTTTTTCTTGCCCCGCTGGACGTCTACGGCCGCTATGACTTCAACGAGAGCATCATGTTTTGGATCTGGGGAGGCTATACGGGTCGACTCAGCACCATGTTGTGAGAGACAAATGCCACAGTGGGGCGCAGCGACAACAGTCGTTAGTTCCAAAACTTTTAGTCCGTTGGTCAGGCCCCCATCACTTGCACCAGCCCCTTCGGCCGTCAGCGTAAATGACTCAACGCTGTTCCAGTTCTGAATCAATTCCTCGGCCTCAGGAACAAGTGTGCGCGGTTGAATATCACTGTAGCTGTTCACAGTGACGAGAGGTCCAGGAACACCGACAGAACCGGCAATTGGATCAATCACATCGCTGCGCATACCGAGGTTGCGTGCCAGAGAGCTAGCAAACCACTCTTTAGTAGAACGCAGTTTAGCTACAGGAGCGACTGCCCCCAGCTTATCATCCCAGTATGCCACAGGTTGTTTGGCAAACTCTGATTTGAGTATTTTAACCAGGCCCCTGTTTTTACGGAGGTTTAGCTTCGTGTCTTTGGCAAAGTCTTCTTCGCTGATGCCTAATTTTTCACAGGCGGTTTCCCATAATCCCAGCGCACGTAGCAGTTGTGGTGGTAGTTTCTTCGATGGTGAACATAAAACACAGAGTTTCTCCCCATCAGCACACTCATATAGATGTGAAAAAGGCTGCAGAGAGTTATCCAAATTGGCAACACTAGCAGCTGCCCACTGATGAAAGCTTTTAGATCGGTCTAGCCGGCGTAATGGTTTTGGCAGTGGTTTATTGCCCGGCCAATCTTTGATCAAGTTAACACCCTGGGCTTGCATGAAGCTACCCGCCAGTGATACGGTGATATGTTCGCCAGCGTTGATTTTGGCACGACGCAGCAGCGCCAGTCCAATCGCTGCGGCTCCGTGGACGGCCGCATAAGCACTTGGCAGGAGCGCCGTCGTGTATAGTGGGGTGCCTGGCGAAAATAAGCGGTCATAGAGATTCATATCTGTGAACAGGCCAGTGGCGGCACCCGCGACCCCGTCTCGAGGTGCATGGCTGGTGAGGGTGTCGAATTCGCACAGGGATACAATGACCAACGAGGGATGCTGTTCCCGCAATGACTCGGGGGCCAGATATGGAATCCCAATATCGTATGGAAGAATCACAACGTCTGCCAGTTCAACCAGTTGGTGAATATCAGCTTCTGTGGCAACGGCTTGCAGCACCTGTTTGTTGCGGTCAAGCCCTGGTCTCGCCCGCGCTTCCCGAGACATGGTTGCGTTGAACTCAGGATTCAGAGGAAGGTTTTTAACATCGAGGCCAACCTTCGCCACGTCGGCTCCCTGGTCTGCCAGGATCATCGCCAGCAGGGATGCGGCGAAGCTTCCCGCCGCGGAGATCTCGAGCACTTTTAATCCTTTAAGCGGTGGGGAAATTGCTGTGTCTGGCATGTTATTCATGAATTGCTCTCCTTTTGGTTCATACGATGCGCGCTCCCATAGGAACATTGGAACCTTCCTGTGCCTTCTGTTGGATCAGCATATCACTGTCGAAACGACGGGTTATCATGAACATCCCTATCTCACCAGCACGGGGTCGGAAAATAACAGCGTTATGCCAGATAGAAGTGATTAATCCGTCAGTCTCCATAATGGGTAAATGCAGTTTTGGGGTATTTGTGCTGGTTTCATTGTCTGGCGACCCGCCTTACAGCTTCACATCACTATAAAAAGAGGCCCAATTGGTGACGATAGCTACCCTGCTGTGTATGAGTGTCTTGAATTTTGGAATTTTGGTAGGCGGCGAGCCTGCCCGGCGAGCGCGGAATCCGCCATCAGTACTCCGGATTGATTGGCGGATGAGGGCCGGGGTTTCCACATCGCCCGGAAAATAGGGCACATTGGCTTCGTAATTGCCCACATTTAGCTCTGTCAGAACGAGTACGGATGGTTCTCGACTGCGGAAATTGGCAACCATGATATTCAAATCACATCTCATCTCGCGGAAAAACCATGAGCTGAGTGCATCATTGGTTGAGATAAAGGGAACCTGGCCTTCCTCTTTTGCCCTGGCCTTCTCCTGTGACACCCAGGCGGGGTCTACGGTATGAATAGTCACGTTCTGCCGCTCGCGAGGGATCACCTTTGTGCCAACATAGGATCCTACAATACCCAGGCTCACGCCGGCCGAGG
Organism: Chloroflexota bacterium; assembly: GCA_009937635.1. Taxonomy (GTDB): domain Bacteria; phylum Chloroflexota; class Anaerolineae; order Promineifilales; family Promineifilaceae; genus JAACFF01. The sequence continues at coordinate 4,659 of JAACFF010000263.1, forward strand.
AAAACATAGCGTTTTCCTTCTCGCCAATAACTTCCGTTTTCGCTTCTTCAAAACCAGCCACCCGCACCGGGTCCAGCTCTGCCACATCCGCGCCGGCGCTCAACATGGCGTACAATGTGTAATAGGTATGACCGTCCCCCAAGGTGTGGTTCATGGAAACGACCAGAGCAAAGCCGGGTAGCGTCAGTGCCCCTTGCAAAGGCGTGGGCTGATTGTCATCTGCCTCTCCTTCTTCAATCGGCACCACCGCCACCTTGAACAACGGCTCATCTTCATCGGAGGCCGGTTTCGAGCGCGCGCATTGAACGGGCACGTTCGGAGCTGCCGTCTATTTCAATCATCGCGCCGTATTGATCAACCATATATCCTGATTGTTCCCAGGTTAAGCGCCTGGTCATTAATTTCTATAATACCGATCGCGTATTTCTCTTGACTTGCATACGTTCCATGGCCATCGCCGCCACCAGTGATCAAAAGTTGATGTTCTTTGGCGTATTCGCGAAGTGTGGTTGCTACTTCTGCGCTGTGGCTGGGGTTGAAACCTTCCAATCCATCCAGGCCGGCGGCCACAAGATGCTCAACATCTGCAATGAGCGTGTCGGGATTGCGCAGGTAACCACCCGGAATGATGGCGTAACCGCCGGCATCATGAATGAGTTCGATAACTTCCTCTACAGGCGAAAACGCCAGGCTGCGCATGATCGCTGTCATTTCTTCTCGGTATTGCGCGAGTCGCTTCAGCCAGCCTTCATCGCTCACGTCCAACCCTTTGTGATAAGTATAGCTGTTATACTTGAAACCGCCGTGCCTTGGATTTTTCTGGTAACTGATATATTCTTCTGCCGAAAGCTCCGGATAGTCTTCTGCCAGAAGTTTGATTACCTTTAGACCCATATCATCCCAGACGATGCGGTTCTCTTGTAGCACTGTTTGCAAGCGTGTGTTTTCCGGGTCGCAGTCATAAGCCAGCAAACGGAAGAGGTCCCCATTGTAAATGGCGCTCACCTGGACACCCCTAATGAAAGAAATCCCATATTGATCGGCTATGTCCGCCAGTCCCTGATAGGCATCCATCGTGTCGTCATCGGTGATGGAGATTAGCCCGATTCCCTTGGAAATAGCTTCCTGTATCACTTCTTCAGGTGTCTGGGTTCCTGTGGAACACCAGGTATGAATATGCAGATCGGATTTCATCGATATTACTCCTTGATGCTTATCGAACCTGTCATTCCCGCAAAAAACATGTGGGAATGACAGGCTAGAAGGTGCAATTTTGGGAGTTAAGCGGGTTCCACAATCTTCACGATGCCATTGGTGCCATCCACCTCGACGAGTTGCCCATCCTGCAACGTGTTGGTGATGCCCTGAATGCTGGAGACACACGGTTTGCCGTACTCACGGGCGATAACCCCCTCGTGTTGCAACATGCTGCCGACTTCCAGGATGATGGCCTCGGCGTTGACAAAGAGCGGTGTCCAACCCGGATCGGTGGTGTAGGCAACCAACACGTCACCTTTCTCAATCGGTTTCTCACGGGGGGAGCGCAGCACTTTTACCCGTCCCGTGCCGACACCACGTGAAATACCAAACCCGACCAGCGTGTTCGGATCTCCTTCCGGCGGCTTAACCTGCGGAATGCGACCGCGTGAATCAATCACCGAAGGAAAGCTGGTGACCTGCTGCAGCTTGGCATAGAAGGGCAACTTATCTGCTACCACCTGGCGCAAATCAAAGTTGGGGTCCGCGTTCCCCTGTTTAATTTCATCCATAGTCAAATAGAATATGTCCTCAGCTTTGTCCAGGCGGCCCTGAGTCACAAACTGTTCTCCGTCGTACAATGCTCGCTGGCGCGTCTTTTGCCCAATCATTACCAGATAATACTTGGGCGCGTCCCGAACATTTCCTGTCAAGGACATAATCTCATACGATTTCTGTAATTTCTTCCGTTTTTTGTCATCCAGCGCCGCTAGAAGCTGCTCATATGCCTGTTCCCGTTCGGCTATATTTTTTTGCAGTGATTCTTCCGGGTTATATGCGCTGCCCGCCATATAAGATATCTGTTCAAGTGCAATGTGGGGGTCTTCCCCGTAGCGAGCGTTGGCTAACTCCATTTCAGTGGGGGCCCGGAAGCCATAAAGTTCCACAAATTGAGCCCATGCATCCAGGAAATTGGCCGGGAGTTGGCCCTGTTTCAGCCGGGTGACAAGCTGATCCAAATCAGCAAAATCAGCGACCGGTAACATCTGAGCCATGCGGTACATGGCAATTCCCATTTCAATCGTTTCATTGCCCTCGGCCCCCATGGTGAGTTTGTCCGCCAGGGCCTTCACGTCATCTGGCTCGTCGGCAACCAGCTTGTTAATCTGGGTTGAACTATACATGGAAGGCATGAGCAAAGGGTATGAAATTTCGGCAACGAAAGTCTTTAACTTATCCGTGTAACTTCTGACAATCTCGTCGAGCGGCCGGCTGTAATCAACCGGTTCCCTCATCTCGCGGTCGAACACTTCAAGTTTAGGCTCGTATTGGTTATGGTAAAAGCGATCCGCATTGGCGACTGCCTGAGCCGTTTTGACATAATAGCGACGAGCTTGCCACAAACTGCGCGGCCCCTTCGTCAGCAAGCGCTTCGTGCTCAAACGCTCATTTTTTTCAGGAGCAAGATACTCTTCTTCATCGATATTTCGCAAAATGGCCGCCAATATCATGTCCAATGTCTCTTCCGCGTCAGCTAATTTCTCCGGACTCATAACATGGAATAGCTGTGACAAATTCGCATAAGGTCGCCCACCCGCAACAAACAAGATACTCTCTTGCGGGCTACCCTGGCCAGCTGAAATCTCCATAGATCCGAACATGGGAACAAACGCATCCATCCAGGTAAACATCCAACTAAGAGTCAGCGGGGAGATGGGCGCATTAATGGTTAAGCCATCTTTGGTGGCATAATCCAGATATAAGGTGCGGCGTTCTCCCGGCTCCGTTATCATTTCCGGCGCTAGAGGCACGTGGGTGGTGATCGGCCGGGCCTGGAGCATGTAGAGCTTGCCACCGGCAAAGGCCCACTCGATGTCCGTGGGCTGCTGGTACAGCCCTTCAATACGGTTGAGGAGGTCTGTGATTGCCAAAGCCTGGGCATCGGTCAGGCAGAATTCATCCGTTTTTTCGCCCATCTTCTCTTCAATGCCGCCATCGGGCATCAGCCACACCGCCGCTTCCTTGCTGCCCAGAGTTTTCTCGATAATCGTTTTGGACACTCTGTTCACCACAAAGTTATCCGATGTCACCATACCGGAAACCACCGACTCGCCCAGGCCCCAATTGGCGTCGATCACGGCTTCATCGTAATCGTTATTGATAGGGTTGAGCGTGAAGCCGACCCCAGCAACATCGGACGCAATCTGCTGCTGCACAACCACGGCGATGCGCGGCTGCTCAACGGCAAAGCCTTGTTGTTGTTTGTAGACAAAGACACGCTCGTCAAAGGCGGAGGCGCAACAACCCCGAACGGCGTCCAGGAGCGTTGCCTGGGTCACGCCCAGGAATGTCTCGTAACCGCCAGCAAAGGATGCTCCTGCCAGATCTTCTTCCGGCGACGAGGACCGGACGGCAAAGAAACTGTCTGCAGGGAATGCCCTCAGCGCCTCAGCCAGTTGTGCTTCTTGCGTGTCCGTCCACACCATTTCAGCACAGACAGCTTTAAGGGCCGTGGTGCTGGGATGGATATCCTTTTCGTCCAGAATGGCGCTTTGCACAGCTTCCCATTCTGGCGTGGCCTGCAAGATTTCTATCCACGGCACAAAAAAAGCGACGGCCAAGTTAAAGCCGGGCGGCACAGGAAGTCCGGCTTGCGTCATGCGCGTCAGTGAAAAGCCTTTCCCGCCGACTTGGGAAAGTTCGGGTAATTTGCTTGCATTAAATGGGTAA
>JAACFF010000032.1 GCA_009937635.1 Chloroflexota bacterium
ATTTGGGTCAGAATTCGGTTGCAGGCTCAAGGATAGGCTTTATAATGGGGATGAGAGATGCGTTATTGAAAGGAAGCTAAATGCAGAATGAGACCCCCAAAAGAGCTGTACTCTGTACTTCTGGTTGAAGGATCCCGAACTAGCGCAAGATCGCTGGCACATTCTTTGCAAAAGGGTGGCTTCCGTGTTGCTATTTCCCAGACTGGCCGTCATGCAGTAAGCTGGGCACAAACACATGCACTCGATCTAATCATTTTTGATGCTTCTACGATGCGTTCTAGCGGGGCAAGAACTTGTCGCCGGTTGCGGGGCATTGTTGGCGATTTGCCCATTATTCATTGCCGAGCATCCGGACAGCCAGAGGAAACATCGATTCTGGCCGATGTTTACCTGGAGCAACCCTTTACTGATCGCAAGCTAATGAATCGAGTACGTGATCTTTTGCCAGCTGATCCAATGAAAGAAGAGATTGTTCACTTTGGCCGTATCAAGTTGTATCGGGGTAAACGATCCGTGGATGTACGCGGAAAAGGTGAGCAACGACTGACCCCCAAATTGGCACAATTAATCGAGGAGTTTTTGCGCCATCCCAACGAACTGATTAGCAGACGTCAACTTATGCGTAATGTTTGGCATACAGATTACGTGGGTGACACACGGACGTTGGATGTACATATTCGCTGGGTGCGTGAAAGTATAGAAAAAGATCCCTCGAATCCGGAACTTCTGCGCACTGTTAGGGGGAGGGGCTTTATTCTAGCGGCCAGGGATTCGACTGTATAAACGAGTGCCCATGACAAATCGATATCAATTTCCAGCATGTCTAGGATCTTGGTTGTAGAAGATAATGATTCGGTTGCCTTAGGCCTGAAACTAGGCTTGGAGAAGGAAGGCTTCACAGTAGTCAGGGCAGCCAGGGCTTTGAAAGCCCAATCGTTGGTAACCAAGGCAGATCTGGTAATCCTTGATATCCGTTTACCAGATGGTGATGGGTTTGACCTTTGCCGCTGGTTTCGTGCGCAAGGATTTCTACAACCAATCCTGATGCTAACAGCCCGCGATGACGTGATCGACAAAATAATCGGTCTTGAGGTAGGCGCCGATGACTACATGACCAAACCTTTTGAGCTACGAGAGGTGATCGCTAGGGTACGGGCTTTGCTGCGGCGTGCCTATGGGACTCTTTCTGACGAGACCGGAGCGACCCTGCACCTGGGTAATTTGGAACTGGATTTATCTGGCCAGCGCGTTTTATGCAAAAACGAGGAAATCTACCTTACTAGCACTGAATTCAAATTGCTCGTCTACCTGGCCCAACATCCCGATCTGCCACAGAGTCGCCAAACGTTGATCGAACAGATCTGGGGCTACGAACAGTACGTTGGTGACCCGCGAACTGTGGATGTCCACATTCGCAATCTGCGCCGAAAGATAGAATCTGATCCTCATAATCCCAGGTTAATCACTACTGTGCGAGGAGCAGGCTATAAGCTGGTAGGTTCGGGGCAAGTATAACCAAGCAGTCGCTTCTCGAGACAGCTGTATTGAAGACATCGAAAACTTTCTGGCATGGTGCCAAATTAAGATTTCTTCATATAATCTTCAAACCAACTTCATTTTCCTGACGCTATTCCTGATAAACTATATCCAGATAACGATTCATTAGAGTCTGGATGTAGGGATCGTAGCATCTTTTAAGCTCGAAATTGTTGGCGTACTGGAGAATGTTGATGAAGAAAAAGCAGAGTCGTCGAGTTGTTGTCATTGTCTTGTCGTTGTTCATAATAATTATGGCGATAGGTCTCACTGGCGCCGCTGTTTATGCGCGACGATATATTGGCCAGGGAGCCGAGGCTTTTATGTCGCAGATTGCAGACGTGGCGGCAGAACCGGCAACACAAGAAGACGATCGAACAATTGATGGATCTATTTACGATATGGGTGTGCTCGTCGTCCACGTCAGCCCAAATGGGCCGGCGGCTGCGGCAGGTATCCGCAGGGGTACTATCATTCTAAGCTTGGATGGACAACAGATAAACACACCTCGCGAATTGAGCGAACTCCTGGCTTTAAGGGGCGATGGAGCGACTGTTTCGTTGAGTATCCTAAATGGTGCCGATCCAGAGGATATCAATGTGACACTGGCCGGAGAACCGCCACTGTTGGGGGTGCAGTTGGCCGAATGTGCTCCTGTTGGTGATTTCGGAGGTGTTCCAGGCATGGATAAACCATTTGCACGGCCTGAGCAGTTCCCATTTAGCCTAGATAATTTGCCTTTTGACCCGGGCGACTTCGGTTTTGATATGGCAGAATTTCAGAGTGGGGTTCTCGTGGCTGAAATCGTCGAAGGAAGCGCGGCCGCATTGGCTGGAGTGGCAGCCGGTGACGTCATTGAGTCGATCAATAGCGAGCCCGTCAAAACCGTGGAGCAGTTCATAGAACAAGTTGGGGCTATGGTCCCTGGCGAGAATGTTGTACTGACCATTCGTCGCAGAGGTGAAACACAGGAATTATCGCTTGTGTTGGGAGCTCATCCCGATAATGCTGAACGTGGATTCATTGGGGTGCATCTTGCGCCTTTAATGGACAGCCGGAGTGGAAAAGGAACTTTTGGTATTCCTTTTGGAGGCGAGTTGCCCACCGGAGGTGCAGTAATAGTTGAGGTAGTGGAGGATTCGCCGGCCGCTCTAGCTGGGCTGCAGGCAGGTGATCTTATCGAGACTGCAGACGACACGGCTGTCGAAACTGTTGACCAATTGATCAACATTGTAGGCGATAAAAGACCTGGCGACACGATTACGTTATCCGTTTCACGCAGCGGCCAGACCAAGATTATCGAGGCTACGCTTTCAGAACATAAAGATGATGCAAGCCGCGCCTATTTGGGTGTACAATTAGGGGCATTCTTCAATATAGAAATTGACAGATTTGGTAATGGACACAATGGCGTGCCGCATGAGGAGTATTTCTTCCCTTTACAACCGAACTTTGTGCCAGGCGATCTCTCTGGGTTACCCTGGAATCTGGAGGAATTTCTGCCAAATCTCAATAATGGTCAAGGTGCTCCATCCAAACTGCAGGAGCAAGACGCCTAACGGGACAACGATTGCCTCTTGCCTACTTTTCTGGCGCGGATCGGTCTAAGGTTATATGTTTCGTTCGGTTCAAAGCCGGCTACTAATCAGCACAATATTGGTTAGCGTAGTGGCCATCCTTTCCATTGGGGTGGTCACAATGCTATTGGTGAACGCCAGTTTCATGAAGCGGGAAGAAGCATATCTGCGTGCACAGGCGGCCGTTTTAACCCCATCAATCGTAAAGGCTATAAATTCGGGAAATCTTGTCGAATTGCGACGTCAAGTGTCGATGGCAGGTTACATGGGTCAGGTGCGAGTCCAATTGTTTGATCGGGCCGGACGGTTGATAGTTGATTCCGGACAACGTGAAGGGCAATCGGTATTCAATCCAGTTGGTATAGACGAACAAGACCTCTTTATCGGCGCCGTTCTTGATGACTCCGGGCAGGTTCTCCGGTTCAGTCCGTTGCTCAGTCGCCAAGATGATACAGCTGGCCAGGCTGTTCTTTCTTTCATTGAGCCTGGGCAGCTCCTACCTTCTTCTTCACTGTTCACGGCCGTTTCCAATGTTCGATACAGGACAGCGGTGCAAATTGGCCCTGAAATTATGGGCTTCCTGGAGTTATCGGAAGGGCCAGCGGTCGGCGAAAGTATCATCAGCAGCTTTTGGCTGGCATTGTTAGGGGGCGGTGCTCTAGCCCTTGCTACCGCGGTGTTTGCCGGGATTTTGGCAGCAAGGCAGATACACAAACCTTTGAGGAGTCTCGGTGACGCAGCTAAGAGCATGGGTAATGAGGAGCTTTCAGCACGTGCTCCACGTAGTAAATTGGTTGAATTCGATCGTCTGGCCAGGCAATTTAACATGATGGCTGACCAGCTGACCGATACTATTAAGCGGCTCGAAAATGAGCGAGCCATACTCAGACGGACCATATCCGATGCTGGTCATGAGTTTCGCACGCCGTTAACAGCATTGAAGACATTTAATACATTGCTAGAAGACGAAGTTGGAGACGATGATCCGGCAGCTACTCTAGTACATGAAAGCGAGCGGCAGATATCCCAGTTAGAGCAAATCACCACCGCTATGCTGGATTTGAGCCGGTTGGAAGCACGTCTGAGTGGAACTAACTTTGAGCTAGCCGATTTGCGAATACCCGTAGAGAACGCTGTGCAGACCCTTCTTCCCATGAGTGAAGATAAGAACCAGCAGTTGTATGTGGTGTTGCCCTCGGATGAAGTGAAATATGCTTTCGATCCCACGGCGATACAACAGGCGATAGGAAATCTGATAAGTAATGCGATAAAGTACACACCTGAAGGCGGAGACGTCGAAGTTCGGCTGAAAAGCGGAACCGATGCGGTGGAGATAATTGTCTGCGATACCGGTGTAGGTGTCCCGAAGGAAATTCAACCATACATTTTTGATCGTTTTTATCGTTCTCCGGAGCAGAAGCAGGGCGGAAGTGGATTGGGACTTGCCATTTGCCGCGAAATTGTGGATATTCATCACGGTCATGTCTTCCTCGATCCCAGTCTAGAGGAAGGCAGCAAATTCATTATTGCTTTGCCATTGCCATCATCTAGTGTTAGACGTCTGGAAGCAACAAAAAACACCACCTCAATAGGAGGTGGTGTTTAACTGCTTTAAATAAGAACCGAATTATGCTTCTGCAGCTTCCGCGCGTGCCTTATCTAACGCTGCCATCAGACGGCCCTTACGCCGTGCGGCATTGCGCGGATGAATGACACGTCTGCGAGCAGCTTTGTCCAAGGTCTTATATGCCTGGCGGGCCGCTAGATCCGCCTCATCAAGATCTCCCTCAGAAATTAACTGACGAGTTCTTTTTATGTACGTGCGAGCAGAGGTACGATACACGCGGTTTCGCTGTGATCTTCTTGCCGTTTGTCGAATACGTTTCTTGGCAGATTGTATGTTAGCCAATGTTCAAAATCCTCCAGTAAATAAAAAAGCCTCAAAACCAAGGAGGCGTCAGAGCCAGCCGATAATAGCATACTATGTCCACTTCGCCAAATGAGAGAATGGTGAGGGGTCGACGAAACCTGGCAGGCGTTTTATGCGAGGACTGGACCAATCTACATGACAGCCGCTTCGATGCGTTTTTTCTGGAGATTGGTCAGCATGTTGACAAACCGTTAGCGAATTGATGAGAACCGAACGGGGTTTTAGGTATTGAAGACAATTGTTGCTATTGGCTATCGTTACCTGCAGTTAACAGAACACCGTTAGAGGATGGATCACGAACAAGCCAACCATCAGCGTATTTCTGCAGCGGTATTCCAGCATTGCTAACACGGTTAAAGGTCCGAGTTAGGTCCTCTTCACCGTGACATTGAATGGTGAACCATCGAAGCCCTGTCGAATGGTCTTGCGGCGCAGGTAGCCCAACGCCAGCCCAAGTGTTTATGCCGATGTGATGATGATAGCCACCGGCGGATAGGAACGAAGCCATCGGACCGTATCGCAAGATCAGGTCGTAGCCGATCACGTCCCTGTAAAAAGTTTCGGCAGGACTAATCTGAGCCACGCGTAAATGTATGTGACCCATCCTTGTTGCTGAATGCAGCCCAGCCCACCCCTCAGTATGATGGTTCAGCTCGCTAAGGATTCCGTCAATATCCAATGGATCAGTGGCCATTTTTAGTTGCCCATTGACATATTGCCACTCATCACGCGGCCGGTCACGGTACAGTTCAATACCGATGCCATCTGGATCGGACAGGTAGATGGCCTCACTGACCAAATGATCAGCGAAACCTTGTACCTGGGTCTTTGTATCGGCAATATGTTTTAGCGACTGGGCCAACTCTAGACGTGTCGGAACGCGAATCGCAAAATGGTACAGGCCCGTTGTGTATAGAGAGGTACTTGCTGCAGGATCTTCATGCAAAACGACTAATACATGATCGGCAACTCCAAGATAGACATTGTCAGCTTCACGGCGAATCAGCCGGAATCCCAGCCTGTTCTGGTAATAATCAAGCGACCTGCCAAGATCTTTTATAGTCAGATATATTGCACCGAGACTAGCCCCCGGATGAATAGAACCGTTCATATTCAGTACCAAAAGGCCACAATGTAATCAGATTCAAAGTGGGGTAAAAAGACATTTACTCTAAACTACTTGCATCGTAGAAGGCAACGCCTACAGCTCCTGGCCCGACATGGGTGCCTATCACGGGGCTGATGCCACTACGTAGTAATTCAACTGGCTGGCCTTGCTGCTTTATTTGTTCGAAAATCTTGTTGCCCGTTTTTGGGGCTACGGCATCTAAGACACCGTAATGGACATCAGGCTTCCAACCAGACTCTTCACCTATTATTTCCATCAGTCGATTTACCGCTTTTCGACGAGTGCGTACCGAAGCCAATGATTCGATTCGGCCGTCAACGAGGTGCAGAATCGGTTTTATCGACAGCACAGAACCGACGAGTCGCTGCGCACCACCGATGCGTCCCCCCCTGTGAAGAAACTCCAACGTATCCACCACGAACAGCAAGCGCATATTGGGCACGATCGCGCGGCACTTTTCGGCAATCTCTTGGTGATCCTTGCCATCAGCAGCCATGCGAGCTGCATGTGAGACTATTAACGCCAAACCCATTGCCGTCGATCTCGAATCCACTAATTCGATGGCCAAATCGGACAACTCCTGTCTTGCGGCTCGGGCTGAATCCATAGTTCCGCTAAGTGGCTCGGATATAAAAATACCAACTATGCTCTCCGCGGTTTCCGCAACTTCCTGAAAAAATTCCATAAATTGGCCCACAGAAGGCTGTGACGTTGTAGGCATTTCTTTGGCGGATTGAAGACGCTGATAAAAGGGGTCGACCTGGATGTCAACGCCATCTAACAAGCTTTCCCCTTCCCAATTGACTGTCAGCGGGATTACCTGAATATTGTACTCTTGCAGAAGATTTTCTGGCATATTGGCTGTGCTGTCCGTGACAATGGCGACTTTTCGTTTCATAATTACGCTTACCTCATCTCCTTATATTTAAGGCCAAATACAGCAATTTGCGAACAGTACCTGTCCCTACCTTTTTTCTCGATATCTCTAATAATCTGATGGGGAATGAGCCAGGCTCATGCTGACTCCTTCTTTTCTTTTCTCTTTGCAGCCGGACCAACTAGCCGTTCTTCACCGGCGAGAAGTCGTTTGATGTTGGGGCGCAGGGCCCAGGTTACAATGGCTGCGGTAATAAGCCCGCCTACCATGTAAGCGGCAGAAGGATCGACGCCCATGAAGTAACGTGTGGCGAACACAATTGGGATCAATGCCGCGATCGCCAAGGATGCTACAGAAGCCATTCCTACGCCAAGGAGTAATATTCCACCAACGATACACGTGATTACGGCAACTGGCCACCAAACTGCCATCGCCCAGCCTACATTAGGGCCTGTACCGGCCCCGCCACCAAACTTCAGGAATACGGACCAATTGTGGCCAACAACAGCCATGACGCCTGCCGCGGCCTCGGCCCAAGGTAAGTACGCAGGCGCCAACATGTCGCCTAAGATCGCCTTGGTAACCAGAACAGCCGCGGAACCCTTGACAATATCCATCACAAAGGTTAAGAAGCCTACGCCAAGCCCGGCGGCGCGCAGCGAATTCGTTCCACCTGTGCGCCCACTGCCTACATCACGCAGGTCGATTCCTTTGGTGAGTTTTACAAATAAGAAGCCAAAGGGAATGGCTCCAAGCAAGTAGCCAATCAGTGCAGCCAGTACGATGTAAACGAAATCCATAATGTATCCACTTATCATCAGGCCACGGAGCAATCCTCGCAGGCCCAGTTTACAATCTATAACACCGGATTGTAACAAGTGTTACGGGTACCGCCACTCCTACATCAAAAAGGGAAGCTTGCCTGGTGCAAGGGAAAGCAACCCGTCTCAATCAGGAGCGGTGGGTATCTCGATACGATTATCAAGTTGGCCAGCTTTTCCGACCGCCACCGACCGGCGTGAATTGCCTGGCTTCTATAGAGTTAGAATAGAAGTCGTGGACGCAAGATGGCGAAAAGATAAGCCCCAATCAAGGCAGCCAGGAAGGTAATAATGGCTAAGTAAGTTCCACTACCAATTTGAGCGTAGATAGGACCGGGGCAAGCACCGGTTATGGCCCAACCCAGCCCGAAAATAATGCCACCTATCGTCGTCCCTTTGGTAAACCGTTTGCTCTTAATGACGATCGCCTCGCCATCGACCGTTCGGGCCTGCAACCGTCGCATGACAATGAGTGACACAGCGGCAACGACAACGGCCGAACCGATGACCAAATACATATACGCATCCTCAAAGCGGAACATTTCGTTAATACGGAACCATGATATAACTTGTCCCTTAACCAGGATGATGCCAAAAAGAGTACCAAGAATCAAAACTCTAATATTGCGCATGGTGATTTTCTCCTAAAACAGTTCCTCGTTGACCCTTCGATGGAGAAACTAGACCAAAAGCGGAAAGATTATCCAGGTCATGAGCAATCCACCGATGAAAAAACTTATTGTGGCTATCAAGCTAGGCCACTGTAGGCTAGACAAACCCATGATTGAATGTCCCGACGTGCATCCGTCAGCGTAACGAGTGCCAAAGCCAACAAAAATCCCACCAATACCTAACAAGAGTACTCCGCGCCAGCTGTAGTATGCTTCAGGTAGAAAGGGCACAGGCTCTGCGGAAAGCAAGTGATTACCGAGAAATCCGCCAATGATTACGCCAACTACGAGAGCGAGCCGCCACATTTTCGTGCGCCAATCATACTGCAAGTAGGATATTTTTGTGCGCGGGCTACACATGGCACCAATGTCGCGAAAGCTGCTAGAAATGCCAAAATTCTTGCCGGCAAACAGGAGGAGCGCCGGTACCATCAAGCCGATCAATGGGCCAGTGACGTACCACGGCCACGGTTGCAATATCCATTCCATTTTAATCTCTCCTTCTCATGTATCCTATGAACAAAAGCTGTATAATACTATATTTTGCAAACCTATTTTTCAACATCATACAGGGCTTGCTTTGCCGCGCATGTAACGGGGCCCACAATTCGCACCAGGCTGGATCCAAAAAGCGTGACTAAACTGCCATGGAAACCATGTTTACCATCTGCGACAGGTAGCTGCTTGTTTCGGCAGCACGTTTCTGCCACGGCCGAATCCAATTCTCGATCTCCAGGAAATTTTCTATTTGTTTCTGGTAAGCATGGTTCCAGGTAATTGTGACGGCGATTAACTGTTCAAGCAGTGCCGGAACGACTTCATATTGACCGGCAGCGCGTAAGAGATTGGTTAATAGTTGATGTCTGTCACCGAATCCGCGAGGTAGTTGATGGTTTCGCGCCAGTTTTACGATAGAGGAATGGCTCAAATATAAGCCGCTATATGGAGGCGTAATTAAGAAGCGGGAGACCTGTTTTAGACTGGTCTGATTTTCTTGCAAAATATCCGGCGCATCGGGCAGGGTGAAGTCTGAATGAAAATTGACCTGGTTTATCCATTTGTTATCGGCCGTGTCAATCTGCAATAGGTGGTCATATGCCAACTGTAAAGTTAATTGACCCAGCGTCGCATAGAAGGGTTGGCCAGAAAGAGCAAGCGCATTGACAAACGGGGGCAGCCAACGAAGCAAATGATCTTGTAAGAAACCGTACTGCTCCTGTGTAACGTGACTTGCTTCAACCACCTGATTGCTTTCCAACATCGTCGCTTCAACGCTACACAAGTAGGCAAGAAAGGCGAGTTCATAGCCAATATGGTCAGCGTTGATGATCTGTTGAAACGCAGATCGCTCGTACCGCTCCTGAACCAAAGAACGATACGCACCTCCCAAAAGACCCGACGGATCTCTAAAGATGCTCTCGTAAGGGAAGATGTCGAAAGAAAAAATCTGATGATGATCGACAGCCTCTTTTTCAGGATCGAAACGATGTGGGCAAACGGTCGCTAGTTCCGGAATCTGTTCGACGTACGGCAATAGTGCATCGTTTAAGCCGCCCAAGAATAGGCGGCTGGCCAGAAGATAGGTATGGTGCCGGGCAGAGGCTGTATCGACGCGGTTCATCAAAAACAATGTACTACCACGGCAATCGCGGTTGTAAGATGGCGAAAATATAGGCACCCGTCAGTGCGGCGAGGAGGGTTACAACGGCCAGGAAGGTGCCGCTTCCAATTTGGGCGTATATCGGGCCAGGGCATGCGCCGGTTATGGCCCATCCTAGGCCAAATGCAATCCCACCAAAGATAATACCTTTGTTCATAGGCTTGGTTACAATAACGAACTCTTCGCCATCGATCGTTCGGGCGTGCAATCGCTTTATGATAAAAAGGGAAATAGCGCCGACGACCACGGCTGAACCAATGACAAGATACATATACGCTTCTTCGAATCGAAACATCTTGTTGATCCGCTCCCAGGATACAATTTGGCCCTTGACCAAAACAATGCCAAAGATTATGCCTAGTATTAAGACTCTAAAATTTCGCATGATGAAATTCTCCCTTCTAATTTCAATCTTACTTACTCGCCTGAAATTCCCTGTATTAACCTAGCGGAAGCAACAAGGGCCAAATAAGCCAGGTCATGATCAAACCGCCAATGAAAAAACAGATTGTGGCGATCAAACTAGAGATTTGCAGATTGGACATGCCCATAATTGAGTGCCCCGAAGTGCAGCCATCGGCATACCGCGTGCCAAAACCGACCAGGATTCCTCCGATAATGAGCATAACAACTCCAGGCGCACTGTAAAAGGCTTCTGGGAGAAAGGGCACTGGTTCGAGTGATAGGGGAAAATTGCCAATAAATCCGCCTATAATGACGCCCACTGCCAGAACGATTTTCCATATGTTTTTTCGCCAATCATATTGTAAGTAGGGTATTTTTGTACGAGGGCTACACATAGCGCCGATATCGCGGAAACTGCCGGATATCCCCCAGGTTTTGCCTGCGAATAGCAACAAACCTGGCACCATCAAACCTATCAATGGACCGACTACGTACCAGGGCCAAGGTTCCAGTATTTTTTCCATGTTTATTCCTCCGTATAAGCAGTTCGTTATCTAAGTTTCTGTTACATCTCCGGAAACTGAAATGCTATTGTTCCAATATAAGACGTGGAAATGAACCCATCCGGAAAAATTATGCAATTATCTAATTGCCAATGTAATAAGATTGTAAGATATTTAAATAATCGATACGACGATTTTCATAAGGTCACCGACCATGAAAGTCGATTCAGACAGAAATGTGTATTTGTATTACTATTGCTATAAAAGAATAGCTGCAAGATTGGAGTGGCCAGGCCCTAACAACGTAAACATTGGCCTGGCATCCAACTATATATTACAGATATTGCCTGCAGCGTCGATCATTCGGAAGCCTGCCTTCTCCCACGCTTCCATGCCTCCGGTGACGTTGTAAAGATGTTTATAACCATGGCGGCGCAACATGCTGATTGCTGTACTTGAGCGCTTGCCTGTGGCGCAAGTCACGGCGATATTCTGATCATGTGTCAACGGCAAATTGTCGATTCGAGCTGGAATGTCGAGTTGGGGGGCCAGGCTCGTATACGGCATAAACTGAGCATTCTCAATGTGGCCTTCATCCCACTCGTCATCTTCGCGGACATCGAGCACTTGCAGGCCATTTTCTGACAATCGGCGTTGCAGTGAATGTACGTCGATCTGCGGTGTTATTTCCAGCGGTTTGCCAGCGCCCATCCAGGCATCCATGCCACCCTCCAGGAAACCGGAGACATTTGAATCAAGGGCAATGAAGGCCATGTTGTAAATGCAGCGCTGGGCATCTTCCGCGTTTTCTGTTACTAGAATGATCGAGGACTCATCCGGTGTTATCCAACCTACGCGCTGCTCAAATTCCGGACTTGATATCTGGACGTTATAACTGCCGGGAATGTGGCCTGCGCCATATTCGGCCGATGAACGGGCATCAACCACGACGTGGCCAGCTTCCATCAATTCCACCACCTGGCCAGGCGTTAAGGGTTTGGCGACGGGCCTTGTTGCTGTTAACGGCCGTTTACCCTGATTTGTGGCCACTATGTTGAGGATGTTAGCCGGTTTTAGTGGTTGTTCATCCTGCATATAGGCAGTGAACCTATCGCGATTCTTGATTTTTAACGCGTCGTTATTTCTTCTTTCATATCCAACCGTGGTGACAACCTTGCCACTCGTGACGCGTCCTCAGGTGGACCCAGCCAGGTGGCCGGGATAAACCTCTACGTAATCGGGCAAATCAAGGAACCGCGGAATGCTGGTGTCAAAGAGGACTGGTGCACCCTCATCACCGGTCTGGGCCAGATCCGGCCGGGCCACATCGCCAACCATGACAAAATCAGCGGTCAGTATGAACCAAGGCTCATCTCCACGCGGATAATCGTAGACTAGCAAGTTAATTTGTTCGGGGCGATGGCCGGGCACATGAACGATTTCCAATCCAACACCGCCCATGCGGATCAGGTCTCCATGTTTCACTCGTGTGGCCTCGTACGAGATATCAGCTAATTCCGGTAGAATCAACTCTCCACCTGTTGCCTCAGATAGGAGTCGTGCGCCTGAGACATGGTCCGCATGGCTATGAGAGTCAATAACGTACCTGATTGACGACTTTTTTTCCTTAGCCATATCGATATATGGTTGCACGTCCCACAATGGATCAAAAACTGCACATTCTCCAGTACGTTGGCAGCCAATCATATAGGCCGCACAGCCGGTCTCTTCACGAATTATTGTTTCAAACCACATATTTTATCCTCCGCGTAAACAGCGAACGGGCAGTGCCGCTGGCAATTCACAATTGTTTATTACCTTCCAAAGGGTTGTTCGGGCAGCTTATACGCTTCCTTTACGGGCTTCAACGGCCGTTTCAGCCAATACGGACGCCGGTAGCCATCAGGACTATAGTCAACCGCGCTGCGGGTCAGGTCAACCCATTCTCGATAGACTTCCATCGAGCGATTTGTGTCTACCCATACATCCCCGTATTTCTCACCGGGCTGGGCTTTTCGTACATTTACTGCTTTTTGGAGCCAACAATGTGCTCCACTTATGGGATCAGGATGTACAGCATGGGTCAAGTTTTGGTGTACCCCCACTTCCTTCCACCAGATGCGGCTGGTGTCTGGGTCAAAGGTTTGCCACGCTTCCGCCTCTTTGACTATGTTGAGCTTATTTCCTCCCTTACCGTCCTCTTCCAGCGTAGCGACATTGGACATTCCTGGATTGACGCCGATGTCATCCTGCAAACGCCAGCGACCCAGGTGGTGACTCATGGCAACCACACCCGGTTTGATGCCCTCGGTAACCCAGGCTTTGTCAATGAAATAGCCAATCTCGGTCTCCACACGGATCAGATCGCCTGTCTCGACACCCAATCGCTGCGCATCGGAAGGGTGCATCCACACGGGGTTCTTGTGACTGATCTCGTAGAGCCATTTCGCGTTGGCGCTGCGCGTATGGATGAGCGTTGGCAGCCGGAAGTTTGGTAGTAGTAGCATCTCTCCCTTGTTAAGATCGATATTATCCGGATGGACATGGCTCTTCAGTGGCCAGGGGATTGTATATTCTTTCTCCGGCCAACCCCACTCATGCATTGTTGGACTGAAGAACTCGAATTTTCGGCTGGGAGTGCCGACCCCGGTTTTCGCCTGGCCGTCGATCATAACACCAATCGCTTTATCTTCTTTGATTATGCGTTGGTCCAGGTCGATTTGCAGCCCTCCGAGATCGAGGTCAATGGCGCTGCGTGCGACCTCCTTCAGTTGGAAAAGAACGCTACTTAATTTTTCGACTTCCTTTTCCTTTAGGCCGCTGATTTCTCTCTCATAGGGTGTGTAGTTCTCACTGGTGACTTCAAACGCGCCGTATTTGCGCATATACTGCAAGGGGGATAATTCTTCTGCGGCCGCTGCTTCAGGCAAGCCAGGCACGCTATTCTCGAAGATCCATCCATAATACTCATCTATGGTGATTATCTCACCAGGACGGTAAGGGCTCTCAAAGTGCTGACGAATGCCTAAGCTGCCATCCGGGTCAATCTGCGCTGAGAGTTGAATCCAGAACTCATTCTCTTCCCAAACTTCACCTGGATTAGCCTCGTAGGTGAATTCCACTTTTTGGCCGAGCTTTTCCATGGCTACGCGACGCACAGGTTGGCGAAATGCAAGCCATTGGCCGGCATGGGTTTCCTGGCTCATCAGGTCATGCCTTTCACCGGAATGGCCCATGGGCAGCACGTAGTCGGCAAACCAGGCTGATTCATTCCAGGTCGGCGTGAGAGCCACGTGGCACTTCATCTTCTCTTCATCCTTTAGCGCTTTGAGCCACATGAAACCGTCTGGGTTGATCCACATCGGATTGTAAACTCGGCTAAAGTAAACGTCGATCTCGCCACGGCCCTCTTCTAGGAAGTGGGGTAGAAGGAAACTCATCTCAAAAAAGGCGAAAGGCCATTCATGAGGAATGTGTAATTCATTCCAGGTATTCCCAGGCGGGGGCGTGTCGAAAGGTTTGGGAACGAACTTATTCCAACTGTTGGCCGAGGTACCGCCCGGCGTGCCGACGCTGCCGGTTAGAACATTGAGGAAAAATAAGCAACGGGCGACTTGCCAACCACCCAGGTTGCCGATACTCGCGCTGCGCCAGGTGTGCGTGGCCAGTTTGCCTTCGCAGTTTGCCACATGTTCAGCCGCTTCGCGTATGCGTTCAACAGACACTTGCGATTCTTCGGCGGCACGCTCAAACGAGAATTCCGCATAGATTGCCTTAAGCAAGCGGTCAAACTGGTCATAACTCGGTAATTGATCAACAATCTCGGTTGTGAGCCCCGGGTCGTTGACCTCAAGTTTGCCGTCACGAACAGCGGACAGCGTATCTCTCCAGTTTACCCAGCGGCGTACAAACTCCTTGTCATATAAATCATTCTGGATGAGATGGTTGGCGATGGCCAGTAGCACGGTTGATTCACTGCCTGGCCATGTGGGCAGCCATGTATCACTCATACTGGCGGTATTACTCAGACGAGGATCAAAGGTGATGATCTTCGCCCCTTTCATCTTGCCTTCGATGATGCGTTGGGCATGGGGATTAAAATAGTGTCCCGTTTCTAGATGGCTAGATATGAGCAGTATCGTCCGCGCGTTGGTGTGATCCGGGCTTGGGCGGTCAAAAGCGGCCCACATATACAGACCCATGCGCGCTCCGCTCGAACAAATATTGGTATGGCTGTTGTGGCCATCAACGCCCCAGGCCTGAATCGCACGGTTGGTAAAGCCATCTTCGCCTGGACGGCCGACATGGTACATGATTCCATCGCGTCGTTTCAACCGGCTGGCTCGCATTTTGCCCGCGATCTCACTAAGAGCTTCTTCCCAAGAGATTCGTTTCCATTTCCCTTCACCCCGCTGGCCAACGCGCTTAAGAGGATAAAGGATTCGCTCCGGATCATATATCTGGTTGTGAGTGGCGGGGCCCTTGGCGCAGTTACGGCCGCGGCTGCCAGGATGTTTGGGATTGCCTTCGAATTTCTTAATTTCCAGGCTTGTCTTGTCCACATAGGCTAGTAGTCCACAGGCGCTTTCACAGTTGAAGCAGACAGTGGGCACGAGCATGAAGCGCCGGGCGACTTTGCGTGGCCACAAGCGGCCGTCCCATTCGACCCAATCGTCCCAATGTTTGGGAGGCGGGTAGTTCGTAAGACGGCCGTCCGCCTGTTGCACCGAGATCATGTCAACATCCTTAAGGTCAATCTCGGCGAACCGCGGCATTTCCTGGCCCCCGGCATTGGTTGCTTCGGTAGCGGGCGGACGCAACGGATCATCCGGAGCGCCCATCTTGAGCATAGCAGATAAGATATGGCGGATGCTGCGTGGATTCTGTGTGGTCATAATTTCCTTGATCTAAGGCTGCCGGCGGACAATGATCAGCTGTTCTGTATTTCCTGCGGAGCCATGACAAACGCGTATTCGTAGAGGTAAAGCCCTATCACAGCACACAAACCAGAGACAGCGGCCAGGATGGGCAAAAAAGTTGCCAGCGGAATCGCCAGCAGCAGCAGTAGTAAGGGAATTAGGTGACCCAGCGTGATGCTGCCACCCCAAAAGTAATTCTTGTAATGGCCGTGGCTGATATCGTGAGCGGCGCGAGCTGCTACCTCGCTGGCATGGGGCACACCGAATTCTCCGGCCAGCGTGATGAACAGGTCGATTATCAAAGCCGCGACAAAGGCAATGAGCACCCCTTGGGTCAAGTCATCAGGCATCGACGCAAATAGATTGACCAGAAGCAGTACCGCGCTGCCAGCCAAAAAAGCCTGGACAACCAGGTGAAATGGCAATAGGGCGCTTTGCCAAAGGTCCCGTCCTTCCGCCTGTGCGAAAAGAAAAGCGGTATAGATGGCCGCACCAATAGCGAAAATCAGTCCACTCCATAGAAACAGGCTGCGAATGGGACTGTCGTAATTGTAGAGGTACGCGCCAATTTCGAATAGCCACCAGAGCGTTAATATGATCGCGAACCCTATCAGCAACACAGCACCACGAGTTAACCAGCTCTTCCACTGTGGACGAAATAAGATGTAGAGGAACCTTGCGGGGCGTTCTAGATCATAAACCAGTAGAGCGGTTGTAAGCCCAATGAAAAGCAGCGACAAAAAGCCGGAGATAACGGCCGTCTGACCATCAAAGGGGATCCAATTTAGCTCCCAACCCAGAGCTAGCAACATAAAAATACCTGCGCCGATGCCCTTGGTGACCAAATAGGCGGGTACGGGCCAGTGCCAGGGAATCTTGTGTTGCGCGTTGTAACCTACTTGCACCATGTGTTCTGCAACACGAGCACCAAATTGGATTGGACCATCAGAAGGTAGTCCCTGCGTCTGAGGGACACGAACTGTGGCTTTGGAACTGGCCCAACGAGCGCTATGCGCTTTGGTCTTAATCGCCGGTGCATGACCGGCTGAAGCGTGCCCATTTCCGTTGCCACTGTGCATAGGAATAACGTCGGCCCACATATACGTTTCGGGAGTGCGCTCGGTTGCCGTGGGATGGAGCAGTATATCGTTACCTTCGATGTAAAAGAGCTTAGGCGCGGTGCCTTGCTCCGGCTTGCGTACGGTAACATCTTGCTGCGTTAACAGGTGGCTGATCTGCGAACTGGGATCGTTGATGTCGCCAGCGATGATAGCTTGCTCGGGACAAACGACCACGCATGCTGGTTGGAGGCCTATGTCCACACGGTGGGCGCAGTAATGACACTTGGCGACGGTGTTACTGTCCGGATCGATGTGAATAGCGTCATAGGGGCAAGCTTGCATACATGCCTTGCAACCAATGCAAATGTTGGAATCGAATTCTACTATGCCATCGTTCCGTTGGTACATTGCCTCTACAGGACAGATGCGCACGCAAGGTGGGTTTGCACAATGATTGCAGCGTGTTACCTGAAAATGTCTGCGTGAATCGGGATAGGTGCCTGTATCTACGTATTTTACCCAGGTGCGATATACGCCCAAGGGAACTTCATTTTCGCTTTTACAAGCGGTGGAACAGGCGTGGCAACCGATGCACTTTCGGTTATCAATGACGAAGCCGTAATTCTTCGTCGTGGCCGGGACATCTATCATGATAGTTAGCGGTCAGCTTTCAGCTATCGGCCGTCAGCTTTCGGCTCTCCTCCTTTTGCCTACCGGTTGCTTGCTTCTCATCGATACGGGCAACCTCCTGTGGCATTCGTTTCAATAGAAAGACAAAACATTCGTCTTCCTGGTACATATCTATCAGCTCGTTGCCACTCTGCCTTGTCCAAGCTGTGATGCTGGATGGCGCATTCAGGTCGGTGGCGCGGATTTGAAGAACTTGGCCGGATTCAATTGATTCAAAGGCCTGGATAACGCTAATTAAAAGGTGGGGGCAGCGCAGGCCGCAGAGATTTAAGGAATGATGCGCTGTAATGTCTTGATGGGACAACGTATTCTCCAAGCGACTTCTCTTCCGACAATCGCTTCTGACGGTAAGTAATCAATCGAGACCGCCATGTAGACACTAATTTTAGGGCTTAATGTGGGTTAAGGCAATACCGGAAAGGGGGATTTTGTTGTCACCCCTGGGGGGGACATGATGACGCTCAAGCGCATTTTCCACCGCAGGGGATTGTTGAAACGAGATAAGAGCTTAGTCTAAGGAAATGAGATCGGCCCGGAGCGCGGAGATGACTGCTTGAGTGCGGTTTGGCTGCTTGAGCTTGCTGAGGATGCGCTTGGCGTATGTGCGCACCGTCTCTTCGCTAATGTGAAGTTGTTCACCGATCTGACGGTACGTAGTGGGGGTCGCCATAAGATTGAGCACTTGCAGTTCGCGATCAGAGAGCGACGGTCGAATTTCAGCAGAATGGGTTGTACGGCGACTATGCTTAATCAGCGCCTGGGTGATCTCAGGACCCAGATAAGGCTTGCCGCTTGCAACAATGCGGATTGCGCGAGCCAGGTCAGTGGGACTAATGTCCTTGTGTACGAAGCCGTCTATGCCCAGATCGAGCGCCTCGAGCACGGACGTTTCGACTGGAGCACCAGAGAGCATGAGAATACGGGTCGTGGCCACTTGCCTCCGTATCTCCTTAGCTGCAAGTACACCATCTAAACTTGGCATTTTCCAGTCCAAGACGATGATATCGGGCACCGTATCAACTGCTATATTGATTGCTTCCTGGCCGTCCTGTGCCTCGCCAACAACTTCAAAGTCATGTTCTTGGCGCAAGACTAGCGCCAGCCCACGACGAACAACCTCGTGATCGTCGGCGATAAGGATACGAACGTTACTCATGGTGTGCCTGGGCATTTGCTGGAATGTCTATAACGATAGAGGTTCCGGCATGTGGTTGACTATAAATCTCACAGGTGCCCCCTAGTGCGGCGGCTCGTTCTCGCATACCACGTAGACCAAAATGGTCTTCCTCATGGGTCTGTGCCATGGCGATAGTGGGTTCGAATCCTCGTCCGTCGTCTCGCAGAATGAAGCGAGCACGGCCGTCAGCCACATCAACACAAATGCGAGACTGATGAGCAGCAGCGTGGTGGACGATGTTGGTTAATGACTCCTGGCAAATCCGATACATGCTACGCCGGGCCGGAGGGGAGAGAGTATTGAATTCGCCCCGAATATCGAAGGTGATTTTCAAGTCTGTTGCCTGTAGCACATCCGCCGTATAAGTACGGAGATCATCTTCAAATTTTTCAGCAGTAAGGTCCCCCGGCCACATATTGTGAATTGTTGCGCGAATTTTCTGGCGGACGTCCTCCGCCGTCGCCAATGCCCACTCTAGTTCTGGTTTGATGGCTTGTGGGTTGCTAGACAGGAGTTTGAGACTTCCTTGCAATGTGTAGACTAGCCCAAATAGGGATTGGGAGATCGTGTCGTGCAGATCAAGCGCAATGCGCGTCCGTTCTTCTTGCTTGGCGCTTTCTTTTGCACGACGCAGACGCGTCATCATCATGCCCAAAGAAACGGCCGTCTGCCGTGCAATAGCCTCAAGTGCTTTCAATTGCTTGGCGCCGTCCTCTTGTCCGGTTAGTTCGATCAACAACACGCCGACGGGCTGCACACCCCAAATCAGAGGCAAAACCAATCCATCACTCATTCCGAATAGATAATCTGCGTATTTCTGGTTCGATTCTTGCGAAATGATCGGTTCGCCGACATTCGTATCAGCATCTTCCGAAAAAGTAATAGAGCGCCTTTCCATGTTGAAGCGCTCAATATGTCCAGCTGAGAGAGCCTGAGCTATGAGGTTGTCTTCAGCTTGCAAAGATACCGGGCCCACATTGACAAGCATTACCGGCTGCTCGTATTCACGATCCTTAGCTTGCCAGTTGCCTATCGATTGCTCCTGCTGGTCCACTAGACCCATAACTGACCGTTGAAACCCAAGATGGTGAGTTATCGCGCCTAGAACCTTCTTCTGAACGTCTTCCATATTCGCAGAGCGTTGCAGCGACGTACTCAATTCGTGTAAGACCGCAAGCTCGCTATGGGCCCGGTATAGTGAGTCTTGAGTTGACTGTAATTGGGCCAATACTAAGGAAACATAGCCCATGGCAACGCTTATCAGGTAACTACCGACACAAAAAACAACGATGACCATCCATTGCGGATTGGCGCCGTCAAATAGGGTCACATCTAGCAGGACGGCAACGAAATAAACAGGTAAAAAGCTACTTACAGCCAGGATGGCGCCTCGCACCTGAAAGAAGAATGCGGCGGCAAGTAACGGATTGAGTACATAGAGATAATAAGGGCTGCGCCAGCCACCAGTAATTGTCAGTAAGCCGCCTACAAAAAGCAGATCCAGGCCCAGAATCCAAGGATGACTTTCCAGCGCGTGGTTGAGCGATGTAGCAAACAGCGAAATGATCACATTGACTGCAATTGCGCAAAAGAAAGCAGCGATCAGACGGGCCTGATCCATGCCTATCTCTGTTGCGAACAGCAATGCTGCCAGGGGCGGAATGAGACTTAGCCAACGAAACAGAACTAACAAATAAAATGTATGTTGCCTGCTATTTTCTGAAGACATAACCATGAGTAGATTATGCATTTGTCTAGTAGCGCGCGCAAGGTGCGCGGAAATCTTTCAGCGCGGGTTCTTTAAAGTACAAATGGAAAGAAGCACTATTGAGATATAATGTTAGCCAGACAAGAAGGAAAACATCGGATTCAACATGGGTATTAATGCTTCGAGAGTATGTCTGCAATTTGGGAGGTTGGGAACATCGAATAGTGAAAGGAAAGATACTGGTCGTTGAAGACGAAAAAAGTATTCAGACTATCGTGCGTACCTATCTGGAAAACGCTGGCTTTCAGGTTGTTTGCGTAGAAAGTGGGGCGGATGCTTTGAGGGTGGCAGAAAAACAGAGACCGGATCTGGTAGTCCTCGATCTTAATCTTCCTGGTATGGATGGCATTGAAGTAGCGGTGAGACTGCGTCAGGAATCTGACGTCTATATTCTGATGCTGACGGCACGTAGTGAGGAAGCAGATCGTGTAACCGGCTTGAGAATTGGTGCTGATGATTATTTAACGAAGCCATTTAGCCCACGCGAACTTGTGGCTCGCGTAGAAGCTATCTTGCGTCGCAGACGAGGTGATAAAATAGCCTCGACAGCCCTGATTTTTGTTGATGTTAGGATAGAACCGGAAAAATACGAGGTGTATGCTGCAGATACACTCTTGGATCTGACCCATACCGAATACAATGTCTTATTGGAATTAGTCCGTCACGCCGGACGCGTGCTAACACGAGATCAATTAATCGATCGCGTATGGGGAGTCGGTTTCTTTGGTAACGAACGCGTGGTGGATGTGTACGTAGGTCAGGTGCGACGTAAACTTGAACAGGTCACCGGACGCTCATTAATTGAGACAGTACGCGGTGTTGGTTATAAATTTGTTGACACTCCTAAAGACGTGTGAGACAAAATAGGGTTGTAAATCGTGTGATTACATTTTGGCGTCAATTGAAGTGGCGGATTGTAGCTGCCAATATGGTCGTGGTTTTGGTAGGTGTGGCCACGATGTTATTGATGGCCTTTATAGCAGTACGCACAATCATTCCCATCAGTATTGACGAGGTTCTGGCCGATTTAAGTGATGTGGGTGTAGTTGAGGATATTTCCGTAGAGACGGCTGCGATCGCGACTGAGCTGTTAGATACGTTTCAGAGCTCCGTCAGCTCCGCCTTGTTAGTGGCTGCTGTATGCGCGTTCTTCGCGGGCATTGGTACTAGCTTGTTATTAATGCGTGAGATATTAAGACCCCTGCGACAGATAGCCTGGAGCAGCCGTCGCATCGCTGGAGGGCACTACGACGAACGTATACCTGTTCCCAAGAGCGACGAGTTGGCTCAAGTAGCTACAAATTTCAATGAAATGGCCGCTGCATTGGCTCGAGTGGAGCAGACACGCGTTTCCCTCATTGGCGATATTTCCCACGAATTACGAACGCCGTTGACCGGTTTGGCAGGGTACTTGGAAGGTATGATGGATGGGCTTTTCCCAGCCGATCAGGAAACCATGGTCATGATGTCCCATGAAGTGCGCCGTATGCGGCGCCTGGTTGATGATTTGCAGACGTTATCTAGGGTTGAGGCAGGCCAAATCGCGCTCAACTTGGGCTCTTTTGATATGGGAACAGTGATACGGCAGGTAGTCGCCCAGCTGCAGCCCCAATGGCACGTACAAGCTGTAGATGTCAGGGTGGAGGTTCCCTCCGGGCCGGTTCTCGTTTATGCCGACTCTGATCGTGTTACCCAAATCTTACTCAATCTGGTTGGTAACGCCCTGGCCTATACTTCTGAAGGAAACCAAATTATTCTCAGAGTCACCCTCGAAGATCACTTTGCACGCACTACCGTGAAGGATAGTGGCATAGGCATCGACCCGGAGCAACTCCCCTATCTTTTTGAGCGTTTTTTCCGCGCTGATCGATCTCGCGCGCGTTCTAGTGGAGGAAGCGGGATTGGCCTGACAATTTCGCGCCATCTTGCGTGGGCCATGGGCGGGGAGCTGACCGCCGCAAGTGAAGGAGTGGGTTATGGGAGCACCTTCTCTTTTACGCTGCCTCTGGCCGCATAATTTTCAGAACAGGCCCTAAATCTCTTAAATTTCGGCTTTTCGCTCCAATTAATACGGGAAATTATCGTAAATTCTCTAAGTGGAGCATCATTTATTGATCATATAGGTTATAATGAGATGGCGCTTATGTAAGCTAGCGTACATTATCTGTGAGGAGGTGCGTTGATGGAACGGTCGCCCTGGTTCTATTCGACGATTCTCGTATCAATTATTGCGTTATTTGCCGTTGTTGCTCTCGGAGTCTTTGGGATTGTGCTTTTAGTTGCAAATTTAGACGTGGCGAGTGTTATCCCTTTTTCATCGTCACTGGACAAACAACTTGAACAGGTTGTTCTCGAAGCAAATGTAACTGCGATTGATCTGGGACCTATGCCCGATAAGGCAAAGGTTGCGCTTGGCGAGGCGCTTTTTTTTGATAAGGAAATCAGTGGAAACCGTGACACAGCATGCTCGACATGCCACCACCCTCTGTTGCATGGCGGTGATGGATTGCCGGTTTCATTTGGCACTGGTGGCCGCGGCTTGGGCACAGCACGTGCCGTCGGTGAGGGAAGGGAGTTAATTCCGCGCAACGCACCGGAGATCTTTAACCGCGGCGCCCCGGAGTGGCGGACGATGTTTTGGGACGGCCGTGTCGCATCGCACGGGACCTATGTTCTGGAGTCTCCAGCCGGTGGCGATTTGCCACTAGAACTGGACAGTCCTTTGGCGGCGCAAGCCATGTTTCCGCCCACTTCCCGTGACGAGATGCGTGGGCGGTCGGGCGATATGTGTGAGACCTATGACAACGAGCCCATCGTGCTCAGCAAGGGCAGCGAGTTGAACGGGCTTTGGCTTGAGCTAGAAGAACGCGCGCAGAATATCAACGAAATTGCTTTAGTTGGGGATGGTGAGGTCACTCAAATCTGGGATGCTCTTATGGACCGCTTGCTGGCCATTCCGGAGTATGGACGGTTATTTGCAGCCGCTTACCCAGACATAACAGAACAAGAATTAGGCTTCGAGCACGCAGCAAACGCTATTGCAGCTTATGAGATCGCCGCCTTTTCATTTGACGATAGCGCTTGGGACCGCTATCTCGCCGGCGACCTAGATGCCATGTCAGCCGAGGCCAAGAAAGGTGCGCTGCTATTTTACGGGGAGGCGGGCTGCGGTCAATGTCATTCAGGTAGTTTGATGACAGACCAACAATTTCACAATATCGGAGTGCCACAGTTGGGTCCGGGCAAACAAGAAGGAGGCATTGATTACGGCCGTTACTTGGAAACAAAGGATCAGCAAGACAAATTCGCTTTCCGCACGCCACCTTTGCGCAATGTATCTCTTACCGGTCCCTGGATGCATAACGGTGCCTACATGGTCTTAGAAGACGTTGTGCGCCATCATTTGAATCCGGAGGCCAGCTTGAGAGCCTATGATCCATCGCAGTTGCCTGAACCCTTCCAAGAAGTTGTTCATTTAGATGGCGCTTTGATGTGGGAAATGTTGTCCACGCTGGATCCGCTGATAGAGAAGCCAGTACAATTATCTGACGAGGAATTCAATCAACTGATGGCTTTTCTTTATGCTCAGACATCCCCTTCAGCAGTTGACCTAAGCCACCTGGTGCCGGAATCCGTACCTAGCGGACTGCCCGTTTTTGATTAAACCAAGTGAAATGAGAATATGCTGAGGGCGAAAACAGCAGATAGCTGCATATAAATTGGGAGCTGTCCCCGCAGATTCCTCGTGAATCTACGGGGATTTATTTTACCGGTCAACCGGATATCCAGCTTCTTCCCAGGCGATTATGCCCCCGCTCATGTTGTGAACATTTTCATAGCCGTTTTGTTGCAGGAATTGCGCCACCTGGCTACTTCGATTTCCGCTGCGACAGGTCAGTATCACCTCTTTGTCGGCGGGTATTTCGTCCAGGCGATTCTGAACCTCACTCATGGGTAGCAAGTTGATTTCTGGAATGTGCTTCTCGTCGTATTCGTATTGCTCACGCACATCTAGCAGATATACGTCCCTATGATCCTTGAGATCGTAGACAGTCTGCACGTCTAAATCCTTAGCCAGATCCTCAAGATTGATATCGGGTTCGGCAAATTCAGACACTACGGCGGGGGCAGCTTGCCCTCCGCAAGCTACAAGGACCAAAGCCAACAGGAATAAAGGCAATAAGATTTTCAAACGCTTCATTTCGAATTCTCCCACAACTACACACATTAAAGATTCGGTAAATTACGGATACGTAGTTGCTTAACAGCGACTATCTTAATGGAAAAGTTGGCGATGGATGAAGATCCCTTACCAGATCATTACATACCTCTTATACGGCACTTACCAATACGAGTTACTCTTGGGTTAAAGATAACCTACAGTCAAACACGCACTATTGACATGTTTGGCTCTTACTATGGAGTGTAATAATGACTTTGTTAAAGGAAGAAGATCGCCAAGCATTAAAAGAAGAATTCAGCAAACTTCAACACCCGGTTAAACTTGTGATGTTTACTCAGGAGATGGAATGCCAGTATTGTCGTGAGACACGCGCCTTGGTTGAAGAAATTGCCAGTCTGTCGCAATCCCTTTCAGCTGAGGTTTTTGATCTCGTGCGTGATCGTGAGATCGCGGAGCAATACAATATTGACAAGATCCCTGCAATCGCTGTGATACAAGGTGGCGAACAGCCCAAGGATTATGGCATTCGATATTTTGGCATACCTTCTGGCTATGAGTTTAGTTCGTTAATTACCGATATCTTGTTGGTCAGCTCCGGCGATTCTGGTTTGTCCACCGAGACGCGAGATTGGGTCGCTAGCTTGGAAAGCCCTATCCATCTGCAAGTATTTGTAACGCCAACTTGCCCATATTGTCCACCTGCAGTCATTCTGGCCCATAGGCTGGCCGTGGAGAGCGATCTGATTCGCGCTGATATGGTAGAGGCGATTGAGTTTCCAGCCCTCTCTAACAAATATCAAGTTTACGGTGTTCCACGAACCGTTATAAACGAGACGGTACATATGGAGGGTGCTGCGCCGGAGCCGATGCTTTTGACCAAGCTGCAGGAGGCTGTCTAGAGCAAGAATATGAGAATTGACAGGAATTAAGCCGATTTATGACCGGTATTGAATTCCTATTGGATGGGATTCATTCCCAGATCATGGAAGAGGCGCACGTTCTGGCACCTAATCAAAAGGGGAAGATATGCTGCAATCATTCTTTGGATCACGCGTTGCATCACGCATCCCGGAAGTGGATGCCTATGAACTACAAGATCTAATTCAACACGATAATAATTTACTTCTTGTGGATGTACGTTCACCGCATGAATATGAGCACGACGGGCGTATCGCCGGTTCACGTTTGCTTCCGCTGCCGGCCTTGATGCAGCGTATGAAGGAATTGCCGGAGGATCAACCCATTGTTTTTATTTGCCGATCTGGAAATCGCAGCATGGTAGCTTGCGAGCAAATGAGTCGCCTAGGGTATGATAACGTTAAGAACTTCCGTGGAGGGATGATCTCCTGGAAGCGTTCCGGAATGCCAACTCGGTAAAAAATAAGGAGATCTTCCATGACCCCAGATCAATCATAATACATGAATTACTCAACCTATGTTGCTATTTGCTAAGGTTCTTCGGTTGGAGGGATGAACATAAAAAACGTGCCAGGTACTGTTGGAACCGAGGAAACATCAGGTGTTCGTGTGGGACCTAGACTTGATTGAGAACCTGACGCTGGTGTTGGCGCAATGATGTTGGGGGTAGGAAAGATCGTCGGTCGAAACGATGGTGTAGCGGCACGCCTTGGCGTACTGGTAGCTCTCACAACAGGCACGGGCGGGACAGTTGCAGCGATCGGCACGTCTGTAGAACTTACAGAAATTGGGATCAAAAGACTTGAAGCTACCCATCCTCTTATGTTTTCGTTTAACTGTACCAGGTACCAATTTCCCCCGCGAGTCCGAGCCACTACCTGAACAAGATCGCCGGCAAATAAATAGCCAACCACAGAAAATGCCGAGTTATCGGGTCCGCTGCGAACGTTTATGGAACTGTAATCCCCACTCACCTGAAACGTGATTTCATCCCTTATCTCTGCACCTGGACTA
>JAACFF010000264.1 GCA_009937635.1 Chloroflexota bacterium
ACTTCTGGGGTGCCTTCCTGGGCATCAATCAGTGGCTCGAGCACGTCGCCCATGGTCTTGCCGACCTGGACATTGTCGAAGCTGACGTAGACATCGGCGCCTGGACCTTCAACAGTCAGGCGGTCATAATCCACGACCTGCACGCCGGCGTCACGGGCCTGGGCGATGATTGCCGCCCCGGAACCGGAGTCGAGGTTGACGAGCAAGATAACCTTGGCGCCGGCGGTGATGGCCTGTTCCGCCTGGGTTTGCTGCGTGCGCGAATCGCCTTCGGCATTAACGATGTTGTACTCAACGCCGGCTGCTTCGAAAGCTTGCTCGAAGAAACGACGGTCGTCGGTCTCCCAGCGAGCGGAGGAGGCGCTGTCGGGTAACAAGACCCAGATGCTGCCTTCTTCCATGGCTTCCTCTTCAGCAGGCTCCTCCGCGGGTGCTTCTTCAGCAGGCTCCTCTGCAGGTGCTTCTTCAGCAGGCTCCTCTGCAGGTGCTTCTTCAGCAGGCTCCTCTGCAGGTGCTTGATCGCCTCCGCCACAAGCCGCTAGGGCGAAGATCATCACAAATAGCAATAATAAAATCCAACTAAAACGTTTCATGTTTCTTTTCCTCTCTTTAAGAAAACTAATATTTATACTTGAAAAACAACTTATAGGTTTACGGGAAAAAAGGGTTCAGGAAATCTGTTATTGTGGCATCACCTCGCTTGTGTTGGGAACAAATTCGCACGGATTGCATAAACTGCGTCCCCTGATGATCGACAGCATTTAGTTATTGCCCATAAATACCATACAATTGCACAAATGAACACCCCTATTTCCCCTAATTTGGCTAGGGGAAATCCCCTAATAGGCCTGAACGGGTTGAGAGTAGGCGGTAGACATAGGAGATGGCATAATACTTCCATGAAAATCGTACGGACATTACTGGCAGATGACCATGCGCTTGTTCGCGCCGGGTTACGTAATGCCCTCAAGGAGTTGCCCTATCTGGAAATCGTCGGTGAGGTGGGAAACGGACCAGACTTGATTGATGCATTAGAGAAACTTCAACCGGATTGTTTACTAATTGACGTTACGATGCCAGATTTTGAGCCGGTAGTGACCATACGTCAAATACGTGCACGTTACCCTCAAATGCGTATCCTGGTTGTCAGTGCCTATGACGATGATGTTTATGTACAAGGATTACTAAGCGCAGGGGTAGATGGTTATCACTTGAAAGATCAGCCGATGAGTGACCTGCGACTGGCAGTGGAGCGAGTCTCAGCAGGCGAGCGATGGATCTCCAGCCCTTTGCTGGAAAAGCTGTTGCAGCCGGCACCCGAACGACTGGCCAAGACACCTGATTTATCTCCTCGCCAGCAAGATATTCTGGTTTTGCTTTCCAAGGGATTTGATAACCGGACCATGGCAAGCAATCTAGAATTGAGCGTCAAAACCATCGAAAACCACCTGACGCGACTGTACCGGCAGCTGGGAGTACAGAGTCGCCTGGAAGCTGCCAGCTACATCCGCGACCATCCGCAAATCATTGCTCGCATGGGTGAATCAAGCAGCCAGGAACATCTTGATGACTCACCGCGCGCCGAGCGTGTGGCTATCTTGCTCTTGGATGACAACCAGCGCTATCGGAGACAGTTGCGGCGGATGATCGGCCGTGCCTATCCACAAGCTATGATTTATGAGGCGGAAAATACGACCGCGGCGATTCACCTGACCAAAAAAGTAGCCCCCAAAATCGCTTTTGTGGATGTCGTGTTAGGGGAGGAAGATGGTATTCGATGTACGCGACGTATCAAGGCCCATTCGCCTTCATCTCGCGTCATATTGATCAGCGCTTACCCGGATCGTGAATTCCATCGGCGAGGATTACAAGCCGGGGCAACGGCATTCTTAGATAAGAAGGATCTGGATGCGGCCACGCTTTACCAGATCATTGACGATAATATTGCTTGAGCCATGCCTGTTTTATTGCGAGTAACCGGAATATCCAAACAGTTCGGTAGTTTAGTCGCTTTGCAAGATGTAAACCTGGATATCTTCCCCGGTGAAGTGGTGGGATTGGCTGGCAACAGTGGTGCCGGTAAGACGGTCTTAACCAGAGTGATTGCGGGTCTTGAAACACCAGACCACGGCCGTATGTATTTTGATGGCCAGACCGTGCAGTATCCTTTTCAGGCCCAACAGTTGGGGATAGGAATTGTGCACGAGGAGCCTGAGTTGGCCGATCAATTCGACGTTACAAGCAATATCTTCCTCGGACATGAGCTAAACCGGCGTTTACTGGGCAAGTGGGTGAGACTCCCCGATCAGCGCAAGATGGACTTAGAGGCACGCCGCTTGCTGAATATGCTTGATGCCGATCTGCCCTCCCTGTACGAGAAAGTAGGAAACTTGACCAGCGAACGGCGTCAATTGGTGGCCATCGCCCAGGCGATGGCCCATCCGGCAAGGCTGCGCCTGGTCGATGATCCCAGCCTGCTGTTGAGTCATCCATACCAGGAGAAGTTGTTGGAGCTTATTGCTTCCTGGCAACAGGAAGGAACGGCCGTCTTGTTCAGCAGCACCAATCTCGATCACCTTTTCGCCGTGGCCGACCGGATTGTTGTGTTGCGCCAGGGCCGGATAACGGCCGACCTGCGCAGCGATGAGACCAATCGTGAAGAGGTCGTCGCCGCGCTTATTGGGACGACGGGCCGCCAGCAGCGCACCCCCGTCATTTGGGCCTTGGACAGTTACTATCGTGCTCGCCGCCAGGCTGAAACACTGCGCCATAACCAGCGTTTGCTAGAACAAGACCTGCAAGCGCGTGATCTCATCAACCGCCAGCTTGTCGACCAGTTGGCGGATCAGGTCAAAGCGCTGGACAGTGCCAACCTGGCTCTGCAAGATGCCCAACGCCGTTTGTTGACAGAGCGCGAACAGGAGCGCAAGCGCCTGGCCCGTGAGTTACATGACCAGATGATCCAGGATCTGCTCAGCCTTAATTACCAGTTAGAGGATTTCGAGACCAGCGCGCAAACCTCCCCTGCGCTGGCTGAAAACTTCGCCGATGTGCGCGCTAATATTCGTGACCTCGTAGAGGATTTACGTCGCATTTGCAGCGACTTACGCCCGCCCACCATTGATAGCCTGGGTTTGGGAGCCGCTCTACAATCCTACGTGCATGATTGGAGCCGGCGTACCGGCATTCAGGCCTACCTCGATCTTGATGCAGAATTCGGCCGTCTGCCAGAAGCCATCGAACTTTCCATCTTCCGTATCATCCAGGAAGGGTTAAACAATACCTGGCGGCACGCCAATGCTACCTCTATAAACATCTCTCTCAAACATTCCTCCCCCCGTATGCTGCTGGTGATTCTTGCTGACGATGGTAATGGTCTGCGGGAAGATTTCGATCTGGCGTCGCTAAGCCCCTCAGGTCACTATGGGTTGTTGGGCATCAGCGAACGGGTAGCACTTATGGGAGGGCGGCTCAGCCTGCAAAATCAGACCAAAGGTGGGCTGCGCATGCGGGCCGAAATCCCGCACCCACGTGTGATCCGGGATGATATGGATTACATTGTTTGATATCCGCCATATTGGGTAGAACCAATCTGACAAAGCACGCGGCTTATGTTCCCGGACCAGTATCGAATTTGGCCACAGGCAAATAGACCAGAATTATCCATCATTTTCAAGAGCTCTACCAGACGTGGGCTTCAGGTGATGCCTTTCTCAGGCAAGGTTTCTTGCATCACGCCAACTACAATCAGGCTGGAAAACAAGGTTAGACCGCCAATAACGGCAATGGCTGCTGGAATACCCAAGGCGTCGGCAATCACGCCAGCCATCAAGGCCCCGATAGCGTAACCGAGATCCCTCCATAAACGGTAAACACCTACGGCCGATCCGCGCCATACGGGGTGGGCCACATCAGAGATCGCCGCCAGCAGCGTTGGGTAAACCATGGCTGTACCCATCCCCAGCAGAAACACGCCAGCCAGCCAGACGCCGAAGGAACGGCCGATCACCACCAAGCCAATGCCCACCGCCTGCATAAACATGCCACTGGCAATCAACCATTTGCGACCTATCCGGTCGCTGAGAGCGCCAGTAAATAGCTGGCTGATGCCCCACACAGCCGGGTACATGGCCGCCAAAATGGCGATCCGCTTTAGCGGTACCCCATATCCGGCCAGGAAAAGCGGCAGCAATCCCCATATCATGCCATCGTTCAGATTGTTGACCAACCCTGCCTGGCTGATGGAGAACAGCGTCTTATCTTTCCAGCTTGTGAGCAGGAAGACCGCTTTGAATGAAAGATGTTCCTCTTGCTCGCTGTTTGCCGCAGGCGCTGTTTGCGCTTCAAGCTGTGTATACGGCCGTGTCTCGCGCACAAAGAAAACCGACAGCAACAATCCTAGAGCTGCGAACAGCAAGCCGGGATAAAAGGGGTACGGCCGTATGCCATATGTCGCCGCTATGTAGCCTGTAGCCAACGCTGATAGTGAAACCGCCAGGTACCCGGCGAATTCATTCAAACCCATAGCCAGGCCCCGCTGTTTGGGGCCGACCAGGTCTATTTTCATAATGACTGTTGTGGACCAGCACAAGCCCTGGTTAATGCCCAACAGCACATTAGCAAAAACCACCCAGCCCCAACTAGGCGCAAGAATGATGAGGATGGGAATCGGCAAGGCGATCAGCCACCCAACAATTAGCACGGGCTTGCGCCCGACCTTATCGCCCAATCGCCCGGCAAATAAATTGGTAATGGCCTTGACCACGCCGAAGCTGATCAAAAAAGAGAGGATGACCGTGCGTGAGACTAAATTGAAATCTTCGGCGGCTAGTAAGGGAACAATGGTACGTTCTAGTCCCACCATTGCCCCCACAAAGGCATTGACGATGATCAGCAGCGTAAACTGCTGCCAGTTTTCGCGCAACCCTAGACGAATGGAGGTTTGTGTCACTGCATTCTATTTTTCTGGCAAATAATACTGGATCTTATTACGCAGGGCATAGATGGCAGCTTCAAACCGGTTATCAACTCTCAGTTTGGAGATGATGGTGTTGATATCATTACAAACCGTCTGTTCAGATACCAGCAAGTCGTCAGCAATCTCAGTATTGGTTTTACCCTCCGTGATGGCTAACAGTACCCGCATTTCACGCTGTGTGAGATCTTTGAATGTGTCACCACTTCTTGCCCGCAAATTTTGATGGTGTTGGGCGATGGCTTCTTGCGTGTTAGCAAGATTAAGGTCTAATTTGCCTTCCCGCATTTTCTCCAGGGCGTCGATCAGGGCTTGGTTTCCTACCTGTTTAAGGATATAGCAGCAGGCGCCTGCCTGGTAGGCCTGCATGACCAGGGCGTCGTCACTGTAAGAAGTGAGCATGATGACCCGGGTTTGGGGCCAACGGCTGGTGATAGTGCGGCAGGCGATAATGCCGCTTTCATCGGGCAAACGGATGTCCATCAGAATGACATTGGGTTGGCAGGTGGTTGTAGCTGTCACAGCTTCAGCGGCCGTACCTGCTTCTCCCACCACTTCAATCCAAGGGATATCTTCCACCAGAACCATCAGCCCCAGTCTTACCACGGCGTGATCGTCGACCAATAGCACCTTGATTTTGTCCATTAGCCTTCCTCCCAAGGGGCCATTAGCAGAATCCGGGTGCCGTGCCCCGGTTCCGATTCAATGGCTAGCTCACCGCCCAATAAGCGGGCATGATCCTGCATATCGCGCAAGCCGTAACCATGTCCATTTGCCCCTGAATTGAAGCCACGGCCGTTATCTTCGATCGTCAACAAAAAATCATTCTGCTGGCGCTGTGCCTTCACGGAAACTTGTTGCGCTTGTGCATGGCGGGCTACATTAGCCAGCGCCTCGCTAACAATTGCCAACACCCGGCCTGTACGCACTGGGCTCATGGTATCTTTTTCGGTTAATATAAGGTCCGCCTTTACTTGCATAAGCACTGTTAGTCGGGCATCTTCAGTTTGTTCACGTAATCCATCTACCAGGCTCACCGGAGTCTCTCCAGCCCGCAAGTTGTCCATGTACGAACGTAGCCCGGCGATGGCCTCATTCATGGCTGACATGGCGCTGTCCAGGCGTTGATCCAGCACCGGATCATTCGCCTTATTGCGTACCGACTCGATGATAAGCCCGGCCGTATACACTTGCTGTATCGCGCCATCGTGTAATTCCTGCCCTATACGCTCTCGTTGCGCTACCAGGTTGCGTTCTATCTCCATCTGTTCGAATTGCCGATCTACTTCTACGTCGAAGACTTCCAAACCGCGGATGACGCTGAAGGTGATCACCAGCCCGGCCAGGGAGCGAAAAACAGGGGCCGGAATTCCTATTAAAGTGACCAAGTTGGCGCTGTTGATGATGTTGGCCGGAAAAAAATCTCCTGGCGGCACTACTAACCCAGTTAAGATGGCATAAGCGCCAAGAGCGATTCCGGCTATTTGAAACATGCGGTAGATATGGGGCAGGTTGAGCGGCTTGATTTGTCGCTTTGCCTGGTAATGTAGTCCATAAGCGGCCAACATCGCCCCAGGAAACCCTAATAAGTACCTGGCCCAAATCGATGCGGCACGCTGCCAGGAAATCGACCAACTGTCATTTAACAAGCTCGGAACGAAGAAACGTACCACCCAAAAAGTCACGATCAGATACGGTATGTAAATGAGCCAGGGCCATCTATCTTTCAGCAGATCGGCCCCAAAGCGGAACAGGCAGAAGTACGACACGACCAACAAAACCAGCTGCAAGGTGAGAAAAAGAGTCATCGTAGCATCATTTACGTACATTGCCTGGAAGGGAACGATTATGACCTCCCATTCATGAATGCCGTGAATGATGCCAAAGGCGGCTAGCCATTTGAGACTGCGTGCTATTTCTAACCGCGTATGCTGCCGTGATTGTAAGGCAATGGCAAACCCAAGAAGAAAAAAGACCAGTCCATAAACGAAATAGACGAGGACAGTGTTACGGCCGAAGAATTCTTGCAGGATTTCGTTCATAGATAAAGTGTAACGCAAGGTGCCGCCATTACTCAAATATTCATCCTCATAACCACCACAAGCCAGGCTGATCGTCTGATCAGCCTGGCTTGTGATTTAACCTACTAAAGTAAATTCCCTTAAGGTTCGCTCAGGAGCCAACTAAGGAAGAAGCGGTTCTTCCGGCGTATGGTATTGGTACGCCGCGTTGATCAATTCCTCATCCGTTTTCGTGGTTCCATCCACTTCGTTGTGGCACCCACGGCAGGCAAAGTCCAACGAGAGTGAAGACAATGCCACGTCGCCTTCTTCGTTGAATTGGCCAACCTGGAATGGGTCAATATCCATCAAGTGGGTGCGAATGTCACCCTGGAACCGTTCCGGATCACCCAAAGCGCTCTTGGTAACCCTGGGCATGTGGCAGTCAATGCAGGCTACGTCCAGTTCCACATGGGTTTCGTTATTCTGCACACGTGTCTCGTTCTTATGGCAGTTTTCACACTGCGTGCGCGTTGTTTGCAGGCCTTCATTCCGCAGCTGTATGACACCCTGATGGGGATCGTGGCAAATCACGCAATCAATGGTCACATGCTTGCCTTGGAACAATTCTTCATATTGTTCATGATGCTTGATGAAGCCGCCACTGGCATCTACGGTCTCTTGTGCGCCGCGTCTATGACAATCACCGCAAGCATCGCCACTCCGGTCGATATTCATTGCAAATGATCGTGGGTACTCTACATGAGCACTGCCCGGACCGTGACATTCTTCACATTGAATGCCGCCTTCTGTCCAGGTGCCAATTAAGCCAGGTAGGTCGTCCTGGTTACCTTCCGGGTTGTACCCGGTGGTGTGGCAGGTGCCGCAGTTGTAAGGTTTATTTTCTTCTCCAGCGTGGTAGGCCACCCAGTTGTCACCCATCTCCAACTGTTCGTTCCAGAAGTTGTATTGGGTTGTGGCATCCGCATCGCCGGTAATAATATACCCGTCTTGATCGATGAAGCGCGCCTTCCAGTTGTAACCGCCAATCACATAAGCAATGTCATCCCAAGTATACCCTTCGGGGACATCGACCACTTCTGTATAGGGATATTCAGGTGGCTGGCCATCGACAACCTTATTCAGTTTGAAGGGATGTCCACTCTTGTTGAAGACATCGTAGGTCTCCTGGTGGCATTCCGCGCAAGCTGCAGCACCAACGTAAGCAGGTGGCTCAAAACCGGGTGCAGCTTCTGCAGCCGCTCCTGCTGGCCCTTCAGGCCCTGCCGGACCTGCTTCTCCGGGCGGTCCAGGAGGTCCAGCCGGGCCTTCCGGTCCAGGAGGCCCTGCCGGGCCGGCGGGCCCTTCAGGTCCTGCTGGACCCTGGGCGCCTTCGGCCCCAGCACAGCCGGCAACGGCGATGGCCAATACCACAACCAATAAAATCCATAAATATCTCTTCATTCTGAACCTCCTTGTATCTCCATGGGCTGTACTTTCAAATCATTGCTAA
>JAACFF010000265.1 GCA_009937635.1 Chloroflexota bacterium
TCAGCTTTTGGGACCAAACGGACTATGAATAATGGGGACAAAGTGTGGACTCAACTAAAAGGTAATTCAACATGGAAATAACACCTTTGAAACCACCCAAAGTTGTCTACATTGGGGCCGGCAGTGCTGTTTTTGGCCTTAAAGCGCTATCCTCCATCTTGCGTTCTGAACGCCTGCAAGGTGTTGAGTTGCAACTGGTAGATATCAACGAGCCCAATCTTGAGGTGATGACGTCGCTGGCGGAAGTTATGAACCGCGAATGGGGAGCCAAGGCGGATATTACGGCTACCACAGAACGGCGTGCTGCCCTGCCCGACGCTGATTTTGTTATTGTCTCGGTGCAGGTTGGTCCACGCGAAACTGTTTGGGAGCAGGACTGGCGCATACCGCTTAAACATGGAGTGCGTCAGCCATATGCTGAAAATAGCGGTCCTGGCTCCTTTGCCCATACAGCTCGTAATTTACCTTTACTAATTGACATCGCGCGTGATATGGAAGAATTGTGTCCGGAAGGGTGGTATCTCAACTTCGTCAATCCAATGATTCGCCTGACACTGGCCATACAGCGTTATACAGATGTCAAAATTGTTGGCCTCTGCCACCAGCTGCTGTGGGGTTACGCCATGGCTATGGCCCTAGTCGCCGACCGTTATGGAGTTGATGTGCCACCAGGCTTTAACCTGCACACCAATTACCACAACAAACCATATCTAGGTCCTGTAATGGATGCCGGCTATAAATACCTGGACATCAAAGCGTGCGGTATAAACCATTTTTCTTGGGCTTACGACATCCGCGATCGAGCCACCGGCGAGGATTTATATCCAACAATCCGGCAAAAATGGCTAAATGGTTACCGCCGCGATTTTGAGCCGCTCTCCCGGGACATTTTCGAGATCTTTGGTCTGATGCCTACACCAGGAGATTCTCATCTCTGTGAGTTTCTACCGTGGACGCACGATCCAATCACCAAACCTTGGGAGAAATACAACCTGGAATTGCAGAGTTTTGATGGTAACCGCAAGCGGCGCGCTGACCGCCTGCAACAGGCCAAAGACATCGTCGCCGGCGAACGGTCTGTGGAAGAGCTACGTGGTTTGCGCAGCGAGGGGATACCCGAAATCATCGAAGGTGTTACCTTTAACCTCAACACCTATATGCACCAGTTGAATCTACTCAACAACGGTCTCATTCCCAATTTGCCGGATGACGCCATTGTCGAGGTTCCGGGCATGGTCTCCGGTATGGGGATCCAGGGCCTAAATATGGATCCGTTGCCTGAAGGAATTGCCGAGTTGTGTCTTCGTGAATTAGGCTATAGTTCTCTCGTTGTCGATGCTGCCTATCATGGTGACAAAGAGCTGGCGTTGCAAGCACTGCTGCTCGATCCTATGATGAACGACATCGACCGCGCACGGGCCATTTTGGATGATTTCCTCGTTGAATTCGCCGAGTATCTACCGCAGTTCAGCGGCGAGTGGAGCTGAGTGCGCCGGGGCTAGAATGAGGCACCAACTGTTTTATTCGGTGGCGGAGATGATGGCTCCGCAGACTCTGAGTGCGTTATTGGGAGAGCCAGTAACGTCCGTCTCGACATCTGCTCTCCTGGCTCAATACAGCAAATCTGGCAGCCGTCTTGAGCAAGTTCAGATAAACGATGGACAGGGAACAAAGCTTATCCTAAAGCACGTTTCTCTGTCCAGTGATTGGTTGATGCGAGTCACCAATGACCGCTATTGTCGCTCAGTAACCTTGTGGACACATGGCTTGTTGGACAAGCTGCCATCGCAAATCGATCATGCCATCATAGCCTGTACTAAAGACAAGGATGGCTGGGCTATTTTGTTACGAGATGTGTCAGGGATGCTCCTGCCGAACACACGATTTAGCATCGCTAGCAATGCCTTTATGCTGCAAGCCATGGCTGACTTACATGCCACCTTTTTCAAGTCGGCAGAATTATCTAAACAAGATCTGGGTTTATGTCGGCTAAGGGATGCATATTCGATGTTTTCTCTGCGTACAGGCAAACAGGAGATAAATGGGACGGATGAGGTGCCCATACGAATAGTGGAAGGGTGGGAAATGGTAAAGACGGCCGTTCCCTCCGATGTTGCTGACCTTATTTTAGATCTAGTAAACGATTCTACACCATTGGTTGAAGCCCTCAGTCGATACCCACATACATTGGTTCATGGTGATTGGCGGCATGCCAACCAGGGATTGCAACAAAACGGACACTCACGTCTCATATTACTGGATTGGCAACTGGCTGTTCACGCGCCTCCGGCGGTGGAACTCGGCCGCGGACTAGGTACCAATTCAGTATTTTTGCCGGTGAGCAAAGAAGAAGCCATCGCTATCTATAAGCGCCAATTGGCGCAGCAACTTGGTTCGCGCTTTTCTGAAAGCTGGTGGGAACCACAACTTGCGCTGGCCTTGCTGGGCGGATTCGTCCAAGATGGCTGGGCTATCGCCCTCAAAGCGACTAATTGGCACGTCGGGGCGGATGCTCGTGACCATTGGCGAGCCGACCTTGCCTGGTGGACAGAACAGGTCAGAGCTGGCGCAAAATGGCTTTAATACATATCCAGGTTCCAGGCGTTTCTAAAGTATCTGGTGCCTGGTCAAGAAAGGAAAACTACTCATGAAAACATATCCACTCTACCTGAACGGTCAATGGATTTCCAGCGACGAAACCATTGCCGTGGTCGATCCGGCTACCGGCGAAGTATTCGCCCAAGCCTCTACTGTGGACCGGACAGGTGTGCGCAAAGCGCTTGAAGATGCCCAGTCAGCCTTGCCCGCTTGGCGATCACTTACCGGGATGCAGCGTGGCGATTTTCTGCTAGCTATTGCTGACGAAGTAAGAAAACGTGCTGACGACATCGCTACAATTATGACACGGGAAAACGGTAAGCCCTTGGCCCAAAGTCAAGGAGAGGTCAACGGGACTATCGACCATTTGCGCTGGTTTGCTGAAGAAGCGCGTCGCGCTTATGGGCGCGTTGTGCCCCACCAAGCGCCAGGTAAACGACATTTGATTCTCAAAACACCCGTTGGTGTGGTCGGCGCTATCGCTCCCTGGAATTTCCCACTGATCCTATCTATTCGCAAAGCAGCCCCCGCTTTGGCCGCCGGCTGTACCGTTGTTTTAAAACCGGCCAGCGCGACGCCGTTGTGTAATCTGCTTTTCGCCGAATGTGTAGAGGCCGCAGGCTTGCCCCCTGGCGTATTCCAAGTGGTACTCGGGAGCGCATCAGAGATTGCCGGCGAAATGTTGGAAAACCCCATTTGCCGCAAAATCTCGTTCACCGGTTCTACGCCTGTTGGTAAGCGTCTAATTGAAGGGGCGGCAAAAACCTGTACCAGATTGTCTTTGGAACTGGGTGGTAACGCTCCGGTGATCGTCTTTGCAGATGCGGATATGGATGAGGCCATTGATGGCACGCTCATGGCCAAGTTCCGCAATACCGGACAATCCTGTATTGCGGCCAACCGTATCTACGTCGAACGATCCATATATGATGATTTTCTGAGTGCTTTTAATGCAAAATTGCAAAAGCAGCCGGTCGGGCCGGGCCTGGAGGAAGGCGTGGAAATTGGGGCCATGATTGATGAACCAGCCTTAGCAACCGCCTTGGAAATGATTGACGATACAGTCGCCCAAGGCGCCAGATTAGTGTGTGGAGGCAAGCGTTGGGGCGAAAAGGGCAGCTTTTTGGTACCCACTATCTTAGCTGATGTGCCCGATGATGCCGGTTGTATGAACGAGGAAATCTTTGCCCCTATTGCGGCCGTCAGCCCCTTTGATACTGAAGAAGAAGTGATCGCCAAAGCCAATGACACCGTATATGGTCTAGCAGCTTATGCCTTCACCAACAATCTTCAGCGTACTTGGCGCCTGGCCGAATCATTGGAAGCGGGGACTATCGGCATTAATGATGGCGTACCCTCAACGAGCAACTGTCCCTTTGGCGGCTTTAAGGAAAGCGGCTGGGGACGAGAACTGGGTATTGAAGGGATGGAAGCATTCTTGGAGACAAAGCATATATCCCTTGGGGGTATGGGCTGATTGAGTTAACAAGTAGCATGAGGCGAGAATAGAGCGACAGTTGATGTTGGGCTCGCCAGTCGAGAAGCAGTGTAAGTTTTCTAGCTTGCGCCCACAACCCGGAAAGGTTGTATCAAATTTTAGGAGAATTAAGTGATGACGATTCAAGTTTTTGTAATAGATGAAAGTGACAATGTGGCCACCAACGTCGCTGACGAGATTCCTCAAGGAACGATGGTTGATGTCATGGGAACCGCAATTGAAACTAAAGATTTGATTCCCTATGGACATAAGGTGGCTATCCAGGCCATTCCCAAGGGGGGTACGGTGTTAAAATATGCTCTAAGTATTGGCAGTGCCACGGAGGATATCCAACCCGGTAATCATGTTCATGTTCATAATGTGGAAAGTAATCGCGGACGCGGTGATTTAGCCGCGCAAGAATAGTTTGAGGAGATGAGAAAATGTCTGAATTTTGGGGATTTGTGCGCCCAGATGGGTCTGTCGGCGTACGCAATCATGTTTTGATTTTATCGGCGACGATTTATGCTAATCGTGTTTGTGAGCGTGTATCGGATGTGGTATACGGGTCTGTACCCTTGACCCACCCATTAGGCCGCTGCCAGGTGCAGCCTGATCTGCGCATGACGCGTCGCTTTCTAGCCGGGTCTGCCCGCAATCCCAATGTGGGAGCAGTAGTAATTGTTGAACATTTTCGCGAGGAAGGTATGACGGCTGATGACTTGGCTGACGATATCGCTTCTACCGGCAAACCAGTGGCCGTCGTCAATATGCGTGGTGCAGGTGGCCTGATTCATGCCACGGAACAGGCGACCCGTTATGCGGCCAATTATGCGCGCCTGCTCAGCGATTTGCGCCGCGAGCGCGTTCCCGTGTCCAAATTACTCTACGGCACAGAATGTGGTACGTCGGATACCACGTCCGGTTTGGCAGGAAACCCGGCCACGGGGGTGTGCATGGAAATGATTATTGCTGAAGGTGGACGCGGTATTTTGGCTGAGTGTACTGAGTGGATGGGCTGTGAGAATTGGCTTACCAGCCGCGCGCGTACACCAGAAATTGCTGAGCAAATTATCGCCGGGGTAAATCATATGGAGCAACGAGCCCTGGCCAGTGGTGAAGACATACGTGGTTCGCAGCCGACTGGTGACAACATGGTCGGTGGTTTGACGACAATTGAAGAAAAGTCCATGGGTGCCGTGAAAAAGGGCGGTAATGCTGAAGTTGTAGGCTATCTGGACGTTGCTGAAGAACCTGGTATTGAGCCTGGTCTCTATGTGATGTACGGACCAGGTCATGGCGCTGAATCGATCAGCAGCATGG
Organism: Chloroflexota bacterium; assembly: GCA_009937635.1. GTDB lineage: Bacteria > Chloroflexota > Anaerolineae > Promineifilales > Promineifilaceae > JAACFF01. The sequence continues at coordinate 5,399 of JAACFF010000265.1, forward strand.
CCGCGGCGGGCTGCCAGGTACTGGTTTTCTCCACCGGAGGCGGGCATGCTTCGTCACATCCGCTCATGCCTACGATAAAGGTGACCGGCAATGCCAAATCTTATGAACTAATGCAGGACACTGTCGATCTAGATGTGAGCGGCATACTTCGGGGCGAAATGTCCATTGAAGATGGTGGGAAGATGATTCTTGATGAGGTATTGGCGGTGGCCAACGGCCGTATTACTAAGTCGGAGGCACTGTGCGACGATAATAGCTTTGCGATTCATCGAATTGGGGTCAGTATCTAAGAAATTTTGAATGGCGAATGGTGAGTCGATTTTGTCGTGTGATTCACCACTCGCCTCCCTAGGAATGACGACATTCACAATACCTTACGGCCGTTCTTCTATTTCGGCATCTGTCCCAGAACAATACAAACCCGATCTGATCACCTTGACTCCTCATCCCGCCGTTACCGATCCACTTCTAGCGGTGAAGAGTGCCTTGGATGGGCTATTGGGGAAAGTGAGCTGGGAAGATTTCAGCGGCGTGAAAACAGCGGCCGTCGCCATTAACGACAAAACGCGACCTGTTCCCCACCAATATCTGCTGCCACCGCTACTTAAGAAATTGGAAAGCCTAGGCTTAGCCGCGCAGGACATCAAGCTAATCATCGCCACCGGGACCCACCAGCCCATGACCAGGGATGAATTTGCTGCGGTCCTGCCAGATGAGATCCTTGCCCGCTATCCAGTGCTGTGCCACGACAGCGACGATGTTGATAATCTGATTAACCTGGGTGCCACCGGTCGGGGTACGCCTGTGCGAATCAATCGTGATTACTTGCGCGCGGACCTACGCATCGTGGTGGGCAATATCGAACCGCACCAGTTTCAAGGTTTCTCGGGCGGCGCGAAGAGTGCGGCCATTGGCTTGGCTGGACGCAACACGATTAACCACAACCACGCTATGATGACCGACAAAGCTGCCAGATTGGGGCACTATGACCATAATCCACCCCGACAGGATGTGGAAGAAATCGGCCGCATGATCGGTATTCACCTGGCCTTGAACGCGATTCTTAACGATAAGAAGGAGATCGTAAAGGTAGTGGCTGGGGAACCAACAGCCGTTATGAGTGCCGGGATTCTCCTGGCGCAAGCGATTTGCTTAGCCAAGGTGCCGGCCCAATATGACCTGATCATCGCTTCTCCTGGTGGACATCCTAAAGACATCAATGTCTACCAAGCGCAAAAAGGGTTGGCTCATGCCAGCCTTATCACGCGTGATGGTGGTACCGTTATCTTGGTCGCGGCCTGCCCCGAGGGTACAGGCAGCCTGGGCTACGAGCGCTGGGTCACAGCGATCGACTCAAATGAGACGGTGCTGGCTCGATTTGCCCAACAGGAATTCCAGATCGGACCACATAAAGCATTTCAAATCGCTCGCGATGCCACGCGGGTTAATGTCCTCCTGGTTTCAGAGATGGACCCGGATTTTGTACGGCAGCTTTTGTTGACACCAGCAACCAGCCTCCAAGATGTGCTGGATACAGCCGTTGATCAGCTTCCCCCAAAAGCACGTGTTGGCATTATGCCCAAAGCGAACGCCACTATTCCCCAAATGTCGGCATAGGAATAACATAATAAGCGTCAGCATTTGTGGGTGCGGTCAGCAATTGACCGGCATTGGGCCAAAATTACAATTGCCGGCAGGTTAAAACGAGATCCGTTGACATAGGTGGGCCCTTTGAAAACTGCCATCACACAACGATTCTTGCTTTGATGACAGCGAGTATTTTGAGTTGAGTGAATGACGTAAGACGGACCTTAAGTGCATACGGTAAAAATTGATGAGTAGGATTGGTAACAAAGATTTATTCGGGCTGAGTTAGGGCGCAGATTGGTAAAAATTTAAACAAGATAAATAATTTCTTTAGGAGACAAAAGGAATGAAAAAGAAAACCACGCAATTTAAACAGATGCTTCATTCGGATGAGCTTGAGTTTATCATGGAGGCTCACGATGGGCTGAGTGCTAAGATCGTGGAGGAGGCCGGCTTTAAGGGCATTTGGGGCAGTGGCCTGGCCATATCGGCCTCCATGGGAGTGCGTGACAACAACGAAGCGAGTTGGACACAAGTTCTTGACGTGCTGGAGCTTATGAGCGATGCCTCGACAATTCCTATTCTGTTGGACGCGGATACCGGTTACGGCAACTTCAATAACGTTCGGCGGCTGGTACAAAAACTTGAACAGCGACAAGTAGCCGCGATGTGCATGGAAGACAAGCTCTTCCCGAAAACGAATTCCTTCATCAATGGCGAACAGCAGCCACTGGCCGAGATCGATGAATTTTCGGGCAAGATTAAGGCCGCGAAGGATACGCAAACCGATCCTGATTTTTGTGTAGTAGCTCGTGTCGAAGCCTTCATTGCCGGTTGGGGTTTGGGTGAAGCAATGAATCGTGCCCAAGCATATTACGAGGCCGGTGCCGATGCCATCTTAATGCACAGCAAGATCGCCACAGCTGATCAGATAGTCTCCTTTATGGATGAATGGCAAGATACCTGCCCGGTTGTGCTGGTGCCAACTATGTATTACAACACGCCCACGTCCTTGTTTAGGGAGCTTGGTGCGAGCATGGTTATATGGGCTAATCATTTGTTACGCTCGAGTATAAAAGCGATGCAGCAGACGGCCGCGCAGATCTACTCTGAACAAACACTGGTCAACATTGAGCCTGAAGTGGTTTCAGTGAAGGAGATATTTCGTCTGCAGAATGCGGAAGAGCTTAAAGAAGCTGAAATGCGTTATCTTCCAGAGCAAGATGATCCCGGCATGCGTCGCGAGGTTATGACAAGTTCGTTGAACTAAAAATCTGTTCAAGCCGTCTGGGATACCAGTATTACCCAATACTGGTATCCCCGCGGATTACAGGACCAGTATGCTTGAGTAATTTCGCAAATCTACTCAGATCAGACGTGATGGTCAACCTTAAAGAATCCTACATCTAGTAGAACGACATTAGATACGCTATTTTGGCGTTTTCCTGTTTGCAAGTTTCACATCCGTGAGGCTAAGTATAGGACCAATTCATTAAG
>JAACFF010000266.1 GCA_009937635.1 Chloroflexota bacterium
AGATAATTGTTCTCTCCTGGGAATTTTCGATATTTTATGATCAGGCAAAGACATAGCAAAGATTCCGATTACTTGAGCCGAGAATTGATTCAGAAACGAGGAATTCAAAAAAGCCCCGGCCATCAGGCCAGGGCTTCATCTTTATCGGCATGATGTTAGCCGTTCAAGTGCCTACGACTCTGCTTCGATATCCACCGTAGCGGTCATCCCCCAACGTAAGGGCAATTCGCCATTGTCGTCCAGAGCGATAGTCACTTCATAAGTCACGTCTCCGCGCACCACAGAGGCAACAGAAGCGATATCGGTCACTACCCCATCGATTACTTCGCCAGGCAAGGCGTCAACGCGTACCTCAGCCGGCAATCCATTCTTAACAGCGACCACATCCAATTCTGTCAGGTCGGTCGTCTTCACCAACCAGCCCCCAAAATCAGCAAAGCGTACAACTGGCAATTCTGGCCCGACCAGTTCGCCGACTTCGGTCAAGACATCACCCACCTGCCCGTCAAAGGGGGCTGTCAAAAGCATACGGTCCAACGCCTTTTGCGCCGCCTCCAAATCGGCCTCCGCTTTGGTCACAGCCGCTTCCGCCTGCGTAACGGCCGCTTCCTCCTGGGTTACCCCCACCTGGGCCTGCTTTTCAGCCAATATTGCCTGAGCCACACCAACTTCCGCCTGTTGGATCTGCTCATCCCGCGCCCCGGCGAGCAGTAAATCGAGTTGGGCCTGGGCCTGGTCACGTTGGGCCATGGCCACGCCTACGCCCGAATTGGCCAGCTGGCGCTCGGCCGGCGTCGCACCGGCCCGGGCTTCGGCCTCGGCGGCCTGGGCAGCCTGCAAGTTAGTTTTCAACGCTTCCAGTTGGGCCCGTGTTTGCTCTTCAACCGGGCCATAGAGTGGACATATCTCGTCGCCGTCGGGCAATGTGAAACAAGCGTCGATGATGTCATCATATGTCCTTTGCAAACTATCGACTTCAGCCTGAGCAGCGGCCACCTGCGCTTGCGCGGACTGAATGGCCGCATCACTGACGCGAACGGACGCATCCCGGTCGCCGGCTGCGGCGACGATAGAGGCTTCAGCCGCGGCAAGGTTCTTCTCCGCTGCCGCCAGCTCCTCTTCCGTCGCCCCCGCCTTCACCAGGGCCAGTTGCGCTTCGGCGGACGTTATACCGGATTGGGCGCGCTCGACCGCCGACTCAGCTACGGATAATTGCGCCTCGGCTGACTTTTGAGACGCCTTGGCAGCGGCAAGGCCTGCCTCGGCCTGGCGCACGGCGTTCTCCAGAGCTACGCTGTCCAGGCGCATAAGCGGGTCCCCGGCGCTTACATCGTCACCTGCCTCGACCATGATTTCTGCCACGTTTCCTCCAATCTGGAAGGAAAGTTCAGCATTGCTCAAGGGCACCACTTCTCCCTCGGCTGTTACCGTGGAAAAGCCACCGACCGCACGGCTGTTCACGTCGCTGACTGGCGAAACGGCTGTCGCCGATTCCTGCACTTCATCCGCTTCCTCCGTCTGGCAAGCTACCAAGCCGACACAGAGCGCGACCGTCAATAAGAGCAAAAGTATTAAGTCCCGTTTTATGTTCATGTTAACCTCACCGGGGCGCCACCTTTGTGCGCCCAGTGTTCATATTCTGTTCCGCTGCTATCCCTGATCGACGTCGACATCTACAAAGACGGTCATGCCCCAACGCAATGGCAGGTTGTTAATATCATCCAAAGCGATCGTTACCTCGTAGGTGACATCGCCCCGCGTCAACTGCGATGTACTGGCTATGTCGGTCACCGTGCCTATTAGCCGCTCGCCCGGAATGGCATCGATCTGTATTTCAACCGGATCACCGACATTCAGTTCCACGACATCCAGCTCGGTTAAGTCAGTCGTTTTAACCAGCCAACCGCCAAAATCGGCGAAGGTAACGACGGGTACGCCGCTGCTCACGACCTCGCCTAACTCGGCCTGGATGTCCGCAACGACACCATCAAATGGGGAGTTAAGCGTCATGCGTGACAGGGCATCTTGCGCCGAGTCTACAGCCGCCTCAGCCTGGGCAACGCCTGCTTCCGCCTGTACGACGGCCGATTCCGCCTGCACAATCGCCAATTGCGATTCGGCAATAGCCGCTTCCGCTTGCGCCACATCCGCTTCAGCCACCGTGATCTGCTCTTCGCGCGATCCCGCCAATAATTGATCCAACTGGGCCTGGGCGGCGTCCCGCTGGGCAGCCGCAGAATTTACGCTGCCGAAGGCGGATACGCGCTGACCACTGGTGGCCCCAGAGCGTGCTTCCTCCAGTGCTGCCTTTGCTGCGTTCACATTGGCCAGCACCGCATTATAATTTAGCCGTGCCCGGGCCAGGGCATCTTCGTCGTTGCTTTCCTCACGTATCAACAGGTCCAGCGCATCGCGCACAGGTAACAACTGTGCTTCGGCCAAGCGAACTTGGGATTCGGCGGCCCCGATTTGCGAGCTCGGAGCCCCTTGCAACACAACGCTTTGACCAGCGGAAGCCTGACCGACACCGGCTTGGGCCAAAGCTATACCGCTTTCGCTTAGAGCGATTTCCGCTTCCGTGGGTTCAGCCAGGACCAAGGCCAGCGCCACTTGGGCCGCTTGCAGACCGACCTCTGCCGCCTGCTCACCCGTTTGCGCGGCCAGCAGTCCTGCCTGCGCCGTTTGCAAGTTTGCCTTAGCCGTTTCCATCGCTGCCTGCGCCTGGACCAGGGCTATCTCTTGGTCGGCGCTTTCCAGTCTCAAGATGGGTTCGCCGGCCGCGACGACGGTTCCCGTTTCCGCTGCAATCTCAACTAGCTCCCCTCCAGTTTGGAAAGCGAGTAATGCATCGCGCAGCGGCACAATCTGCCCCTCCGCAGAGACCACGCCCAAACTGGTGATGGATGGATCTGTAACGTCATCCGTCCCATCTGCAGCGGCGGCTGTCTCCGGTTCCGGCTGCGCAGCGAAAAACCGCGTATACACAAAGTATGCTGCGCCAGCTACAACGAGGACTAAACCCACTCCCAATATTAGTCGTTTCCAATTCATCTACATGCTCCTAAAAATGATTTGCTCTTTGCAGAGATTGCTAGCCGGCCAGGCAATGGCTGTCCACCCTGCAAACAAACAGATCAACAATATCACTCATAAGCCAAGGTTTGGCGTACGCTTAAACGAGCCGCATTCCACGCCGGCAAGAGGCTGGCAGCGGCAGCGATGGCGATCACAGCCACCAACCAAACCAATGCGCCATTCCAGGCAAAAACATGAACCAAGGGGTTTTGCAGGAAAGCATTGCCCACCATGTCGCTCAGAAGACGGCCGATAGGGTACGCCAACGCCACCCCTAACAGCCAGCTAATGATGCCCACAAATACTCCTTCCACCAATACTATACGCAATACCGACCCATCCGATGCACCAAGCGCTCGCATAACGCCAATTTCTCGTGTTCGCTCCAGCACATTAATACTCATCGTTCCGGTCAATCCCAGACCACCTACAGCAGCGATAAGCAAAGCCATCACTGCCAGAAAAACTACCAGCAGATTGAACTGGAACTCAATGTTCTCACGCAGTTGGCCCGTGGTGCTGGTCGTAGATACTTGAAAACCAGCACCCTCAAAATGTTCGCGTAATTGACGGGCTATTTCCTCTTGTGCGGCCGTATCGTGCTGGTTGGTAATGATCTGAATACCGGCCGCCTGGCCAACGGAGTTGATTTTCCGCTCCAGATAAGGCCGGTTGGCATAAGCGATAGGGCCGGTCAGCAGGCCTTTTACCAGGCCGACGACTTCCCACTCATCTTCTTTGCCCTCTATTTTCAACGTGATTATATCACCAACTTCAATGTCCTTCTCATTCTTGGTCACTTCTGTGTTTAGCACAACTGAATTGGCATCATCGGGCGCCAGCCAGCGCCCTTGCAACACGATAGGACTTATGAAGTTAGTCTCCGCCGTCGTGCCTAACAAATTTAATCTTTCGCTTTCACTCTCATCCGCCCGCACACGTATGGCCTGAGTGCCTAACCAGCTATCGGCATCACTCACACCCGCTACCATTTGTGCCTCGCTTTGCAATTCCTCTATCCTATAGGTACGGCTGAAGTTCAGATCGACATCGTAGGCGAAATATTCCAATGCATCGTCCAGGGTGGCTAACAAGGAAGCATGAACAGTGAGCACGCCAATAAAAATCGCTCCGGCCAATGTTAGGGTAATTAGCGTCAGAATGAGGCGTGACTTGCGACGCACCGTATTGCGCAACGAGATCTGCATCGGACGCGAAAGGTCCAACACCCGCCCCGAAACAAACGAGACAGCTCGATCGAGCATGCTGCCGCCAAACTGCCCTTTGCCTAGCCCGTATTCGCTCAGAGCCTCGCGCACAGTTATCTGTGAACCGCGATAGACGGGCACCATGGCTGCCACTAAGGGGACAATCAGCCCTACGGCAACCATAACCAACGCCGATTGTAACGGTAGCCGGTACCCGGTCAAATCAAAATTTATCAGGCTGGCCATGTAGCCGGTAAAACTATAAGCCGCCAGTCCACCAAGAGGCACCGCTAGCAGTAGGGCGATTATCCCCAGTATAATGATAGCCACCAGGTACATTTGCACAAGCTGCCACCGCTTTGCCCCAACCATCTTCATCACGCCAATCTGCTTCGTCTGTTGGCTCAACAGACCACTAATGATGTTAATTACCAGGAAAGAACTGGCAAAAAGCGAAAGCGCGCCCAAAGCGCCAAGAATCGCCAACATGGGATCCACTATGGTCTGGGCTGGGTGTTCCCCGGGCTCCGGAATAAAAGTTTCGAAAACAACGCGCCCGCTCTTTTCAACTTTGTCCTCAACTTCCTTCGCCACCGCCTCAATATGATCCTTGTCCAATTGATCTCCTGCGACAAGGATATGCAGTTCATCAAAGTTACGCGCAAAACCAAGCCACTCAAGTGTATCTTCTGTTACAAAACCCACGGGGCGTCCACTGAAAGTCGCCGGTTCGCGGTTGAGATCGTGCACCAAACCCGCCACTAAAAGTTCACGCAGTTTGCCATCAGCCCGCTCGACAACAATGGTGCCTCCTACCTCGGCGCCAGCCAGGTCTAGGGCCGAACGCTCGATCAAAATCGCTTCCTCTGGCGGAGGCCATGCACCAATGACCGGCCTAATCTTATTTAGGCGCATATCCTCATAATCGGCCACGACCTCGACATCCATGTCCTTCCATTCCGCAGGACCGGACTGCATACGCATCCTCACATTGCGCCGGCCCTCTGCTTCCCGAACACTCCTCAAGCGGCGCACTGTCTGCACGAACTCCACATCCAGATCGCCGGTCAAGAGTACAGCGCTGCCGGGGCTTGTAGCTGCATAGCTGGCTCCCAGATCTTCCAACAACATGATCCGCGTGCCAACGATCATGCCTATAGCAAAGACACCGATAGCAATAGAAAAGACAACCAAAGCCGTGCGCACCTTATTGCCCCAGAGATCGGTAAGAACTTTGCGCCAGCGTGGTTTTAACACAATTTTGATGCTTCCTGAGATTAGTGGCGCTCTTCGCCTATGATCTGACCGTCGGCAAGCGTGATCGTGCGCGTCACCCGGTTGGCCAACTCCCGATCGTGGGTCACCATCAATATCGTCTTACCACGGCCGATTAGGTCCTCGAAAAGCTGAAATACAGCATCGGCCGTTTTGGAGTCGAGGTTTCCGGTCGGTTCATCCGCTGCCAAAATGGGAGGATCATTGGCCAGTGCACGGGCAATGGCCACGCGCTGTTGCTGGCCACCGGATACCTCTGACGGCAACTTGAACGCATGATCCGCCATTTCCACCTGGTCAAGCAAGTGCAGTCCCCTCTGCTTGCGTTCCTTTTGCGTATACATATTGCAGAAGTCCATGGGTAACATCACATTCTCCAGACAAGAGAGCATTGGCAGCAGTTGGAAGAATTGGAATATGACTCCGACGTTACGACCGCGCCACTCAGCCATGGGACCCTCCTTTAAAGTATGCACCGGCATCTCACCAACATAGACCGTGCCTGAAGTGGGTTTGTCAATACCGGTGATCATGTTGATCAAGGTCGATTTGCCGCTGCCCGATTTACCGACAACGGCGACAAATTCACCTTCGTCGACCTGCACGTCAATTCCGTCAAGAGCAATGAAGTCGCCAACCGGCGTGATGTATGCCTTTTTCACCTCTCGGATATCAATGAGATGTTCCGACTGCGGGGTAGGAAGCCCATTACCACTGCCTGCTGGCCCAACATTCACTTTGCCTCCACGGCGAAAAAGCTGCCTAAACATATTCGATCATAACCCTCTGTAAAACAAAAAGCTCATGAGGACACCGCAACCATTGATCTTACTTTAGAAACCATTCGAAACCAAACATCACTTACCCAGTCTCAGCAATCCCAAATCTGAAAAGCAATCATAAGCAAACATACACGTAAATGGGCGATAGAAACGCCACCAAAACACTCAATACTGACTTTGACAAAGCATCTGCCAATGGTTATAATTTTTGTGCCGAGTAGCCGGTGATATTATTTAATAAGCATGGACGCGGAATTGAGTAACCAGGAGGTCATCTGTCTGCGATTCTTAAACTGAAGAATGGTATGGTTGGCGAATGATTCGTCTATGCCGTTCAATATGATCTAGGCTTAACAGGACTCGGCCGCGTCTCACTGGGCATCTTGTGCGACGGTCGAGTCTTTTTCAAATGGTATAAAAATTATAGCAAGTGAGATTAACACGCACGCCCGCGAAGGAACATATTCTTTGTCTGAGTTAGAAGAACTTCTCGATCAACACGATTACAAATCACCTCAAGTAGGCGATATCCGCCAGGGGATCATCCTGTCCATCAGTCCGCAAGGAATCATCGTAGATTTGAATCTGAAGCGTGATGGCCTGGTTCCCCCTTCCGATCTGTCCAAACTAGATGCTGAAGAGCGGGATGCACTCCAAGTCGATGACGAAATATTCGTCTATGTGCTCAATGTGGACAAACCGGACAGCTTGGTGGTGTCTATAAATCTGGCTCGTCTAAACCAGGATTGGATCAAAGCCGAAGAGATGCTTGAGAATGGTGAAATGATCGAGGTTGAAGTTATCGGCTACAACAAGGGCGGCGCGATCGTACCTTTTGGCCGGCTTCGTGGCTTTGTACCTATTTCACACCTGTCAGATATGAGCCCAGGTATGGGCGATCGCCGCAGGCAACAACGCCTGGCCACATTGCGAGGGGAAATCTTACCCCTGAAGGTGATCGAAGTTAATCGCCGGCGTAGACGCCTGGTGCTCTCACAGCGCGAGGCGCAAAAAGAGTGGGATGCGAAGCGTCGTAGCGAGTTACTCGAATCTATTGAAGAGGGCCAGACCCTCACGGGCCGTGTCAGCGGACTGCGTGACTTTGGCGCTTTTGTCAATCTAGGAGGTGCTGACGGCCTGATCCACATTTCACAACTTGCCTGGCACCGCGTAGATCATCCACGTGAAGTGTTGAAAATCGGGCAGGAGATCGAAGTGTATGTCATGCGCGTTGATCGTGAATCGCAGCGCATAAGTCTGAGCCGCAAGAAAATTCTACCCAATCCGTGGGATACAGTGACAGAGCGCTACCACGAAAATCAGTTGGTCGAAGGGACAATCACCCGCCTGGTTGATTATGGCGCATTTGCCGAGGTTGAGCCGGGTATTGAGGGTTTGCTGCACATATCCCAACTCTCGCGCGGCACGGTCGATAACGTCGGCGAGGTTGTTCAAGAAAAGGAAACGCATTTGTTGCGTATCGTCAATATCGACAAGAAGCGGCAGCGCATAGGATTGAGCCTCAAAGCCGTTACTGCTATGGAGCAAATAGAGTGGATGGCCCAGCGTGAAATTGAAAAAGCTGCTGCCGAGGTTGAAGCAGAAGCGGTTGCCCAGGCCAAAACGAGCGCTGACGCTGATTTGGCCGAAGGGGAAGTTGACAGCGCTGCTACAGCGGAAATGGAAACCGCTTTAGGAACAGAAACAGCCAGTAAGGAAGAAGAATAGTTTATGGCAAAGAAAGATGACAAGATCGAAGTCGAAGGAACTGTCACCGAACTGTTACCTAACACACAGTTCATGGTGGAGTTGGATAATGGCCATAAGGTATTGGCTTACCTGTCAGGCCGAATGCGCAAATACTATATCCGTATCCTTTTGGGTGATAGAGTACGCGTGGAGATGACCCCGTACGATTTGGGACGTGGGCGCATTACCTATCGTTATCGCCGTACGAACGCTCCCAGGCGACGATAAGCCACGCAATCGAAGAACCGGTTTTCTGAAACGTCACGATTTGTGATCGTGACGTTTTTTTATTGCAGGCACAAATGGACGCGGTGGCTTATACTTTTACGGGAAAGTCTAGCAGAACTAGCAGATGAGCAATCGCAAAGATCAG
>JAACFF010000267.1 GCA_009937635.1 Chloroflexota bacterium
TAAAATATCGAAAATTCCCAGGAGAGAACAATTATCTCTTGTTTCATTGGTCAATTGGGCCAAATTGTACGCCCGTTAATTCTTTGGATACCTGCCACAGCTTGCGGGCATCGTCTTCGTCATGTGCAGCCTCGCTGGCGGGGACGATGACCGGATAACCACCGCGTTCCCCGGGTCCATTAGGTCCGAAATATTCCCCGCCCTGCACGTTTGGGTCAACGGCTGCCCGGATTGTGGGTAAAGCGCCCATCGCTGCGCTTTGCACCATGCGCGCCATTAGGGGGCGGGAAACTTTCAACAACCGAGGGTTGATCATATGGTCAGTCAGGTTGGTAGCGGAAATTCCGGGGTGAGCAGCCACAGCAATGGCGTCAGCGCCAAATCTTTCGTAGCGGCGCTGTAGTTCAAAAGTGAAGAGCAAGTTGGCCAACTTCGAGCGGCCATAGGCGCCCATGCTTGAATAGCCCAGGCCCCCGGCATACATCAAGTTATCGAAGTCCATTTCACCCCGGCGATGCCCGGTGCTGCTGACATTGACAACGCGTGAGCCTGCAGTCTCGAGCAGCAAATCGATTAGCAGACCTGTCAAGGCGAAATGCCCTAAATGGTTGGTGCCGAACTGGTTTTCAAAATCATCTTCGGTTGTTCCATAAGGTACCATCATGATCCCGGCATTGTTGACCAGCACATTCAGCCGGTCATATTTTGATTTAAATTCGTCAGCGAATTGACGCACAGAAGCCTGGCTCGATAGCTCCAGGTGCATTATTTCAGCCGGGGTCTCCGGTATTTCCGCCTGGAGTTCCTTTAGCGCAGCCTGGGCCTTATCCATGTTGCGGCAAGCGAGGACGGTTTGGGCGCCCTTGCGGGCGAACTCTTTAGCCGTTTCATAACCGATGCCGCTGTTGGCCCCAGTGACGATGATCACTTTACCGGTCAGATCGGGCATTGACTCCGTTGTCCAAACCTCGCCAGGTTCAAATGCCGCATTTTTTGCACTGAGGTATCTGTAAACGGCAATGCCGGCCAGTCCCAAGGTCCCGCCGGCGAGAAAAACTTTCTTGTTCATAAAGAAGATCCTTTTTTAGTTTTAGTATGATTAGGGACGGGATGGTATAGGTAAATCCCGGCCTCCTCATCCTCCCGCAGCAACTGCAGCCCGGGAAAATTAAAATAATTAGAGATTACTCGCGTGCTGGGGCGAAGCTCTTGACCGAATTTCTCTTCGAGTTTTTTGTTGGTTTTCGGCAGCAAATAACAGGTCACCACATCAGCATCACCCAAATCTTGGGCGAAGATATCACCGAAAATGATCTGTACCCGGCCACGTAAACGCAGGATGGTGATCAGCAATTGGCACCAGAGATAGCGCAGGGGATCGATTTCAATGCCCACGGCGCGGGCACCATAGCGACGGGCCGCGGCAATGATGGTTCGGCCGTCGCCACAGCCCAGATCATAGACCATATCGTTTGGCCCAACATCGGCCATGGCCAACATTTTGTAGACTTTGCTCATGGGGGTGGGTAGCCAAGGGGCACCTCGCAAATTGGTCCATAAAATGGAGATCATGAACACGACTACGAGGATGGTCAGGATATTAAGCGGCACCATGATGATAATTCTACTTTATTAGGAACCATACGTGTTGTTTCTTACTAGTGCTGGTCGCTATACTCTCTCGTCCAGCCAGGCCAAAACATCTGAATGAACTTCATCACGATTGGTTTCATTCAAGATTTCATGACGAGCCCCGGGGTATATTCTGCAGCTAACATCGACAATACCCAGATCCTCTTTGTAGCGGTTCACTAAGGCCATCACGCCGTCATTCGCTCCGACCGGATCCATCTCACCTGAGATGATATAAACGGGTAGATCTTTGGGTATACGCGCTTCATTGGCTGGATCAAAGAGATTGCCCATGCCATTGAGGAACTCATACGCCATACCGTTGGAGAAAGGGAATCCACACCACTGATCATCAATATACTTCTGCACTTCGACTTCATCCCGACTGAGCCAATCGAATGGGGTTTTCACCGGCTCAAATGGTGCGTTCATCGCGGAGAACAGCCCTGCAAAGAGTTTGGAAGGTTGGTCGGTTGCGTCACTTTTTGCAGCTTGCTCTGCCAATGAAATAACGGCCGCATCTACGACTGAAACTCCTGTCGAACCGCACAAGATTGCCCCTGATATACCCTCTCCCCAATTCTGAATATACTGCTGTGCCATCAATGATCCCATGCTATGTCCAAACAAGAATAGCGGTAATTCAGGGTCTTTTTCCCTGATGATGTCGGTGAGCTGTTTGGTATCTTTGACCATCCCATTCCATCCGCCTGGCCCACAAATTCCTGCTTGATCCATTGTCCTTGCCGTTTTTCCATGGCCGCGGTGATCATCGGCATATACGATGTAACCGTGTTGGTTGAGGAAGCGAGCCAATCTTTCATAACGCAAGGCATGTTCGGCCGCCCCGTGTTCTATCTGAACAACTGCTTTAGGGGTGACACCGGTTGGTGTAGCCCATCTGTATACAAAAATCTCATACCCATCCGGATCTGTAAAACTAAAAGTGGTATCATCATTTTCCAAGCTCATGATTTTCTCCCGAACTAAAAATACAAGACGCTGGTAAGTATACTCCAATATATTGCACAAACGCGTACTATGACTGGTCTTAGGAATTACCATCGTCCGCTGACTTCTTGAATTCGCGGCGCCCTGGATTGGATATTGTGTTAATTCGCTCTGTTGCCATTACCATATTTCCGTTCTGGGTGAAAAAGAATACATAAACTGCCACAGTCCTCGCACAATTGGATACTATGAAGATGCTTTGCGTTTATTTCTGGCGCGAATATCGTTATGATGCTTACATATTGTGCTTATCAGTCAGGGGTATTTGATGAACTATTCAGAAAGTAAAATGGAAGAATTCGTGGACTTGTTAGAGCGGCATTCGCCCGTCGAAGGATTAAGCGAAACCAGCGTTCCTGAACTTGTCACATTCTGAAAAACAAAGCCATAGGGTGTACCTGCGTCGTTTATGAAACAGGGATAGCCATTTTAGGACAGGGCAGGAAACATTGTTAAGTCGACGGCCAGAAATACGATTGCAGAGCCGGCAATTTTCTGAGTCTGTTTTTGCCAATGCCTGTTGAAGTAGAGGTTGTCGAAGCTAGCCGTGAGAAGCCCTTGTTGATGGCGGGATCGAGAATTGATCTGATTAATATTGCCGACATCTTGATGAAGATGGACAGGGCCGGTACAAACGCCATTTCGGTTATTCCCCTTCTGCAACATGAGCAGTAATTGGCAGCCAGGTCCCGTTTTCTTGCTAAGCAAACGTTTGTAATTTTCACCTACTGGCAAATAATAAAAATAGCCGTATAATACTAATATACCTTATTATTTTGCCGTGTAATGTAAAGGAGTTCTCCAATGAGTATAGGTGTTATTGTCGATATTAATCTTAAGCCAGGCGGCGCTGAAAAATGGACGGCCGCTTTGAAAGAACGGTTTCCGACAACACGCGCATGGGATGGATGCGAAGAAATCTATCTATGCGTCGATCAGAATGATCCTGAACATCTGATGCTGGTTGAGAAGTGGGCTAGCAATGAAGCCTATGCCAATTACGCGAATGGGCAATGGCGCAGCCAGGCGCTGATGAGCTGATGAGCTACTTGATTGGCGAAATGGGAACGACGTATTTGGATAATACGGGTATTTAGAACAGTCATTTGTCATCAGTTTGGTTACGGTTTCCAGCCTGGTTCGCTTTCCTTGACGTCGTGATCGGTCGAACGTAGCGGTTCGCGGCCGTCGGTTTCTTCAAAGGTCAACTGCTGCACACTGGAGCCATCGGAATCCATGATGTAGATGTTGTGATTTTCGTCCAAATCGGCGGCGAAAACGATACGGCTGCCAACGCGTGACCAGTCTGGACTGGCATGGGTCTGGTAACCGGCGGAGTCGGTTAAGGCGGCGAAGTTCTTGCCGCCGGCGCTCAGCAACATTCCCATCAGGAGAATCAAGAGAAAGACGGCCTGCTATAGGAATATGCGCATTGGTAATCCTAGGCGATGCATTTCCTAGCCTTCTACCAGTTGAGCTAGCCACTGCACGACGACCGCGCACGATTCGTTGAGGTGGTTGCCGGCTGCTTGATAGTATGCCTGGACAAAATCAAAAATCGATTCTTGAGGCAGGCGGTAGCTCATCAACTGCTGTTCCACCCAGGCTATGTCTGATCCAAGCAGTGTCATATCCCCTAGTTTAAGGGCGGCCATAATCATCCGCGAGAAATCGCTGCTGATCGCCGCTAAATTGCCAATAGGTTGGCGCGCGACAATAAATGTTTCCCAAACCTGGGACTCGATCGAGGCCTGCTGTTTGACGTACTGCGCCAATCCTTGCTGGTAGGTTTCGTCCGGCTTCACAAAGGGCACTATCTCAAGCCGTTGGGAAAGGAGTTGCGCGGTTAATTGCACCGCCTCAGGTAGTGTTTCCCCCAGAAAATAGCCGGGTAGTCGTTGTCGAAGCTGGGGTAGTTGGTTAAATATACGACCGCCGAAGGCCAGTAAAACATCCTGCGAATAGGTATGCCGGCCAATTTCCATAATTTCAGCCGCCGTATGCAAAAGCTGGGCCGAGACGATGACGAGCTGGGGCTGTAGCTGGTCGATCGTGAAATCGAGATCGGCGGTTGGCACATCGGCGCCCAAGTAAATCACATCCCAACCTTGCCGGCGCAGCAGGTAGGCCAGTAGGAGTGGCCCAAATATATGAAATTCTCCAGGGGCGGCGAAGACAATGATTCTTTCACTACGGGTGGGGGGAGGTTCAGCGGCAATGAGCATTTCTAGGCGTTGTTCGCTCAAGGCTGAAGTGAAGTGTTCCTGTTGCACCGTGATCTGACCCCGATGCCAGCCTTCGCCAATCTCAACCAGCGCTTCCTGTAGAAGTTCGAAACAGACGACTTCTGGCGGGAAGAGCGCAAATGCGCGGGCAATTATTTGTTCGGCCGTTTCCCGGTCGAAAGCCAGGCAGGCCGCAATCCACGCCAGGCGCAGTTCGTCGATCTGCTCGCCAGATAGTTGAACGCGAGCGATCGCAGTAGCCTCTGCTTGTTCACGCTGCAAGGGATCTTGCTGCTTGTCCAATAATGATTGCCACATTTCAACGGCATGGCTGATCGACATGCCCTCATCCTGGCGGGCGATCAACCAATTCAGGATATCAACATCACGCTGAGAATATTGGCGATGTCCCCCTCTGGTGCGGTGGGGATTTGGCAAGCCATAACGTCGCTCCCAAGCACGGATGGTAGCCGGATTAAGCCCGGTCTGGGCCACGACGGCTTTGATATTGTAGATCGGTGTATTACCTTTGCTTGAGTCCCTTTTTTTGATCACGTTGCCATTCTCTCTTCGCTAAACGGCGATGTGACTGTTTCGATTCTTATGCCATTAGCTGATAGCTTATCACGTTACTTTACATGCTATATACCAGATCGTCAAAATATTGCATAGATAATGTGACAGATTATAGAGTCGTTTGCGACAAGAGTTGCCTAGAATGGAGATCTGCCCCAGTGATGCAAAACTTATACAAAAACTTGACAGTGTGGCGGGTGAAGTCTATAATGCAAGTGTGATTGATGGAATCGTTCTGTATCAAGCGGGGATGAATGGAAATGAAACGAGTTGTTGTTAGTGGGGGTACGGGTCTCATCGGGCGTGATTTGGTGGCCAGGCTTACCGCAGACGGGCATGAAATTGTTGTGCTGAGCCGTAATCCGCAAAAATACCGTTCTGCATTGCCACAGGGCGTTTCGGCCGTCTTTTGGGATGCGCGAACGGTTGGCGAATGGGCACAAATGGTGGATGGCTCCGATGTTGTTATTAACCTGGCGGGGGAGAGCTTGTCCGGCGACGGTTTTCTGCCGGATCGCTGGACGGCCGAAAAGAAGCGACGCATCCGTGATAGCCGTGTTTTTGCGGGATCGGCGATAGTTGAGGCGATAAAGATAGCCGGGAAAAAGCCGGAAGTGCTGATTCAAGCCTCAGCCGTTGGGTATTATGGCCCAAGAGCCGGGGAGTGGGTAGATGAATCCGAGGAGCCGGGAAACGATTTCCTCGCTGCGCTTTGTGTTGAATGGGAAGCTGTTACGGAGCCGGTGGAGGCTTTGGGTGTGCGCAGGGTGATCAGTCGCCTCGGACTGGTTTTGAGTAATGACGGGGGCGCACTGCCGCGCTTGTTGCTTCCTGCTAAACTGTTTGCTGGCGGCTACTTTGGGAACGGCCGTCAGTATTGGCCCTGGATACACATCGACGATTCTATCCGCGCCCTTCGCTTCTTGATGGAAAATGGTTCAGCCAAAGGTCCATTTAACCTGGTGGCACCTCACCCGGCGACAAGCCGCGAATTTGGCCAAGCGTTGGGACGTGCCTTGTCACGGCCTTCGATTATGCCTGTGCCCAGCTTTGCCATGCGCTTGTTGGCGGGTGAGGCGGCTACCACTGTTCTGGATGGTCAAAGGGCCGCGCCGCGCAAGCTGGATGAGCTGGGATTTGTTTTTCGTTTCCCCGAACTCGATGCTGCTCTGCTGGATCTTGCAAGAGACGGCGCTTAACCCGCTACCATTCCCCTTGTGCCACCGGCAAGCAGTAAAGGGACCTTAAGCATTTGCGATGCGATTGCTAATGGTGCCTATACTTTCCACAGAGCAAGTTACGACGTCGCCCGGTGCCAGAAATTCAGGGGGGTTGCGCGCGAAACCGACGCCGCTTGGCGTCCCGGTAGCAATCAGATCGCCGGGCAACAAGGTCATGCCAAAAGATAACTGGGCGATTGTTTCGGGGATGTCGAAGATCATCTGGCTCGTGTGACCATCTTGTTTCTTTGCGCCGTTGACGTGGCAAGTGACGCATAAATTATGCGGATCTGGTATCTCATCGGCGGTGACGATCCAGGGGCCCATTGGCCCATGCCCATCGAGGCTCTTCCCTTTAAAGAACTGCTTGTGACGGCGTTGCATATCGCGCGCCGTGGCATCATTCATCACGGTATAGCCGAATATGTAATCCAGCGCATCTCCACGCGCTATATTTTTGCCGGCACGACCAATAACAACTACCAGCTCTGCCTCAAAATCAATCGCCGTGGACACGTTCGCATCATAAGGGATGTCGTCGTAGGGTCCATTGACGGCCGTGGGCGCTTTGGTGAATATGAGTGGGAATTCGGGCAGCTCGATTTTGTCGCCCCACGTACGTTGCGATTCTTCAGCATGGGCGGCGTAGTTCTTACCCAGGCACATAATATTGCGATGCGGTAGCGGGATTGGAGCCAAGAGGTGCACGTTTTCTAGCGGGATGCCCTTCGTCTCGGTTGCTAATAGCCTCTGTGCCTCTTCTAGCCCCTCTTCTCTCCTGCTTATTAGGGAGTGCATGTCTGACGCAACGGCCGTCAGTGGGATAATCTCATTCCCTCCCCGCAGTGCGCCAATCTCCGTCGTGCCATTTGATCGATAGGTTAATAACTTCACAGATTGCCTCCGTACCTAGCTGTCAGAAAAATGCTTGCGGCTTTCTAACGGCAATTATAACCTAAAAGCCGTAGAGAGCTGGCTCTCTGGGGTTCATGAACAACCTGTCAGGCGTTTTAGGCGAGGACTGGATCAATCTCCATAGTAGCGGCACGAATGCCTCGATTTTTGATGATTGGTCCAGTCTCTTTACAACTTGCTCGTGCTCGAAGCTCTCTAAAGGAGGCTTGACAAAAATGACGCGATGCGTTATAGTGTGCCTAAATTTAACGCACTGCGTCAACGATGTGTGTTGTATATTGATAATGTCACGGCCACATATCGCCTGGCTGATATGTGGCTGACGCTTTATTTAGATTTAATTGAATAGGTAGAATCAACTTTAGCAATATAGGGGCGACAAAGTGCCCTAATTGAATTTCGAGGTGAAAAAATGGCTGAAGAAGTAGAAGTTGTGGAAAATGGAAGCAATGCTTTTACACGCGTAGGCGATCTGGTCCACAAGACCTTTATGGTGGGACTGGGAACCGTTGGTCTTGTTCAGGATGAACTGGTTAAGATTTGGGATGATAGCGGCGCTTTTATCGAGAAGCTGGAAGAGCGCGGTGAAGCGATGTCTAAGGACGGCCGTGAAAAATTAGATGCGCAGCGCGAGAAATTGAACTCGCAAATTGAGACGCGGCAGGACCAGGTCAAGGACTTGGGTTCGAAAGCCAATGAAACGATTGAGAAGGCCAGCGGAACGGTCTTGACCACTGTGAACGTTCCGACTTCTGATGATATTCAGGATCTCAGCAAGCAGATCAGCGCCCTTAACCGCAAAGTAGACAAAGTGCGCAAAGAGCAGCAGGAATTGGCTGCGGCTCAGGCTTGATATTCCAATTTTCAATTG
>JAACFF010000268.1 GCA_009937635.1 Chloroflexota bacterium
ATGAAATATTCCCAGATCTTCGTCTTTGTTCTTGCGCCGATCAGGCTTCTCTTCCACAACCAAGCCACAAGGTGCAACACGGCCGATTTTTCTGGGCGCTATTTCTTCGGCTGGCTCTAAGTCCATATGGCTGGCCAGATCTTGTAGTTTTTGCAAGGTCTCCATGAGAGCCATTATAGAACATTTGGTCTATCGTTGCAAGGACAACCAAATTGGTGGGATTATTGGCGGTTGGCATTGTAGAGGCGTTTTAGTGTACCTTCGCCAAAACCGCCGCCTTCTAGGAAATAGATTGATCCATCAGGTCCGTTAAGAATATCAGTCTGACAAGACAGGCCATCGATGGATTTATGGTTGCGAAAGGCATCTCGCTCCCGGTTTAATTCCAGCCGGTGCAGCAAACCGTCTACATAGGAACAGAAAAATACATTCCCGTACCATTCGGGAAAATCATCACCGGTGTAGACAATGATACCCGTCGGCGAGCTGGTCCCCTCCCAAGAGAGCATGGGGGGATTCGTGTTAGCCTCAGGCAGCGTTCTATGTGGATCTTCGCAATCATAACGTTCACGCCAGCCATAGTTATGGCCGGATAAAATCAGATTGACCTCATCGTCACAATCAGGGCCATTTTCCGTGGCTAGAATATGCGTTTCTTGGGCCAGTGGATCAAATGTAAAATCAAATGAGTTGCGCAGGCCATAAGCATAGATGCTATCCTCGTTGGGGCCGTCACCATCGTAGAATGGGTTATCAGAAGGCACACTCAAGGGGATTGTGGACAAGAAGCGGTGGATCTTACCGCGTGGATCGCCGAGATGCTGCGCCAGGTGGCTTTGGGAGTCATCGCCAATAGTGACATAGAGCATGCCATCAGGGCCAAACACCATATTGTTCAAGTTGTGGGTGGCGTCGTCAGTCGAATTGGGCGAGTTATAGGCTTCTACGACATCCGTGGCCAGATTATTCACCTCAGTAAAGCGAATAATCCGGTTTTCTTTCACGCCATCATTTGCTTCCCTCTGCGTTGTGTAACTGACCCAAATGTGATGATTTGATTCAAAGTCCGGATCAAGGACAATTCCTAGCAAGCCTTGCTCTCCTCCCGTGCTCACAGGTACGGTAAGTACCGGTTCAGGCAAAATTACCCCGTCAACAACCACGCGTACATTTCCTGTTTCTTTTTCGGTATAGAAGAGACGGCCGTCGGGCGCGATCACAACGGTTACCGGCGTCCGCATACCCCCAACGACAATATCAACTTCAGCGGCTAGCGGCGGCGTTTCTGGCTGAATATGCTGCAAACGGCTCATAGGAATTGTGGCCTGAGGCATGGGTGTGTTTGCAGGGAAAGCAGTTGCTGTAGGTGGTGGCGAAGGCGTTGGCGTAAACAAGACCGGCCCTTCAAGTAATGTGGAGAAGCTTGCTCCTTCAACCGTAAGCTTAACAGAATCCGACGACTGTACCTGAAAACCAGCCGCACCACTTATGCTATCATTTGGAGAACAAGCCGCTAATAAGATGGCGGCCGTCAACACCAAAATCACATACACGCTAATCCTTCTAATCATTACTCTCTCCGCAAGCTAATATCCAGCTATACACAGATTTATACCGCAAATCATGGAAACTGGCTTGTCTTGATAGTCGCATAAATCTGCCAGAATATTACTGTTTCCAACGTTGTAAGCATCTCCTTCCCCTAGTTACAACAAGCCAATTATCACTGTTGGTTCACAGCACTTTTTTATGAGCTAGGCATAATTAAGTCTGCGCGACATCGAACTTGTTTTGCGGAACTGGGGCGATCACAGAAACAGAACTTTTTAACAAAATGGAAAACCGCATTGTAGCATGGCTGGTTGGTGATCGCTTATCGCCGGTTGAGAATAATCATGCCACTGAGGATGAGGATCATTCCGCCGAGCATTCCAGAAGTAATGGATTCACCTAACAATAACGCTCCGCCAAGAATAGCGACAAGAGGAATCAAATTGGAGGTCATGGCCGAGGCAGTCGCTCCAAAGCGCTTCACATTGTAAAAAGCAAGCAGCATCCCGGCGAAAGTTCCTATCAGTGCCGCATACAGCAGGGCGATGTATCCTTGGACATTCACATGGCTCAGATCAAGTCCGGCAAATAGCAACGAAAGTGGGATCATGGTAACGGCCGCTGTCCACATACGAACGCCACCAACGTCAAAAGAGTCTAAATTGCGCATGTACTTGCGGGCATAAATTGTCATGATGCTGGCCAGGAGCATGGCTGTCAGAACCATAAAGTATCCAAGTGGGTTGGCACGGGTCACATCGGGAAGTCCGCTTTCGCCGAGTATGGCCAGCAAGGCAGCGCCACCGACTGCTAGGCTAACTCCCAGGATCTTGCGAGGTGTCAATCTTTCATCGTTCAGCAAGAAGTGGGCCATTATGACGGTAAGCGCAGGTCCTGCGGTTAGCAAGAGTGACGTCACGCCGCTAGATTGGTATTGTAAGGAGGACACGATAAGAGTCATGGGTATCGCTGTACTGAAAATTCCCAGAACAGGAGCATGACGCCAAACATTGCGATCTTGGGGCAGTTTGCGTTTGGAGCTGATGACGTAAATGGCGGCATAACAAAGGCTGGCGATTAGAAAGCGCAGACCGATATAGGTCAATGGATCGTATTGGCCGACACTGAATCGGGAAGCGATCAAGGTTGTGCCAAAGAAGATGGCCAAGATCGATATATAAGGCAGGGCTTGTACAGACACAGAGCTCCAATGGGAAAATGGCAGAAGCTTAGTTAATGGAGTATTGACGCTTCCCCTGTGAAATTTTAACGGAGAGGATTATATCTGAAAGGGAAGTTTCGGCGAAAAGGTTGGTCTGATTGCTGAGTCGATAGTAAGATAGCAAATAAGATGGGGGAGTAAATCTACATTCTAGGAGAGTTGCATGGATTCTTCGTCATTTTCCGGTTTTCCAGCGGAGGGCATCCAGTTTCTCAGCGATCTGGCGGCAAACAACAATCGAGAGTGGTTTCAAGCAAACAAGAAGATCTATCAGAATCAATTGTTAAAGCCTGCACAACTTTTTGTTCTAGCATTGGGCGAGCGGCTGCGAGAGATTTCAAGCACCATCCGCTATGATACTGCTACTAATGGCACTGGTTCTCTTATGCGTATCTACCGCGATGTTCGATTTTCGAAAGATAAGACGCCGTATAAAACGAATATCAGCATGTCTTTTTGGCAAGGTCCTGGAAAGAAGACTGCACATCCTGGGTATTTTATTCGTTTTGAGGTCAGCGGCGGCGGAATTTTTGTCGGGCAGCATGGATTCGATAGACCCGTGCTGGCAGCCTATCGTGATGCCGTGGATGATGAAAAAATGGGCAAAGAACTTGAAGATGCGCTGGAATTGGTTAAATCTCGAGGCAATTTCGAAATCGGTGGCGAGCACTACAAGCGTGTACCGCGTGGCTACGATGCGGATCACCCGCGCTCTGACTTATTGAAGTATAATGGGCTATGGGCTCTTGCCCCAAATGCTATCGAGCCTTCAGATCTTTACCATGCAGAGCTAGTGGGCATTTGTTTCGAGAACTGCCAGAAAATGGCACCTGTGCAGGAATGGTTGGTGAAGCTACAGGAACGTTTTTTGTAGAAGGCGTCTTCTATTTCTGTTTGGCTGCCACTCTGCGCCAGAAATGCATAATGCCGTCAGCAGACATGTAAAGCGGATTCACAGTATTTAGCTGCTTGATGGTATATTCTGATAGACCGGCCGCGCGGGCCTTACTCTGAATCCAAGCTACGTATGCTTCGACAATGGTTTCGCGATCTTGCCCGCTCTCCATGCGTACACGTACAAATTCAGCCGCTTGCCGCAAGATTGTCTGTAATCCTTCTAGCTGGCCAACTGGATTATTTAGACGGCCGAAATGGGTCGGATAGATAGCCTCAAAGTTCTCGGCGAGTAAGCGGTCAATGCTTTGTTCCCATACCTCTAGCTTAAATTCGGGCGGTGGGGCTGGCAATTCAACAAGATCCGTTTCCGGAATTTGTATGCCGGCGGCGTCCCCGGTAAAGGCTACATTGCCCAAACGGTAAGTGTGGTGGTGCCAGGCATGTCCCGGCGTGTTTAATGCGGTGAACTGCAAGCCGGCAACATTGAGCACATCGCCGTCTGCGACGGCTTTTACTCTGTCTGCAGGCGCAGGCACCGTTTCGCCCCAAAGTATGTCCATTTTATCTCCATAGATGCGACCAGCGCTCGTCAATAAGCGCGAAGGATCGATCAAGTGCGGCGCGCCTACTTTATGCACATAGATTTGTGCGCCCTCTTGAGCCAATCTTCCGGCCGCGCCAGCATGATCCAGATGGATATGGGTGACCAGAACGTGTTTGACATCGGTGATCTTGAATCCATGTTGGGAAAGGCCCGCCCTAAGATTCATGTAGGTCGATGCTGGTCCTGATTCAACAAGCACGGGACCAGCTGGCCCTACAATAAGGTACGAGGCAATAATCTGCGGTAAATTTTGAAAGTCGAGATCGAGCGTGATGATATCCATGTAGCGATCTTACCACAAGAAGGGGGCGAGGGGCGAGGGCGGTGCTTGGGAAGTACACGATTAACAAGATTGGTTCAATCTTCGCACCAGATGTCTGCCAAGTTGTTCGCAGACACATTTTCAGGTTGTCCCTTTGTGGGCATCTGGGGCAACTGACAAAGATATAAATATTATCCCTTATTAGGGCGGCAAGTTTCTTCCGATTAGCTTTCTTGCAATGTATCCATATAATACCATGATCCCGAACGACCTCCTTGCCAATAAACTGCAGTGCCAGAACGGGCCTGTGCCAGGGACGCGGACTTAGCGGCATTGAAGTAGCGCTTCGGCTTCATTTCAACTGGAGACTGGTCGTTCCCCGTTTTCCCTATTGTAAACAGGTCTGCCAGTTTGCGGTTGAATTGTTTCTGCCGGCCGCGTGGCCGCTGCTGGTGGGGTCCGGTGTAGCTATTGGGCAATTGCCATGCCAGGATCGTTTGATCTGGCTTTGTGAATTTGCCATTGTGGTCACGCCAAGAAAAACTGGCCTGGCCTTGTTGCCAGGCGATTTCTTGCGCTTGAGGGGTGTTGATTGAGGGTCCGATAGCGAAGTTTTTTTGACTTTGCACTTGGGCAAGGCGGTCGTATTCGCGTTGTGTGCGTGGGCTGACCTGACTAATTGTGGCCAGGGTCGCACGAGCGATGGGCATTGATTTCTTGCGGCCACTGTGAAAGCTGGCGAAAAGGTGGGCGCGAACTTGGCCGATGCCTTGTGTGAGTAATGCAACCGGCAATGCCACTGGATGGCCTGAAAGCCGCTTGACGCCTAAGGCCTGGGTAACTTTGGGAACTGAGCGCAGCCAGAGTCGATCGTCTCGACGTTCCCAGTAGATTCCCTGTCCTTGGGCTATCAAGTTGCGGAGCTGCCGCCAGCCACATACTTTCGCGGCCGACTGCCGATCGCACAACAGTTGGCGCGCCTCTGCAACTTCAATCCAGCCTCGACCCGTGCGGTCAAGAGCGCGAAGGAGTAACCAAATTCGGCCGCTAGCCGCCAATTTATTTCTGAGCATGCCCATGGCGATAGTCGGATGAAGTTTGACAGATTGAATGTCTTCTGTAATTGCCGGTTGCTGCATGCCCTGGCTGGGTGGGGTGGGGCAGAAATCACATTGCAGAGCTTTTATCCAACCAAGGGTTTGTTGTGGACCATGCTGCGCCTTTTGGCGCCTGGCAATTGAAGCCTTTCGTAAAACGGCCGTCAGGCGTTCGGTGCCCCAGCCAAGATGGCGCGGCAACTTCGCGCAAGAAGGAGTGCTTGTGTGTGCTGTCTGTATGTGATGGTTGTTTTGGTATACCCGATCTTGGTTGCGGTGAATAGGCTCGGGAAGCGGGTCAATTTGACCTGAAGCTTCCCGCCTATTTGTAGCGTTTTTTATCAGCCTCTGACGCTCTCGCAAAGCAAATAAACGCTGTTGCGCTTCAAGTAGTGCGCCTGAATAAACTGTTTGGGCTTCTTGTCCCGTCAAGATGGGCTCAACAGTTTAGGAAAGAAACAACAGCATCTGCGGTCGGTTGACATGGCTGCGTTGCTGTGCTATGCTCTAACCTAACTAGTAAGCTGCCCGGGGATACAAAATCCCCCTCCCCAATTAAGGGGCGCTGTTTAATGGTGTTGGCGGCACCAGAAAGCAGAAGGGTGCTTACGGGTGTATGAATGCAGGCCAGACGTGGCAACGTCTGGCCGTTTCCTTTTTGGACCTAAGTCTCAAATAGAAAACGGCCGCTTACTGAGCAAGCAGGCCTTAATGTAATAGCGCAGGTCTTCAAATAACGCCATATTGTGCTCCCTAAACCACAAATCGAAACCAATTTCTCGATGAGAACATCCAAAAAGAAAAACATAGGCAATAATTGCCGAAAACCTGCTCGTTGTAAACATATTGGGCAATACATTGCTAATAATGATAATGTTTACGGTTTTTCGTAGCAATGTTACTCAATTTTCGACAGTTTAGCAAAAAGGATATGCATTGTCAACGATCTAAATGGATAAATTTGTGTATTTTGCCGTTAATTGGTACAATCTGCCTATTAGGAAAGGGTGAATCTTGCCTTCAAACCTCTATATGTGAGCATCAATATGACTGCGCAAGCTGAATTTAGGATAAACAGTATTAAAGTGGACTGGAGCCGCCTGGGGGTAGTTGTTGAACCTTTTAGCATTGAGGCGGATCCGCGTTTTATGTACTTGTCGACGGAGACGCGCCGTGCCCTGTCTAAGGTGAGTTATATGGTCGAAGCTGCCCAAGGAGCGTCGGTAGTGGTTGGCGAAGTAGGAACGGGCAAAACAACATTGGCTTCTTGGTTTTACAGTCGCTACCGTCGACGCCCAGACTTTTCTCCAGCTCGTATAGACGAACCGCCGAAGCGGAGTGGCCTTTTATTGTTACGACGTATTGCCGCAGAGCTAAATGTAAGTACGCGACGTGCAACCGAGCACCAAATGCGCGAACTGCGTACCTTCCTGACAGAGCAGGCGGATAAAGGCATTTTGCCATTGATCATCATTGATGAGGCGCATGAATTGAGTAAGGACCAATTTATTACTTTGCGCAGTTTGCTTAATTTTAGGGATCCCAAGGGTGGAAAGGCGTACCAGCTTATTTTACTCGGCCGTCCTGAATTGGACCTAAACTTGCGCCAGGTGCCTGACTTTAACGATCGCGTAGCTACACGTTCCTCTCTCGATCCACTGACTCCAGACGATACCAAGTCGTTGATTGATTACCGGCTATTAGCCGCCGGTCGCGACTCAAAATTGCAACCGTTATTCGCGCCCGACGCTATTATGCCTATTTGGAGCGAAACACGTGGCTATCCACGACGCATATGTTTTCTGTGTTTGCATCTCTGCCTTGAACTCTTAGACACAGGCGGATTTCAGATTGATAGCTCATTTGTAGAAACGTTTCTAGATGGAAACCCTGGTTACCGCCATGCTGAATAGGCATAAAGAGATCTCTCCATGAGCAAGAAGAAGGCAGGCTCATCAAAGTATCACTCTAGTACTATGGCCGCTTTGCTGGAAGAGAAACCGAAGCGTGGCCGTCCTAGGCATGCCGTTAGCCGGCAGAATGTGTATGTGGCGCTTAGGCCGGATGAGAAGGAATTGATGAAGCGCTTAATTAGGTATTTGCCAGCGCAGATAAAGCGAGCTGATTTGGCTGATCTGGCTATCACTGTACTGACGTCTCGACTAGAAGCCTTGCGCCGCGCTGTGGCCGGGCGCAGCCGCGAAATCCCAGAAGGAGTGACAGACCTGGACTCATTGTATCTGTTGTGGGATTTATCTTTGCCGCCTAGAGAGGCTGAGGAAAAGTGGACTTCTATTCGTGTATCGCCGCAACAGGTTATTGAACTCGGCCGCGCGCACGGAGCCTTGAACGCTGCTTTTGGCGCCAGCCGCAGCCAGACCTTCAGCCTGGCTTTATCTCTCCTAACTCAATACCTGGAACACAATCTGTTGTCTGATATGGAGCTGTCTTTGGCGGAGGTAAGGGCACAAATGATGGAGATCTAGAGAATAAATTATGAGCTACTAATAATAAATTCTGCCCGAAAAAGACGCCGGATCCGGCGTCTTTTTCGTATAGTATAACGGTATCTAGACTTGGTGTGTTACCTTCGTTATGTTTATTTGAACTTGAGAGTGACTGAACGATGAAATCAGGTTGAATTGAGCTGTCAATTAAGGGTTATCTGTAGGCTGTTTCTTGTTTTCCGAACTATGCATAGACTTGTATTTATAATAAGAAGCCGGCATTCTTTCGCAGTTTTGCAATTTGCTACGGAGGAATGCCGACCATTTGGAATTCTATCCTCGGCGACGATAAATGGCCGCTA
>JAACFF010000269.1 GCA_009937635.1 Chloroflexota bacterium
CAGCTCCCAATCTAGAAGAGTTAACTAATCACCCATTGATTGGACGCCGCATCAATCCAAACCGAAAACGGAAAAAGAAGGCTAAAAAGCGAGATAAGAAAATGAAATATGCTGCCTATGTACGAATTAGCTCAGAAGAGCAAATCGGAAATTTCTCTATTGACGCACAGAAACGTGCCATCGAATCTTGGGTGGCCGCCAACGGAGGCGTCTTGGCCAAAGTGTATGTTGATGAAGGGTACTCTGGGCGAACAGCTGACCGGCCAGCCTTCAAGGAGATGCGTCGAGACGCTCGTAAGCGGAAATTTGACGCCGTCATCGTACACAAGTTCGACCGCTTCGCCAGAAACCGAACTGATGCACTTGCTATCAAATCTTTGCTGCGCCATGATTACGGCATCAAGGTCTTCTCTGTCAGTGAGCCGTCTGAGGACAGCGATGGTCCGATGGGTGCACTAATAGAAGGTATCATGGAATCTGTAGCCGATTGGTATAGTCAAAACTTGAGTGCAGAAACCGCGAAAGGCAAGAAAGAAAGATGCATACAAGGAAAGCACAATAATCGTGCACCATTTGGTATGAAGAAGAATACTAACAAGTCGCTGGTGCCTGACAGTGACGAAATCCCTGGCTTGCTCCTGGCCTTCGAAAGCTATGCCACTAACAAATACAGCGATATGGATGTTGCCCATCTGCTCAATGAGGAAGGTTATCGCAGCAAGACCGGTCGTCCCTTCTCCAAAGATACCGTAAGGAGCATGCTTCAGAACCAAACATATCTTGGCAAGATCAAGTACCAGAAATATAAACGACGCCAGGACGGCTCTCGTTCTTATGAAGCCCCTGTCGAATGGTTCGATGGAGGGCATGACGCTGTCATAAGCAAGGAACTGTTCGACAAATGTATGGAAGTGCGAGCAAGTCGTAGAGTGCATCGTCAAGCCACGAAACGTTACAATCCCTACTTACTTCGCGATATCGCCTATTGCCACCGCTGCTGTAGCAATCCACCTGAGGGCAAAACATTTCGATATTACGGAAAAATGCGGGGTCAGTCACAATGGGGTGGGCAACATCTCTACTATCGTTGCCGGGCAAAGGACCTTGGATACGACTGTGAACAGAAAGGCGTTGTCGTTGAAGTCCTTGACCAACAAGTTGTTGCTACTTTGAAGAGCCTTAAGCCCCCACAGAATTGGCAGAAAGGTATCACTCAAGCCATGGGAGAGTTGCTTGGCGAGCAAAGTCTAGAAGAACGCCTTGATGAAATACGCGCCATTATCAAGCGTATGGACAAGAGATGGGATAACGGATTCATAACTGACGAACAAGAATACATGGAGAGGCGTATTCAGCTGCAACTTGAGCTAGACCAACTCACACCTGTACCAGATGACGATCTCGAAAGAGCAGCAGAATTGTTGGAGAATTTCACTACACACTGGGAACGTCTAGACGGGGATCCCGAGTCACAACACGAACTCGTCAAACTGATTGTGGAAAGAGCATATGTCGAAGACGAAAAAGTGGTCGCAATGACTCTGCGCTCGAACTACCACTTGGTCCTTGGACATAAAGCAAATGGGCCAACTTTTCATGAAGTTGACCCATTATACGCCCACGGGAGCGACGGGGGTCGAACCCGCGATCTCCGGCTTGACAGGCCGGCGTGTTAACCACTACACCACGCCCCCTATTGTTAAGAACCAAAATACTATCAGAACTAACCCCACGTGTCAACCACTATTCAGCTTTCCCGCCCGCGATAAAAGCCATCGCTTCACCCTGGTCAATCGGCCGTTCCAACAACCTATCCGCTGCTTCACTAGCCTGCTCCACAGTCACGCCGATATCCCAAGAAAACGGCCGTTCCTGCTCCACCTCACTCAGATCCCGCCACAAAGCAACAACATCAGTCTTTGGACTATACGGCTTCGAAAAAGCAGGGTCGCTCGGACCATAAATGGCTAAAGTCGAACAGCCCGTAGCCGCCGCCACGTGAGTTGCCCCGGCGTCATTACCTACGTAGAGGCCCGCCACTTCACACAAAGCCCCCACCTCCCCCAGGCTCAATTGCCCGCAAAGATCAGTCACTTTTCCCGCCATCAAACCGCTAATCGCTTGCCCCAACGGCCGTTCCTCATCGGAACCCACCAGGACGACCCGTGCGCCATGCTGCCGTATCAAATGATTACCCAGCAGCGCAAAGCGTTCCACAGGCCAACGTTTGAGCAAATCCGACTGGTAAGGATTATGCGCGCCACCAGGGTGCATGATCACCAATGGCACATCCCCCAGCCAATCCATATCTTCCACCAGTCGTTGAGTCACAGCCAACCGGTCACGATCTGGTGGATAAAACTCCATACCCACGCTTTCTATTGTTTCCTCGCTAACGCCGACAGCCTCTGCCAGAGACAAATAGATAGCCGCCGTCTGCTTCATATCTTGCGGCGGGCGCACAGCAACTGTGTGAGCAAAACCACGGCTCCGGATATTTAAACCTACCCGTTGGGGAATACCCGCCTGCCATGCAATATAACTCAACACACCCGACCTGCTGGGCATAAAACACGTATCATACTTCTCCATACGCAATCGCTTCACCAGATGGCCAGTTTGCCGCCAACTACGTTTCTGAATATCGCCCTCGCCCGTGCTGATCAATTCCGTCAGGCGTGGGTTACCGACAATCGCCGGTCGCGCCCAATCACCCACAGCCCAGTCAAAACGTGCTTCAGGAAAAGCTTCACAAAGAGCAGCCAACAGCGGCGTAGCCAGCATCACATGGCTTAAACAGCATGTCTTTAAGATCAACGCTTTCTCGGGAGGCCTAAACGATTTTTCCGCAAAAAGAGCAAAAGGTATGCGGGCCATTCGCGCAGCGGTAACAGTGACAAAATTCTCGCGCGGCATACTATCTTATTCCCAACTCGCCACTGTGATCAGAGCTTGAATCTGTTCAAACTTGCCTTCGCCTATCCCCGCAACCTCCATAATCGCCTTAATATCTAGAAATGGCCCGTTAACCGCCCGGTAATCAAGGATTTTCTGCGCTGTAATGGGACCAATTCCAGGAAGCGTTTCCAGTTCCTCCAGCGCCGCCGTATTAATATTCACCAGGTTCCCACCAGAACCAATATCAATTTCGCCGGATCCTCGTAGCGGTGCCGGATTGGACAATACACTCGGCGGCGTAGCCATTGTTTCCTCGACGGATGGAATGTGCACGTGCGCGCCATCGGATAACGGTTGAGCCAGGTTGATCACGGCCGTATTCGCCACCCTCGTAAATCCCCCAGCAGATTCCACAAGTTGCTTGATCCGGCTGCCCGCCGGCAGAGCATAAACATCCGGGGACAATACCTCCCCGCTCACATAAACCTGTATAGGCGTCGGCGTCTCCGTCGGCAATGGGGTTGCTGAAGGCGCAGGCGGCACGATCTTGATCGGCTCCGGCATGCTCCGATCTCGCAGTACCAAGCCGCCTCCTAGCAGCGCTGCGCCAGCAATGATGCCCCCCGCAGCAATCAATACTTTGCTCAGATCGATCTTCATCCTTTTACCACTGCCACTGGCACAATCCGTGCCACTTTTCTAGCAATGCCCGCCCCGTGGACAACCTCAATCACTCGATCCACATCCTTATAAGCAATTGGCGCCTCCTCGGCCAGGCCGCGCATACTGCCTGCACGCACACGAATGCCCCGCCCTTCCAGTTGCTTGCGCAGTTCACTTCCATACACAGTTCGTTTAGCTTTTGAACGGCTCATAGTACGACCGGCGCCATGGCAAGTCGAACCAAAACTCTGGGCCATCGATTTCTCGGTACCCACCAAGATCCAACTGGCCGTGCCCATGGAGCCGGGCACCAGCACCGGTTGGCCGATATCCCTGTATCTATCAGGCAGGACCCGCGAACCAGGGCCAAAAGCGCGCGTTGCGCCTTTGCGATGAACACAAACTGTTACACGGTTGCCGTCCACCTCGTGCTCTTCGATCTTAGCCATATTGTGCGCGATATCATAAATCTGGTATACGTGGAAATTCTTCACCTTGCCCGCCAGCGTCACCTCAAAACTCTGACGGATAAGATGCGTCAGCACCTGCCTATTAACGAAAGCATAATTTGCCGCCGCGCTCATCGCCGCCAGATAATCCTGCCCCTCCGGACTGCTAAGCGGCGCGCAAACCAGTTCCCGATCCGGCAGCTTGATTCCATAGCGGTGCACAACAGGCTGAAATCGCTTGACATAATCAGAACAAACCTGGTGGCCAAAGCCCCGCGATCCACAATGGATCTGAACCACAATTTGACCAGGGAACAATCCCATGCGCTCGGCGGCCGTTTCGTAAAATATCTCCTCCACCACATCAACCTCGATGAAGTGATTCCCCGCTCCCAAAGTGCCTACCTGGTCCAGCCCCCGTTTAAGCGCACGCTTACTAACCTTTGATGCGTCCGCGCCACGAATCCGGCCATTTTCCTCCGTATGCTCCAGATCCATCTTCGTCGCAAACCCATTCTTTAAAGCCCACGTTCCACCCTGCTCTACAAGGGCCTTCAACTCATTCCGCTTCAGACGAATCGATCCACCCCTCCCAACGCCATGCGGGCAGCTTCGCTGCAATTGCGTTGCCAACTCATCCAGATACGGTGCAACATCCTCCTCGTCCAGATAAGTCCCCAGCAGGCGCACACCGCAATTGATGTCATAACCCACTCCTCCAGGTGAAATAACCCCGTCCGGTAATTCCGTGGCCAGAACGCCGCCGATAGGAAAACCATATCCCTGGTGAATGTCCGGCATAGCCAGCGCATACTTCATCGCCCCAGGTAAGGTGGCCGTATTGACCAGTTGATCCAGGCTTTTATCCCCTAACGCCCCCTCCAACAATTCAGCATCAGCATAAAAACGCGCCGGCACCAGCATATCGGACCGAAACGACTTGGGAATCTCGTATAGTGTTGGCGATATTCGCTTAAAATCTCCCCGCTTCATTTTCTTAACCCTCTTCAACCCATAACAAGCAATTGTAAGTCAGCCACCTGCCGTCCCTGCTTATCCTACCTTGTTACACGTCGAACACAATAGTTGTCTCCACGCCATCCTCACTCTCAATAATGGCCAGGTTGTGATAAGTCACAGCCTTAATGTGCTTGTGCAATATCGGCGCCCGTCCTCCCCGCACGACCGCTTTCAAATGAGTTGATGTCACTTCCTCCAGATCAAACTGGCGAAAGACCATCTGCTCCATCTCTGCCCAATAAGCGAGTTCACCCAACCACTCCACCAACAAGCTTTCCGCATCGTACGCTTCCAGCTCCAGCTCCCGCACCTCATCAAATGGCAACTTCGCCAGTTCACCAGCCATCAGATTGCTCATGCCTTCTGCCGCATGCTTAAACAGCTCTGCCAGATCAGCCCCCCTGACCCGGATAGCCCAGTCGGCCGTATGCTCCACCACCTCAAAATGTTGTTCAGACATCGTTTACACCAGGTCCCAACCCAGGCCGGAATTGTTTTTTCAGGCCAAGATTACAATCATTGTAACATGGCCATATCCACGACTCAATCCCCATGGCCCTTTGAAACCCGATTTTTAGGAAACTCGAACCTTCCTGTTGATAAGATAATTTTGCATTCTTCTACATCATAACTGGTTTTCTTTTTACATCAGTACCATTTTGCCACTCTCTCAGCCCTTTGCCATCATAACTAACTTAGTGTATCTTACCAGCGGCTATTAGCATTCAAGATACAAAAGCCATCTAACGCACGTTCCTATCCCAATCAGGTGAACAATAATGAGTGAGCAGAAACAAAATCCCTCCCAACCGGCCGAGCCCAAAAAGAAACGCATCAACATTCACATGCCCAAGGATCTAAAACCAGTCTATGCCAATGTCGCCTTTATCAGCCATTCATTGGCTGAGCTGGTCATAGATTTTTCCCAGGTATTGCCCCGTTCACCGCGCGGCACAGTGCAGGCCCGCATCGTTATGACGCCAATGCACGCCAAGATGTTACAAATGGCCCTGGCTCAGAACCTCGCCAATTACGAAAGGCAATTTGGCGAGATTCGCCTGCCACAGCGTGGCTCAGCCCTGGCCGAAAACTTCTTCCGCTTCCCGCAAGAAGGGCAAGAAGGTTCAGAGGACAATAAAGACGAGGAATAGAAGCTAGCCTGACAATCTTGACCAACTAAATCTGCGTCTAACTGCGTCCCATTAAAACCTTAAGCGAACTTTCTGACACAATAAAGCACCATGAACCAAAAAGATTTAGACAAAACAGCCGACACCATCCGCCAACATTTTGAAAGCGTCAACAACGCCCGTAACTTAGCCTACAACCGCTCACGCAGCCTGATTAGCCTCTGCGCACGTGCGATCCGCGCCGTCCATCGCGACGAATGGGAAACGGCCGAAACGCTCATTGCCGAAGCCCGGGAAGCAACGCAATCCCTCATCGTGGACATACGTGATTACCCAGCCCTCTATTATGCTGGCTATACGCAAGATGCCATTAAGGAATTTGTCGAAGCCAATCTAACCTATGCCCTGGTACGCCATCGTCCCTTACCAGGTCCGGAGGAACTTGGCGCTGAATACAACACGTGGCTCAATGGATTGGCGGAAGCAGCCACAGAATTACGCAGGAGAATTCTGGACATCATTCGCCACGGCCACAGCGACGAAGCCGAGTATTTACTTGGGGCAATGGACCAGATCTACAGCGTCCTAGTCACCTTTGATTTTAACGATAGCATCACGGGTGGCCTGCGTCGCCGTACAGACACGGTCCGTGCTGTCCTGGAACGGACGCGTGGTGATGTCACGACGAGCATAAGACAGGCGGAATTGGAATCCGCCTTGCAAACCCTGGAGACCCGGCTCGGCAGTGTTACAAACTAAGAGGTTGGCGGATTCAATTTGGTGGAAAAACAAACTTGAACAACAAGCCAACTCCTAGACCAGCGACCAGACCTGCGACAACCCATAGAGGAATCTGCTGCAAGACCCAGCTCACCTCCATAGCTGAAAACTCTGGTCCATGAGCATGTAGCCCCGTCTTCACCGCCATTAAGAGCAACGTTAGCAAACCGCTTCCTAGACCAAGTAGAGCTCCCATAACGGCCGCCGCCAGCAGCCACACAGCCAACGTTAACGTCCGGCCAGCCAGGAATTTTCGCGCGATGGTTCCCACAATCACTATAGTAGTTAGAACACCAAACAGCAGCGTCAACTGCAAGTCACCCTCGATCGTTACCCAGAAAATGGCGCATACGATCCACAACGGTGCAAGCCATCTGAATCTGGGAATACGATCGGGAATGCGCATAGTATTATAGCTCACCTTTATCGACCTTAAATTGTGCTAAAATCTATGGTCGTGATCTTTAGGTAGATGCCACAAGGTCAGGATAACAGAATCCCAAAACTGCTTAATAAATAATCGTGATAAACAATCATTAGGAGAAATTGCTATGTCAGACAACTCAATCAAAGAAACCCTTAACAGAATTCCCTATGGATTTTACAGCCTGACCTCCCATTTTGAGGATGACGCCAACGCCATGGTCATGAACTGGTTTTCTCAAGTTTCCTTCACCCCCCGTCTGGTCGCCATCGGTCTGGCCAGAAAAGCCTACTCCTACAATTTAATCAACCAAAGCGGCGTGTTTGCAGTCAATATCTTCAACAAAGAGGATCAGGAGACAATCAGCCAATTCACCAGCGGGCGCGCCAAACGGCCGAACAAAATGGATACTGCCGTTTACACACCTGGCCCCCATACCGGTTGCCCCATTCTGCAAGGCGCTGCCGCTTACCTGGAATGCAAAGTTGTGCAAATGGTAAACGCCGGTGGCGATCACGACATCCTTATCGGCGAAGTGATCAATGCTGGAATCCTCAAACCAGGTGACGTCGACGACACCCTCACCCTACCCCACATCGGCTGGAGTTATGCAGGCTAATGAACGGAGTGGGCCAGCTGACCCACTCCTATCCATAAATACGAGACCGTAACGTTTTTTTTATTTGTTCCATGTTCGGTCCCATCCTTTCTTGCTCTTATTGGTAAACTCTATTCAGGATGGGTCAGACTGCTAACGTTAGCCGTTTGCCGTTAATTATTAACTGTTTTCAGGGGGCTTCCGGCGTAACCGCAAAGCCTTTCGGCACTTCTTGCACAAACGGAGGAGCCGGATCTGGTCGCTTATCCGTGAAAATAATATTTTCAAACCCGAGCCCTTTCAGGAAATTGGTCATGAACTCTTGGGCATTACTGGTAGCCCTTTCCAGGATCTCACTTTCAGCAGCAGCCTCTTCGATCGCTTTTTCCGCCTCCACCCGCACTTGGGTCTCCAACTGCGGGTCGGAACGGGTCAGGATACCTGTATCTCGATCAGCCACAAAAGATTTCT
>JAACFF010000270.1 GCA_009937635.1 Chloroflexota bacterium
AGAATAGTTTAGGAGACGTTGCTACAGCTTTGGTGAACCAAGGCAGTGCTGAGGGCGTTTTTAGTGACGGCTTTATGGTTTGCCTAGATGCCGTTTTGCCAATGTTCGATCCGGTTACTATCTCCTACGATGTAACGGTTAATAATGACGTCAAATCAGAAACGGTTCTTGTCAATAATGCTATTAGCACCACAAGCACGGTGGGAAGCAAGATTGCCACAGCCAGCGCCGTCGTAACCGTTCGCCGAAATGATGTGTTTTTACCAATCACAGGAGATATGACGCAGTAGCGATAGATAGTATGCCAGGTAGTCGATTATGAAACCTCTTTTCGGCACAAATCTGAAGAGGTTCCTACGAGATTACAAGCGCCAACAACGACCTGATGTCGATCTGGTGGCGCTTTTGCAAAGCGTGGAATACCCGGCAAATGTTGGCTCTTGTTTTCGTCTGGCGGATGGGGCGGGGTTAACGGAGCTGGTGCTGACCGGTATCACACCTACGCCGCCTCATTCGACTATTGACAAAGTGGGTCGTTTTAAGAGCGATCGTGTTCCATGGCGTTATGAACGTGATCCGATCGAAGCTATTAGGGGACTAAAAGAAGATGGTTATCATGTGGTGGCGGTGGAACTTACAGACATGGCCGTTCCATACCACCAGTACGATTATCCGTCAAAGAGCTGCTTAATCGTCGGCCATGAGGATCATGGTGTAACCAAAGCAACTTTGGGGGCTTGTGATGCGGCCGTATTTCTGCCCATGTATGGTAAGGGGTTATCGCTCAACGTTCATGTAGCTTTGAGTATTGTAGTTTACCATATCCTACATTCTTGAATTTGTATCAAAAGAAATTTATTTTTCTATCATATATCGGGCTTCAATGCCGCAAATCAATAGAGTTTGTTCTAGATTCTCAGAAACAGTGGGTTGTAACTGCTAGGTTTCACGTCCTTGCACCTCATTTATTGCTCCGGTATACTTACTTAAGTTGGTATATGCGGGATAATACAACAATACTTCCGGGAGAAGGGCCATGAAAGTATCATGCTTGCAAGATAATTTGGCAAAGGGTTTAAGTATCGTTGGTCGTGCGGTGAGCACACGCTCAACATTGCCTGTTTTGGCAAATGTGTTGTTGGCTACGGATAACGGCCGTCTCCGGCTTTCTGCCACCAATCTCGAGATTGTAATTACATGCTGGATTGGCGCCAAAATACAAGAGGAGGGAGCTATCACAATTCCGGCGCGCACCTTTACGGACTTCGTGAACGCCTTGCCGCAAGATCAGGTGGCTCTGGCGCTGAATGAAAAGACGCAAACAATTAAGGTTAGCTGCTTGCGTACCCAGGCCAATATCAAAGGTATTGATGCGCAGGAATTCCCCTTGATACCCGATCCTGACGAAGAAAATCAGATTCGTTTAGAAGCCGATGTGTTTAAGCAGACGATCAACCAGGTTTCTTTTGCCGCTGCTACTGACGATGCACGTCCTACTTTAACAGGTGTATCGACAAGTTTCGATGGCAGCCGGGTTCTATTAGCCGCGACGGATGGTTTTCGACTTTCGTTACGTTCGGCGCATATCCCTGGGTACGTCGAGGAACCGTTATCGATTATTATCCCGGCACGTGCTCTGAACGAAGTGGCTCGTGTTATTGGCGATGATCTTGAAGCGGTCTATATATCCATACCAAAGGGGCGTAATCAAATTATATTCAACATGGATAACGTTATTTTGGTTTCGCAACTGGTCGACGGTACCTTCCCAGACTACAAGCCGATAGTACCTACACACCATAATACACGTACGATTGTGAATACGGCCGAGTTTCGTAAAGCATGCAAGACGGCCGATATCTTTGCCCGAGAATCAAGCAATACGGCACGAATTAGCATTGAGCCTGGGGAAGGGTTGGCGCCAGCTTTTGCGACGGTGGTCGCCACCAGCACGGAAACTGGAGATAATGAGGCGAAAATTGAAGCCAGTGTCGACGGAGAATATATTGAAATCGCGTTCAATGTCAAATACATGACTGAAGTTCTCAACGTGGTAGACACTCCCCAAGTTGCTCTGGAAACCACTAATGCTATGGAGCCAGGTGTTATTAAACCGGTAGGTGACAATGATTTCGTGCACATTATTATGCCCATGCAATTTGGGCGATGATCATTGCGGGAAACAATTGAAGCGGGATTCGCTTTCCCCTTATCCTAACTCTTGCAATACAGTGCGATAGAGTGTGTCTGCGCGCAAATCGGCCAGCGAATGGCAAGGTGCATCCAAGTTGTCGGCTAATAATTGGGCAAGGCCTTGATCAAATGCGGCATGTTCCATATTGATAACAACAGAGCGTACATCTGCTTCCCGAATCATTGTTGCAATACGGTGAGCTTCTTCTTGCGGGGGGAGATCACTCATACTTACGTTTCCTGCACCATCTGTGAGCAGGATCATCATAGGCATGACATCGGGATGGGTATACGCTTCTTTCTTCAGGACATCATAGGCCATGAGCAAACCAGCTGAAAGCGGCGTCTTGCCACCAACGGCGATATCCATTAATGCTTGTTTTGCCAACTTTACCGAGTTTGTGGGGGGAAGCACAAGATTGGAGTTGTTCTTGTTGAAGACAATGAGGCCTACACGATCTCTACGCTGATAGGCGTCGGTGAGTAGGGACATGATGGCCCCTTTGGTAGCCTCCATTCTTTCTGAGACGGCCATACTCCAACTGGCGTCGACGACAAAGAGGATTAGATTGGCAGAGCGGCGAACGCGCACTTTCTCGCGTAAGTCCTGTTTTTCCAGAGCTAAAGCGACATGCGACCGGTCTCGTTCCTTTTGATGGGGGGCAGCCGCTCGCAATGTTGCATCAAAGGCGAGATCGGTTACACGATCTTTTTGCGGCAAACGGGATTGGATGTAATGGCCGCGCTTGCGGTCAGTTTTGGTTTGAGAACGGCGACCAGCCTTGTTGCGAGTGAGACGATCGAGTTGGGTGTCCAAGCGGCGGGCCGTAAACTCTTGCCCGCTCTGTACGTTTTCACCCCCTTCCCACCATTGTCCTTCCTGTGGTACTTGAGGCACGGTTTGAGGGCCGGCATCAGCCTGAGAGATTTCAGCGCCTTCACCCTCATCTTTAGACTCTAAGGCTTTTTTTTTACCGTGTCACTGCTAGACTCATCTTCCATAAGCTCGCCCGTTTCGCCAGGACCCATGTCGCTTTGTACCTGCTCCAAACGTTCTTCAAGTTCATAAGCATTTATTTCAGTATCCTGAAATAGACGTCCTTTAATTCGGTGTGGCAATGCCAACTCGGCGGCGAGGACAATATCATGGTCATTGATTGCGTCACGCCCCATCAATGCGGCGTGAGCCTGGGCTCCACGCAGGATAACCAGATCGGCGCGGTGGCCATCGATTTTGAAGGAGGAAGTGAGGCCAGCGATAGACATCAAGTCGCGGCGGTTGTAGCGTACATCATTGACTAATTTCCGACCGCGCGAAATCTGATCGGATAATTGTTTCTCCTTGATTGCCCATTCAATGTAGAAGTTCTCAGGGTCGATTTCAAAGGCAATGCGCCTTTCCATGATTTGGACGCGTTGCTCCTGATCGCTCAGGCCCTCAATCTGGACAGAGAACGCAAAACGATCGAGCAATTGAGGACGGATATCGCCCTCTTCCGGGTTCATGGTGCCAACCAAGATGAATTTGGCTGGATGAGAGAAGCTGATGCCTTCCCGTTCAACAATATTGATGCCCATTGCGGCTGAATCAAGTAAGAGGTCAACGACGTGATCGTCAAGCAAGTTGACTTCATCGACATAGAGCACTCCACGGTTGGCAGAGGCAAGAACGCCCGGTTCAAAGTGTTTTTCTCCGGATTTAATCGCCTTTTCAATATCCAAGGTACCGACAACACGATCCTCGGTGGCGCTGACGGGCAAGTCAACGAAGGGGGTCGAGCGTACCTCGGTTATCAATTCATCGTCGGCGTACATGGCGTGGGTGTCATCCGCCCATTCGTTGGGACGCTTAGGGTCACAGCTATAACGACTGCCGGAAAGTACTTCAATGTCAGGCAAGAGGGCAGCAAGCGCTCGAGCGGCAGTAGATTTGGCTGTACCGCGCTCGCCACGGATAAGTACACCACCAATCTGGGGATTGACGGCGTTAAGGATGAGCGCTCGCTTCATACGCTCTTGGCCGACAATGGCGGTGAATGGAAAAACTTGTCTACGTGCCATTAATTCGCTCCGCTAAGTGCGATGACGTTATCGTGTATTGTGGGCGATTATACTGCATGGGAGAAGGCGGGCAAGCGAGCTTATAGATGGCGTATAATGCCGTAGGCAATCGGATGAGACTGCCGGTAATAGCTAACAAAATTTGCTGCTGCTGCCTTCTCGGGCTGCCTATCGTCACGCCGGTAGAAGTATGGGATCTGGTTTTGGCGAGACCTCAGGAATTCGCCGATCCACTGACTCGGCAATGGCTCTCATCTGTGTGACCAGTTTGGCAAAGCGCTCTGGTTTTAGCGACTGACGACCGTCAGACCACGCCTCATCCGGTTTGGGATGAACCTCGATGATGACACCGTCAGCTCCAGCAGCAACACTGGCTCTCGAAGCGGAAGCAACGTATTCCCATTTACCGGTGGCGTGACTGGGATCGGCGATCACGGGAAGGTGAGAAAGATGTTTAGCCACAGCGATGGCATTGATATCAAAAGTGTTGCGCGTGTACTTTTCAAATGTACGAATGCCGCGTTCGCATAACATGACGCGGGTATTACCATGGCTCAGGATATACTCTGCGCACATCAACCATTCCTCGATGAGGCTGCTCATGCCTCGTTTCAGCAGAACAGGATGCTGTGAACGGCCGACAGCGTGGAGTAAAGCATAGTTTTGCATGTTCCTAGCCCCGATCTGCAAGATGTCGGCGTACTGGGTGACCAGGGGGACAAGGGCTGGTTCCATGAC
Source organism: Chloroflexota bacterium (assembly GCA_009937635.1). Classification (GTDB taxonomy): domain Bacteria; phylum Chloroflexota; class Anaerolineae; order Promineifilales; family Promineifilaceae; genus JAACFF01. Next base: position 4,993 of record JAACFF010000270.1, read on the forward strand.
TTCCGTGACAACCGGCATGCCTGTTTGTTCGCTGGCTTCCTTTAGATATTGCAGTCCCTCTTCGCCTAAGCCCTGGAATGAATAAGGAGATGAACGGGGCTTGAACGCACCACCACGCAGTATATGGGCGCCTGCTTCCTTAACAGCGTGTGCAGTTTCCAGGATTTGGCTGCGACTTTCGACTGAGCAGGGACCGGCCATAATCACGAAATCATCTCCGCCAACGATGCAGTCGCCGAGTGGGAACTGTGTATTGGTTGGCTTGAATTCTCGACTGGCAACTTTAAAGGGTTTTAAGACAGGAACAACGCGTTCAACGCCGGACATCATACGTGCTTGTTCGCGATTCAGGGGTCGGCCGTCTCCAATAACGCCGATGACCATATGCTCAACGCCTTCAAATATGTTGGCTTTGCAATCATGTTCTTCGACCCAGGAGATGACGGCTGTTTTTTCACGCAGCGACGCGCTGCCCTTCATTATGATAATCATGTCGGATTGTCCTTGTTAAGTTATAGGCTTTGCGCCAGCACCCTCATTGCTGCATCCAAGTTACTCATTTGCAGTGGGCGAATGGGTGGGATGTTGTCTCGATCAGCTCGCAGGGATTTGGCATCACGTAAGTAAACGTGGCCGATTTCGGCTGGCAATTTGGTCGTATTCCAGTGAATTAGGACTCGAATGCAGTGTGGAAGCCCGTCTGGAACCTTCATCTCATGGCCGCAAAGCAGCGCCAGATCAAACCAGCCAAGTTGGCGTGCCGCAAAAGCGGGGTAGGTCGAATCCAAATCCTCTGTAGTTGTCAGATACATGCTAGCCACGTCATCAATTTCTATTTTGTTTAGACGTACCATCATATTCAGAAGCTCACGAGTCGCCTCTAGAATCTCATCACGGTCATTGCTGGTGACCGTAGTGGCACCGCGCACGCCGCGGCACATAAGTTTTCGCTCATTGCCCACATGCCCGCTATGGCCCGAACCGTTGCTGTGTTCATTTGTTCCGTTTGCATTCATCTTCTTGTCCCCTTAACTAACGTGCCAATGAACAAAAAAAACGCGGCCCCTGAGCCGCGCTTTGTTGAGAACTGGTCTTTTGCCTTTCCTAGCTTCTAACTGCCAGAACTGACCGACCCCCCGTGCAACAAGTGCGACTCAGGCGGTGCGCCAAAAAAATAAAAATAGAAGCTAAAGCTCGAAAAGGTTTTCATGTTGGTCAGAATCATAACATCCGCGATGCTATACGTCAACCCCAATTTTGATTCTGGAAGTGGGTAATGATCAAAGATTTCGCAGATTGAATGATTTGAATGGATATTGGGTATACATATCGATTATGATCATAGCTGAAAGCGGAATGCACGAATCCAACGCTAAATATCAGGTTTAGTGGCGACTATCACTGTCGCCGAACTGCGGACGAGGGTTATGTTTTTGACGTCCACGTGGAAGCCGACGTCCAGTAGCCTTTGCTTTAGCAATCCCGGATGTTCTTGCAAGAATGGCTGTTGAATTTCTTCTTCAGGGAAGGGCTGGCAACGCTGGCCTGTGACAATAAAGAGCCACTCGATTACGCGCACAGGTGTGCTGGCTCCAGAGAGCTGCGCTTCAGGCAAGATGACAAAACGGCCGTTCGTTTTCAACACACGAAATACGGCCGACAAGGTTTCTGGTTCAGCTACGAATTCGGTGGGGAAGGTGGTCAGCACAGAACTAAAAGTTGCTGTGCGGAATGGCAATGTTTGTGCTGGGCCGTTTAGCAACTCAGGTGGCTGACTGGCTCTTCGCAAGCGTTTCTGGGCCAGGCGACTCATTTGAGGTGATAGATCGATGCCCACGACTTGATAACCAGCCTCGTTGAGCGCCAAGAGCATGTGGCCCGGGCCGTGGGCTATCTCTAGCACGCGAGGCCCGTGGATGAAAGGCAGGGTTGCGCGCTGCCAGTCGCGCCATGAACCCATTGATACAAGCCAACTGACGCCGTCATAGGTCCAGGCTAATTGGTAGTATAAAAGATAGAAACCAAAACGTACTAGCGAGATCCAGATACGCCTTAGCGCAGGTAAATTCTGTGGCAGATATTTCAGGTTATCGCCTGGCATGTAGTAACCCTGGCGAGAATTGAATCTGATAGTCACTGCCGTTTCTTAAGAATGTTTGTTGCATTATCGTTTCTGGTTCGAAAGAAATGGCGCTGCGCACGATTAGATCGATGTCGTGTCCGACTATTTGGAAGGGATGGCCCCATTCAGCCGTACCACAGATAAAATTGAAGGCTCGCCTGGCGGGCCAGGTAGTCGGTATGCGGAAATCTTCATGTCCCGGTCGAGGATAATAGCTTCCGTTTCCAGACTGGGGTGATCTGGACATTGTGCCTGTTGCCAGGTTGCGGCAGGTCAAAGCCAACATCGCAGCGCCGTGTTGGGCCATCAAGATATCAGCTTCATATCCGAAGATCCCGTCAGGGAATCCAATCTCTTTTTGCAGGACGATGTCCCCAGTGTCCAGCTCGTGATCCATATAATGCACAGTGAGGCCAGCCGTTATACCCAGACGGAATGTCCAAAATAGGGGATAGGGACCGCGTAGCTCAGGAAGCAAGGAGGTGTGCAGGTTAAGAAATCCAGCTGTCGGAAGTGACAATATTTGGGGGGGTATGCGCCAAGGGAAACAGGCCACTACGGCAACATCAGCATGATGGTCAGCCAGAATTTGCATTGTTTTTGATGAAGCCAGATTTCGAACCTCTACCACTGGTATATTTCGTTCCCAACCGATATGGATAATGTTCGGATGAAAATAAGGGTTGCTCAAAGGTAATAACGAGCGGTGCGGCTGCGATTCGAGGTAAACATATGGGTCCGCACCACCCACGTTACCTGATGCGGGAGTAACAATAGCGACTATATTGGTACCTGCGTCAAGCATACCTTGTAGCACCCGGACCGAGAACTGACCGGGCATTCCCCAGAATTGGACATTGGTATCTCTTAGTCTTGGAGTTTCCATTTGGAGCACCTTGTGGCCCATTATATACTAGCTGATAATAATCAGCTTTCAGGAGTCAGGGGTCGGTGACCCGTTGTCGGCCTGTCAGCTAGAATTCCCACTAATTACTGAGGTATTATGGCACGAGAAGAAAAAATGATGGTCGTGGTTCACTGCGCCATGCTTGACGAAGAGCTCCCGGCATTGAATAAGCCGCCCTTTCCTGGTTCATTGGGTGAACGGGTTTATGAGGAGATTTCAGGTTATGCTTACCGGCTATGGAATGAGCGCGCGACTTTGCTGATTAACCATTATGGATTGAACCTAGCTGATCCCCGGTCACAGGAATTTCTTTTCCAACAGATGGAAGAGTTTTTCTTCGGCGGTGGCGGGGGGGCGCCAATTACAGGAGGTGCACCTGGAAAAGGGGCGCCA
>JAACFF010000271.1 GCA_009937635.1 Chloroflexota bacterium
GCCTCATTTACATATTGGTGACATTGCCATCAATTATCTTCCGGATAAATGCTACCTGGTTTATCTGCGGGGAAACTGCAAAAATGCATCTCAAGGCATTTGAAGGTAGTCCTGTACCCAGCCCAATAGAGGTCATGGTTTTTCTCGTTTTGGGTTGGCTGTTCATGCTTTTTGGTGAATACAAAGCAATGCAGTTGAAGCAAAGTAATGTTGATTCTGACCCGGCTGCTAGAGGAAAACCGATGAAGGGTAGTATTCCACAATTTGATGGTTGACTTCTCTGGTCTCGTAAGGAGTCAAAAAAAGAGGCTGAAAACGATTATTTACAATACCCATTCGCTGGAACAAACAGCCGAGGCCCATAGATACGTCAAAAATGGGCCTGCCCAGGGAAAAGCGTCGATAAATGTGGTATGAAATTTTAATACCTCCTCACGATTTTGATGGGCACATAAGATTTCATCGATCTTCTGATTTAGCCAAATGAGGGATAAAGAATGTGCATAGTAGAGAGATTTGCATTTGCCATCCTGGCGCTTAGCCTGTTTATATTGACAGCCTGTGCTGGAGACGATCAGAATCAAGCAACCACCGTCCCGCTTCCCACGGAAACGGCCGTCCCCGAGCCAACGGCCGAGCCTAAACAAACACTGCGGAACACACCTGTGCTGCCTAGCGGTGGCTCGCCGCTCAAGTACAGTGATGATGGCTTGGACCTCGTCTTCTCCGGCGGCGGCGCCAAAGGCATCGCCCATGTTGGCGCACTGATGGAATTGGAGAAGCGCGGCGTCCCCTATCGCCGCGTCGTCGGTACATCTTCCGGCTCCATCATGGCCCTCATGCTGGCCTCTGGCTACAGCGCCAATGAAATGGCAGCTGCCATCACCGAGCGCACGCCTGATGGTAAGATCATCATGTCCAAATTCTTGGATACCCCCACGTCCTTTCCCGAGGAACTGATTCGTGACAGCTTTCTATATGCCCTGGTTGACACTACTTTTCTCTCCGCGCTGCCCGATCAAATGGCAGACCAGGCCCAGAAACATATCGTTGAGGAATTAATGGCGTCACCGGTCATCCGTGAAGTCTTCTCATTCACCGAGTTTGGCGGTGTTTATGCTGGTGATGTTTTTCTAGAGTGGCTCAGTGAGAAGCTGAATCAGAACGGCCGTAATCTCTCCCAACTTTCTTTGACCGAATTTCACCAAGAAACCGGCAGCGACCTCACCGCCATCGTCACCGATATAGCCGACCAAAGAATGCTGATCGTTAACCATCGCACGGCTCCGGATCTGCCGGTCATCATGCTCATCCGCATGTCCATGAGCATCCCTTTGGTCTTCAACAACGTCATCTGGCAGTCTGAATGGGGCAGCTATTCGGGAGAAGATATCAGCGGGCACGAAATCGTCGACGGCGGCATCGCATCCAACTTCGGCATCGAAATGGTTGTCTCCAAAGATCCGCAGTTCATCGAAGCCATGGGCATGGAGCCGAACCGCGATAGAGTGCTCGGTTTATATCTTGACGATGGCCTCCCTATCCCGAGTGCAACGCAGATCAAGCTGGAAACAGAAGGGAACAACGATCGCTTGAACAGTGGCTGGGAGAAGGTAACCGAGCGTAATATCGATCTTTTCAATGCCCTCCTCAGAAGCCACGATCAATTCATCGTTCGAACCCACCCTGATATCGTCTGCCACCTCCCTGTTGGCGGCTTTGGCACTATGGAATTCGATATGAGCGATGAAAGAATCGTCCTGCTTTTGAATTCTGGTCAAGAGGCAATGGCGAAATGTCTGGATGAGATGGGTATAAAGTGAATCGTGTTGGTTCTTATCTGGATTATATTCTCCGGAAATTATGGAGAGACTGAATTATGGAAGATGCGAGGATAATCCTTTCAGCAATATGGGTAGCACTTATGCTCAATAACCTTTTGGGTGATGTGCTGCGCATTTTTGCCGGTGACGTGACCCTGGGAGAAATCGAAGGCGCAGTGCCATCGCAAGCCGCGTGGTTAGGCATCGCAGTTTTTATGTTAATTCCGATTGTGATGGTAGTCCTGAGCCTGATACTGACGTTCCCCCTAATACGCTGGTTGACCATCATCGCAGCCATCATCATTTTTGCATTTAATCTCTTTGGCTTGCCCACCTACCCGTCAGCTTATGACAAATTTCTGATCATTGTTGGATTGGTACTTAATGGAGTGACTGTTTGGTATGCCTGGAGATGGGTAGCCTAAAATTGAAAATAATTGCAGGCGAGGTACCTCGTGAAGAGCAGCGCTGACTCCCTGGAAAACATTACCTGGGATGCTTCTCTTTCATGCATGAGTAAAGCAATCTTGGAGGAAGCTCATAAAAGCAATATTACACACAGCATATGGACCACCGGATGAACTTCAGCTCCAAGAGCTGCAAAAACCTTTTCCTAAAGACGATGAGGTACTGATAAAGATCCATGCGACCACAGTGAAGATTGTTCCCAAACACATAGAATATTGGAACGATAGTGAGCCGATCAATTATTCAGGTGGTCCGTTCAGTGACAGAAGCGATTAAGTCGATAAAAAAGGTTCGGAATAAAAGGAGATAGTCGATATGAACCCGCAAGAATTTGTCTTGGTCATATTAGCCATATCGTGGGGCAGTCCAATTGGTTTGGGAATATTGCTTATTGGGTTAGGTGTTTTCTACTGGGGCAGGAGCTTGGACTCGAAGAGTAAGAAGGATGGAAACAGCTAAGCAAAACCCAGATCAACCATGAGCAAGTTCCTCCATTGGTGCCTGGTGTGGCCTATGAGTCAATCAATAGCTAATGCATTCGAAAACTGAAAGTGTATCCAATCGACAAACAGGGGCTTATAGAAGGTAGCACTTATTGCGGCCTGGTATGCGATAGGTATCACTTGAGAGCAGAATGTGATGGTTGCAAGAATCCCGCCAGTTTATGGGGCAGAAGCGAAGTGTGCTACCAGAGGAACTGTTGCCTGGGAAGCGGTTTTCAGGGGTGTTGGGAATGCACTGATTTCCCGTGTGGCAAAGATATGCATGGCCCTCCACACGATCTAAGAATCATGGCTTTTGTAACCTTCATTAAGACCAAGGGAGCTGAAGCTGAATGTGACATCTGTCATCTCCTCTGATACTTGCCACAGTTTCTTAGCTAGCTTCTCGTCTTTCGCGGCATCGCTGGTATCGACCTTAACGGGATAGCCACGCATCTCCATAAATCCGGCCGGCCCGAAATAGTCGTTGGGCTGCACATCCTCTGCGACAGCGGCCCGCAGCGTGGGCAAGGCACCCATAGGCGGTGACTGGCCTACGACTATTATGCGACGATCACTCGGGATCATTGCGACGTCTCCTACCGCACCGCGGCAAGGTGCAGCAGATATCCAGGGCGGTCGATCACATTCACACACATCTGGATTGGGTAGTATCTGTAGATGAATTGGCCGACATGGTCAATATGAGCAAATCAGGTTTTCGCCAAACCTTTAAGGAGGCGATGCATATGCCACCTCTCCAGTATGCCAAGGCAATACAATTGAACCGGGCACAGACGCTCACAAGAGAAGGGAAAAACGCTAGTGAAGCAGGTTATCTGGTGGGGTACAACATTCCAGCGCAGTTCAGCCGGGAGTATAAGCGGCATTTTGGGTATGCGCCTTCTGCCACCATAGCGGCTTAATGAATGACCTGGTGGACACTCAGATTGCTATAATCCAACCTCACTCGGTTGCGGGAAGCCGCCGAAGGCCAGGTACCAGAGCCCGAGGCCAGCAAGCAGGGAAAATAGCATGATCGAGACCAGTTTCGTAAACGGCCGTGATTTGGTAAATTCCCAGACACCCTGCGCGCTGCGCCGCCAAAGGTAGATCCAGGTGATGGCTGGAGCACCGACGATCAAGAAGGTAAACGGTAAGGACCTGGCTTCGATGAGGGCGTAGGCCAGCACGAAACCATACATGACCCCGAAGGGCAGGATGATCCACATCGTGTTCGGCAAAACCGGCGGGGCCTTCACTAGCTGATCGTAAAGAAGCCAACAGCAAATGAGGCCTGTCGTGCCTATGAACAAGACCCAGTGCGAAAATTCCTCATCTAAGAAGAAAATCATTTCGAAGACATCTCTCGGCATCGCGTGCTCGTAATCTTTCACCTCGGTCACATAAGTATGGAGGGAGTTTCCAGTGAAGTGAATGGCATGGCCATACATGAAAATGAATGCGGAGACTAAATACATCACCAACAGCCATCTTGGAGCCCTGTAGTCCAAGATGCGAAAGAAGAGGTAGAGCAAGATGAGTAAATATAGGGGAGCCAATATGAACAAGTCGGCCAGGTCGACTACACGGAACGTGCCGATGGTTTGCCCCCAGGCGATTTCCCGACCAAGTAACAGTAAAACCGGTAATATCGCTAACAAGATCAACAACCAGCGCGTACTGCTGTGTTTTTTACTTGGTTTGTCCCCGGAGGTCATGGTTCTCCCCTTTCAGTCAATTGATTATTATGAGATGTAGGTTGAGAGCAGTTAGCAAGAATATGGATATTGCTTGAAATAGCGTGTGCATGATCATACCAATTATACTCTGGTAGCATTTTTTGCCTATTGTAAAACCTAAAACGGAGTACAATCAGGTTGAGCAAGGTTATTGACCTTGTGTATAATCATTAAAATCTATTGATCTAGGTAGATATATGCTAGATGCTAACTCCCGCCGCCAATATTTGACAATCGCCGGCATGGTTATCCTCATCGTCTACCTCTTGGTTACCTTGATCGATATCGGCCGGGTGGTCGAATTGATTGGTATCGCCGAAAAAGATGAACTGTTGCTGGGGATTGGCCTGTTGATCGTCAGTTACGGGCTTATCTCCGTGCGCTGGCGCTACTTGCTAGGCAACCGGACGGGTTATCTGCACACATTGAAGGTCGACACCAGCGGTTATATGCTCAGCATCCTCATGCAGATACCTAATGCCGCCTACCGTGTCGTAGCCATCAGCAAAACTGCGGATGTGAAAATGTCTCGGGCTACATCGGCCATGGTCGTCGATTTCCTGGTAGGCACTACCTTGCGTTTTATCGTTCTCATCCTGGTTGTGGTCTTGATCATCGGCGATGTTGGCGGTGAAAGCAGCTCTCTCTCTTTTTTGGCGCTGGTATCCTGGCCCTTTTATTGGGGCTCCTGTTTGGCCTGGTCAGCCGGGGGGAACAAATCGTGCCCATCAGCGCTCGCATGCTGCGGCGGGTACCGAGGGTCAGTGAAGAAAGGGCTGAACATACAGCTTCTTCGGTGATTGGTAGTTTTTCCAGAGTAGGATCGCCGCGCCAATATTTCGCCGCATTTCTGCTAACTGGCTTTTCCTGGGCGGCGGCATTCGCATTCTACTTGCTGACCATCACCGCATTTAATCTTGATCTGGGAATCGCAAATTACCTGGTTGCTCTGGCAGCCCTGGTCATCGCTCCCCCATCGTCGCCCTTGATGATTGGCGTATTCCATGGTTTGATGATCGCTTCCCTGGTGGGTCTGGGATTGATGAATAATGAAGTCGCCACCGCCTATGCGCTGTTATTACACGCTTTTCAAATGATCATCCTTATATTATTAGGTGCCTGGGGGTTAAGCCGGCTGGATATGAACTTACGCGAAGTACTGGCCGAAACCCGCCAGCGGCGTCAAAGTGGAGGAGAGCAGGATGCTTAAATGGTTTTAGCGGATATCCTTAGCGCAGGTGCAGATTCTGTTTGGAAAAGGGGATATCACGTAATCGAATACCTGCTGCATCAAAAACAGCATTGGCAATCGCTGCTGGTGTCGGGCCTATACTCGCTTCACCACTTCCAAGGAAAGGGCTGCCAGGACGGTTGAGAATCAAGGTTTGTATGGTTGGAATATCGGAAAACGTTGCAATTGGATAGGTTTCCCAGTCAGTATCGAGGATACCCTGGGTATCATAGGTAACTTGTTCTTTGAGTGCCATACTGGCTGCTTGAATGAAACCGCCTTCCAATTGATTACTCAGCCCATCGGGGCTAACCACCTGGCCTGCTTCTCCAACTATGATGGCATGTTTCAGTTCAATTATGCCATCTTCCATATCAATACAGACGTCTACAACGACAGCACAATAGGCGGCGTTGTTTTTATAGCGTGCAAATGCTACGCCCCGGCCCCAATTCTCTGGCATGCGTGCCCCCCAATTCGCTTTTTCGGCGGCTGCTTGAATTACTGCAATGGCACGACTATCATCTAGATTCCTCAGGCGGAATTCAACAGGATCGATGCCCGCAGCATGTGAAACTTCATCGACGAACGACTCAATAGCAAAGATATTGGCAAATGCACCTAACCCACGGAAGGACGAAACTCTTAACGCCGGATGAAGCTGAACATGTTTAACGATTCGCTTTTGGCTGAAATTATAAAGCGGATCAGCATTTCTATGTGAGCCACCGTTATTCCACATCCCGGCTCTTAGCGGCGGTTTGGGCATCGGCTCTTCTAAATGCCAGGCGGCCAACAAACCAGATGTTTCCTCATCTAACTGGCCTCTACCCAGATGTGGTGGGCTATACACATCATGGTTCCAGTCAATCACACTCCCTTGCTCATCCAAGCTGGCTTGCATCTTAATGACGGCCGCTGGGCTGTAGGGCTCCCACTGGTGCTCATTCTCCCGGGTCCACTTCAATAGAATTGGATGGCCAGGCAAAGCGCGGGCCAACAAGGCTGCATCCAGGGCTGCGTCATCTGCACCGTTATGCCCATAACAACCAGAGCCTTCAATGTGGATGAAATGGATCTGCTCAGGAGCCATCTTGAGCACTTGAGCAATATTGTCTCGTGGCGAAAAAACACCCTGGCTATGGCCCCAAATGGTGAGCTCGTCGTCCTCCATAATGGCTAATGCCGAAGATGGGCCGATGGTAGCATGCATGTGGTAGGGCTTCGTGTACGTTACTTTAATCGTTTGTGTACCGTCCGCTGGCTCCTGTATCATTGGAATGGGATCGATAGTGGCCGTACCATCTACAACAAGATAAGATGCATCAATTTGCGTTTCTATTTCATGATATAAGTTATCTTGTTGAGATGAGATAGCGGCACTTTCCCACACAGCATATGCGGCCAATTTTTCCATCGCCGTCACAGCCTGTTCTTCTCGTTCGGCAATGACGCCCAAGAAACTGCCATCTTTCACAATCTTTCGCACGCCTGGCATAGACTCCACGGTTCCCGCATCGATAGACTTTAATTTAGCATCATAAGAAGGCGGCCTCACAATACGGCCGTGGAGCATATCATCCATACTTAAGTCTTGAGCATACACCTGGGTTCCCGTGACTTTAGCGGTTAAATCCACACGTTTGATACTTCTCCCAATCAGTTCATAGGTATCTGCTGTCTTCGGTTGCACAGCGCCCTTGATTTGATGATTGAATAACTTTCCGCTAAACAATTTCCAATAGCTCGTGTTTTCTCCGGTTGCCAAACTGGTGATTTTCCCATCTTCAACAACCATATCATCCGGCCACGCTTCCAGCTCTTCGACAGCTAATTGCAGCAGTACATACCTTGCTTCGGCAGCCGCTTGTCGAATGGCATTACCGGATGTCTGCAAAGACATACTCCCAACGGTCATGCCCTCATTCGGCGTTTGACGGGTATCGCCCATTACCATGTGAATGCGCTCGATAGAAACGTCAAGTTCTTCGGCGGCAATTTGGGCAAGGGCGGTTCGAATGCCTTGACCATATTCCACTTTTCCGCTAAAGACTGTGATCGTTTCATCCCGATTGATCCTGATCCAGGTATCCAGATCTGGGTATTCTGTTAAACTGCGGGGAAGTTCGCGGCTTTTCTCGAGCGAAGGCTGCAGATTTCTCGTTTCGAAAAGGGCGCTTTGGGCTGGACGTGCAATACGTAATTTGATCGCTCGGCGGACGCGTTCATGCGTACCGCAGCGACAAAGGTTGCCGTCAAGCGCCTCATTGATTTGGGCCTCCGTTGGATAGCGGTGCCTATTTAGCAATCCCTGCGCAGCAATAATTAAGCCAGCCGTACAATAGCCGCACTGTACAGCCTGCTCTTCAACAAAAGCTTCCTGTAATGGATGCAGCTTATCTGGCGTGCCGAGTCCTTCAATCGTGTAAATTTCAAGCCCCTGGACAGATCGCGCTTTCAGATGGCAAGAAGGAACAGCCTGGCCATCGATTAATACATGACAAGCGCCGCACTGTTCCAGCCCGCAAGCATACTTGACGCCCTTTAGGCCCAACTCATTTCGTAAAACATAGAGCAAGGGCGTTTCAGGTTCAACATCCAGATGATAAGTTTGCCCGTTGACCTTCAATTCTATTATTTCTGTC
>JAACFF010000272.1 GCA_009937635.1 Chloroflexota bacterium
CGTTCAGTCCGACGGCACCATTACCAAATGTGTACTGACCCGAGAGCAGCATGACAAACACCGTGAGTATTGCTCCAACGAAATTGCCCACGTAGACGATGCCCCAATTCCGCAGCAGGTTAGTGGTGGAGATTTTCCCGTTTGCCCAAGCCATGATTATCAGATTGTTACCGGTAAACAGCTCTGCTCCAGCAACGACTACCAGAACGAGTCCCAGGCAGAAGGTAAATCCGCCAATGAGTTTCGAGATACCAAACGGCAACCAGTTTGCTAACGGCGCACCAGTTGCCGGATCCACAGCCATGGTAGGAGCTGTCACTGTCGTGGCAAAGACGGCTCCCAGGGCAATGAAAATTCCGGCCAATACCCCTAGAGCCCACATTGTAAAGGGGGCCATGTGTGCCTTTGAAACACCGATTTTTTCGGCACGCAAGGCCATCTCTGAGGGAAGTAAAGCGTCAACTGTCCAATTCCTTGATTCTGCCATTCCTTGTTGCCTCCTTCATGCCGTTTTGCTAACGGAAGATATCGACCAGAAAATAGTGATTATACCGTATTGTGTTGAAATTCCGTCCAGCTAGAATGGAGATGATATCACCACCTGGTTAAAAGAATATGGACCGTTGGTTGATCTTCAAACTGAATTGCAGGAGATTTCGGGACCGGGTGAATGCGCAGCTTCCTGGAAACGGGGCCAATAACATGCCGCTAAATGATCCAGCCGCGATGGCGCGCCTCTTCCACCGCCGCCCTGAGGGTATGGGTGTCAAGCTGCTTGTAGGCAGCCGAAAGCAGTGAACGAAATGTCGACGGCGCAATATTCATCTGGGCTGCCAATTGGTGCGTCGTCTGATCCGGATAGGCGGCGCAAAGCGACAGCGCCTCCAGCTGCCGCGGTGACAGTGTCTGCTCCGCCCTACCGCGATCAAGCAAGATTTCATAGGCGCGCCGGCTAAAATGAACGCCACCCTGGGCGATTGTTTTGACGACCTCTACCAAAGAACGAATGGTCCACGCATCCTCTTTCAGAATATAGCCACATACGCCGTTGGATACTGCCTGTTTGATAAGGGCGGGATCGCCAGCTTTGGTAATCACCAACACATGCAAGGCGGGCTGTTTTTCAAAGACCCGTTCAAGCGTCGACCAAACGGGAAAAGGGTTGTAATTATCAGGAGAGGCCGGCACATAGGGTTCGAGCAACAAGACATCGACGGCGTGGTCAGTCAGCAGCGCCTCTAGCTGCTCTCCATACTGGGCGGCTGCGACGATGGCGAAGGTTTTGTCATGGGCAAGGCGATAATGATAGCCATCGACAATGCTTTGAATATTTTCTAGTATGGCCACGTTGATGATTTGCACCAGATCCTCATATTTCCCTCGCGATCTGGAACTCCTCGCCGGTACTATACCATAAACCTTTAATCATGTGGACAAATTGGAGCCGTAAATCAACAGTTGCGTTGCTCATTTCGGCAAATGTCCATGAAGATCTGGCTATTGCCTAGAAAATGCGTCTTTTTGTAAAAGTGAAATGTTAGATACGGCCGTTACGATAAAGACTTAGGGAACTTTTCTCTAGCATTTGAATACAGTGCTAACAAGGTGTGACAGTGTGTCACAATCGGCAGAGCGTGCCCGGCAGTGGCCGGGACATGGATCGCCCAATGCAGGTATTTTGTCGCGTATTGGTAAAGGAGGCTGCCATGATCACGACCACGACAGATATTGGCCCAAATGAATCGCTGCCCCTGGAGGAATCAAGTCCTCAACGGCAACCTCAACCTAGTTGGACCGTGTTGCCCCCTGCTTTTCTTTGACATTGTAGGTCTTATTTTGATGATCATTGGCTAAGGTTGGGGATTATACGTCGTGGATATCGTAGAGCGCACGGGGAAACTGGCCGTGGCCACGGCGCTCCTCAGTGCTCTGTTTGTCATTATGGGCGTGATATCGTTTTCCACGGGGTTTATTCTGCATTCGATTCGTGCCTTGCTTAATAGTTTTTCGGAGGCCCGTCTGCCAAGGGGGATTTATGTCGACGTATGAGATCTTAACTGGGTTCGATCGCAATCCGATTACGGAGCGCGATCATAGAGAACTGCCGGCGCCAGCAAAGGCAAGCATTATCATCGTTAATTACAATGGTTTGTCCTATCTGAGCAACTGTCTCCACTCGGTACAAGCGACTTGCGATGATGATGTTGAGATTATCATTGTTGATAACAACTCCACTGATGGCAGCGCCGAGCAATTGGTTCGCGAATTTCCTGATATCTGGTTGATCCGCAGTGACGAAAATATAGGCTTTGGTTCTGGCAACAACATCGGCACGCGGCAGGCTTCTGGGGAATATGTGGTTTTTTTGAACCCGGATACCGTTGTTACCCCAGGGTGGCTGGATCCATTGATTCGAGTATTTGAAGAGGATCCCGAGGTTGGCATTGCCACTTCAAAAATTCTACTCTTGAGAGAGCCAGACCAGATAAACACCTGTGGCAACAATGTACACATCAGCGGCATCACCATCTGCCGCGGCCTGCGCTTGGACAAGAAGGCGATGTCCGCACAGGCCAACGTCGGCGCCGCTTCCGGCTGCGCTTTCGTCATGCGCCGCGATTTGTTTTGGGAATTGGGCGGCTACGATGACGACTTTTTCTTGTACATGGAAGACACAGACCTCTCCTGGCGCGCCCAACTGGCGGGCTTTCGCTGTGTTTATGTGCCAGACTCGGTGGTCTATCATGATTACGCCTTGCGTTTCGGACCGGAGAAAACTTATTATCAAGAACGAAATCGTTACCTGATGCTACTCAAGAATTTGCACTGGCGCACGCTGCTGCTCTTAATGCCCGTCCTCTTATTGGCGGAACTGGTGACCTGGGGTTTTGTTATTGTCAGGGAGCAGAAGCACCTGATGCATAAACCGCGTGCTTTTTGGTATGTAATACGTCGTTGGCGGTCGATCATGGCCAAACGCCAGGAAGTGCAAGAGTTGCGTAAAGGGCGCGATCGAGATCTGTTGGTCCACTGTACAACTAGCCTGGAATATGACCAGACAGGGCCCGGCCCTGCCGCCTGGTTTGCCGGCAAATTTATCGATCCATTGTTTAGTCTGTGGTACCACTTCATCGGAGTATTTGCCGGGTGGTAGATCGCATGCGCATCGCTCACGTTACAGCCACCTTTCCGCCATATGGCGGAGGCACCGGCAATGTTGCCTTTCACAACGCTTTTGAGTTGGTATGCCTGGGTCATGAGGTACACATCTATACAGCGGCAGTTGCTGATGCGCCGGCAGAAGAAATTTTGCGGGGCATTCATGTGCATCGTCTGCGACCATGGATACGCTACGGAAACGCGCCCTTGCTCCCTTCACTGTATTCTCATTTGAAGGGTTTTGATCTTGTGCACTTGCATCTACCATTTTATGGTGGCTCAGAGACTGTCTACGTGTTACGATTCATACGGACGATTCCCTTGGTCATCACCTACCATCAGGATGTGCAGTTGTCAGGTCTTGCAGGGGTTATCAACCAGGTTCATGATCGTTTGATCGGGCAAAGGCTTCTGAAGCGGGCCGATCGCGCCTGTTTTACATCGCTAGATTACGGTCGAGTTTCTAAACTGGGGCCCTTGGTTCGCTCGGGCAAGCTAAACGTAGGTGAACTACCTAATGGCGTCGATGTGAACCACTTTTCGCCCGGCACACCTTCTCCTCTCTTGATCAAGCATTATGACACGGATGGTTGCTCCGTCATCCTTTTTGTTGGCGCTTTAGATCGTGCTCATTACTTTAAAGGCATCGATAACTTGATTAAGGCCATTGCCCGACTGCAGCGTGATGATTTGCGCTTGCTTATCGTGGGCAAAGGAGATTTGCAGCCACTTTACCGCCAACGTGTCAAGGAACTTGGCTTAAACAAAATCATCCATTTCCCCGGTTTCGTACCCGATGATGAACTGCCTGAATACTATCGGCTGGCCGATGTAACCGTTTTGCCCTCCACTACGGCCGGGGAAGCCTTTGGTCTAGTTCTACTGGAATCGATGGCTTGTTATACGCCGGTGATCGCCAGCAACTTGCCCGGCGTACGGACCGTTGTATCCTCACCAGATGACGGTTACTTGATCAATCCCGGTGATATCGACGATCTGGCGCTAAAACTGCACGCATTTATCTCAATACCGCGAGCACGCCGGTTGCAGATGGGCGATACTGGAAGGCGGAAAGTGGTGGATAGGTACAGTTGGTACCACATTGGCCAGATTCTGGAGCGAATCTATATCGAGGTCATGGATGATACAACGAAAATAGTTCCCAACCATCATTTGGCCAAAACAGAGATTCATCGCTAATGTTCCCATGCGACCACATGAACATGAGCAGACGCCCTGGCCTAGCCTACCAGTATGCCTTTGATTGGTTAGCTGGGCAGCTACAAACTGTTGGAGGCTCCTCCGCTTGCCTTGTTCCAAGTCTTTTTCAGGGAGTGGAGCTGCTGCGTCGCCTGCCAAAAATCACTTTCCTCGATCCAATTCTGACAGAAATAGATTTGGCTAGAACAGAACTGGGATTCAGCCAAAATGAGCAGGAAACAATAGATGGTTCCTTTGCAGCGATTGCCTGGGCGGAACCAAGACGAGGTGACGAAGAGCACTTGGCCATGCTTGTAGAGCGCTTAGCGTTTCAAGGCCGTCTCTACATTGTAGCCGGTGGACCCCTGGCCCGTTTCCTGGCAGAACAACGGTCGAATAACGAAGATCTCTTGCCGGCAAGCCACATACGAAAGCGCCTTAAAAGGTTCGACTTGCGCCTAGTGCACGCTTTTGGCTTGTACGGTTTTGGATCAATTTCCTGGCATTATGCCGGGCAGGCTCTAGGTGGGTTAGGGCGCCAGAACTGGCAAGACCGTTGTCACTATGGGATGCGGCGAGCGTACGTGGTGCACGGTAGAGGCCACTCAAACACAGCTCTCGTCTGCCTGACGGTGGAACATTCGGCATGAATGATATTTCCCAAACAGTGGCTAATTTGGATGCCTGGTTGGAGACAATGCGCTGTCCAGATGGCTACGGTGGACCGGTGGTCCATTGGTGGCAAAACTGCCTTAGCTATGCCGGCGCCGGACTAGATTGGCGCTATGAAGGCATTATCTCCGGCTATCTCACCTTGTGGCGACGAACCGGGGAACGGCAGTGGTTGGAAAAGGCACGCCGCGCTGGCGATGATTTGGTAAAAGGCCAGTTGCCCAGTGGTAACTATCGCCACTCCTGCTTTGAACAAAATCCTTACGCCGGCGGTACGCCCCATGAAGCGGCCGCGGACTTGGGCTTGTTTAATTTAGCACTGGCCCTAAGATCTGAAGGAATTGATCGTTGGGAGCGGTTTGCTAAAACGGCAGAATGTAACTTGCGCGGTTATTTTCTCGATCGCCTGTGGGATCAGGAAGCAAGGGTTTTTCGCGACAGCCCGGACGTACCCTCGCTTGTCCCCAATAAGGCTTGCACTCTGGTTGAGGCGCTCTTTGCCTGTTCGGAGTTGCGTCAGAATGACGAACTCATTGAACATTTTGCTCTGCCCACGCTGTGCTCAGCGTTAGCAATACAGATGACCGCGAAAGGCCCGCTGCAGGGTGCTATCGCCCAGAACCAACTTCGCGGCGTGGTCGTCGAGACTTATTTTCCTTACTATATCGCGCGCTGTGTGCCGGCCCTTCTCAACGCCTATGAATACACAAATAACATGGAGTGGCTGGATGCTGCTATGCAAGCCGGAAACTTTATTCATAAGCACATTGACGATCACGGACGCTTGCCCCAGGTAGTTTATAGTAAAGGGATAAACCGTTACCCGCAATGGATTGCACCCCTGGGTGATACGCTGCGGGTTTTGGATTTGCTTATTGCGTACGGGAATGACTTTAAGAAAAGCGAAATGGAAAGCAATTTGATACAGGGCCAACTTCCATCAGGTGGTTTTTCCACCGCCACCGGTTTTGCTTCCCAAATCAGGCAAAAGAACGTGGACGGTCGCCTTCCGGATTTTCGAGACAATATCCCTGTGGCCGGCTGGTGTGATAAAGCATTTGCCTACCTGGCCGCGCTTGTACCGGAGGGGCAAACGCTGCCGCCTGCGCATATTAGTGACGTCTCTTTGGAGTGCCAAGTTCGTGGACGGTCCGCGAACTGGTACGAAACGGCAACAGAAATGAAGCTGATTTCGGTAGACAAGACGTACTATCATTGGCATAAGGGAGAACCTTGGGCCAGCTTTGTCGCGCCAGAGGTGATGTGGAAATGATCCCCCTGGTGCGCACACGTTTCGACCGGCTGGCATTGCCGCTGGGCCTGTTAGGTATTGCCGCTGTAGCCGCTTACAATTGGCGACTGTGGCAGCGCGACAAAGCATTCTTAGCCGATCGCACGCAACCGGAACCGTTGCCGCCACTAGATGCATGGCCTGAGTTGCCGTTGGTCAGTGTACTAGTCGCCGCCTGGAACGAAGCCGCGCATATAAACCGCCATATTGAGAGTTTTCTGGCCCTACGTTACCCAAATAAGGAATTGGTGCTATGCGCTGGTGGAAATGATGGCACGCTCGATCTGGCGTATGCTTGTGCTGGGCCGCAAGTAGAATTGTTACCGCAGGCGCCGGGCGAAGGAAAGCAGCGGGCATTAGCACGCAGCTTTCACCAGGCACGAGGCGAAGTGATTTTTTTAACCGATGCCGATTGCGAACTGGCCGATGAGCCGTTTGAGCGCACACTGTGGCCGGTGATTGGCTATGGGGAGCAGGTGGCAACTGGTAGCTCACGGCCGTTTGCTGAACAGATGACCGATCCGTTTGCCTTCACCCAAGCTGCGACACAGACCTACAGCGCGATGCACGGTCCACGGTATGCACCGGGCATTCTCGGTCGCAACTGCGCTGTGCGACGCGTCCTGTTGGACGAAACGGAAGCTCTCGACGCCGCAGCACCGACCGGCACCGACTACGTCCTGGCAAAGACGCTGAGCGCTGCCGGGATAAGTATTCGACAAGTGCCGGAGAGCCGCATGCTGACCGACTTCCCGTCCAGGGCGCACGAATATGTACGCCAGCAGCGTCGCTGGCTACGCAATGTGGTGCTTCACGGCCGTCGTTTCGGCGCCAGAGACGAGATGCGTGCCGCACTGCGTACGTCGCTCGTCGGCATGGCCATGTTGTTGTTGCTCCCCTTGGGCATACTGCTATCGCCGTGGCTGATCGTCGTGTGGAGCTTGTTGGTGGCCCAGGCGCTATTCGCGCGGTTGCGCTACCTGGTTTTTGCCGGGGCAGTGCTGAATGGATCGGTGCGGTCAGCTTACGTGATGTGGCAGGCTCCACTATTGTTGTTGGACTTGCTGGCCTGGACACAGCCAATGGCCGACTATGTGTGGCAGCGGAATCGGTGGGTGTGGTGATGCGAATTGCGTTGATTGCCAGACCAGGCCATGAGAATACCGGCATCGGCCGTTACAGTGGCCAGTTGCGTGCTGCGCTGGAAGCGCTTGGCCACGATGTATTGGTCGTCAACCCGATTGTGCCACTGCCGGAAGTGCTAGTGCGGGTTGTGCAACGTCTGTTTGGCTGGGATCTGGCCGCGTTCTTCAACAACTACCCGATCTGGGCTCGCTATCCCCAAGCCGACATCTACCATGTTACTAGCCAGAACCTGGCCACCTTGATGTTACTACGCCGTCCGCCGGGACTAACAGTCGTTACCGTCCACGATATTATTCCCTGGCTCGTACGCAATGACCCGGAGCTGCGCGTATACGAACATCGTCTGGCCGAGTGGTTCGACCGTCTGGCGCTGGCCGGGCTACGCCGGGCGGATGGCCTGTTGACCGATTCCGCATTCACACAAATGTCGCTGGGATTGGATCTGGACAGTTGATAAAATGACGATGCCTACTTTCCTCATCATTGGGGCGATGAAATCAGGTACAACAACACTGTATCGCCTTCTGGAACAACACCCCGAAATATATATGAGTTCCGTTAAGGAGCCTAACTTTTTTGCCTACATAGGCGGCCGTCCGAAGCGAGCATACCCTTCAGGTCTACGTTACCCCGAATGGATTATTGATTCATCTGATGCTGCGAGCCGGGCAATGGAAGTGCGTGTCAACGCTGCGAGTTTCACAACGCTTACCGCTTATAAGCGACTATGGCAGGATGTTTCGAAAGCGCAAAAAGGGGAGGCAAGCGTACTATACTTATACCTGCCGCACGTTGCTAAATCGATTGCACGAATAAAACCGGATATGAAGTTGATCGTAATCCTCCGAAATCCTGTTGATCGTGCTTTTTCGCATTTTCAAATGGCTAGACGTATAGGAC
>JAACFF010000273.1 GCA_009937635.1 Chloroflexota bacterium
TTGACCCGCAAAAAGCTCTCTATCAGTAATAAAAACCACCTCATCCTCGCCACCTAAATGCGTGACAAGCATACAGGCAGCCGTGCTTTTCCCTGAAGCCCATTGTCCCAGGACACCAACGATGATTTCTCCCGAATATTCCGTCATGATTTAGCTCCCTAGCAGTTTTCTCACATCTGCAAAAAATCGATTGTGATCTTGTTGAAAATCTCGGGCTTCTCGAAATTAGGCATGTGCCCCGCCCCATCGATAATCTCCAGTTGAGACCCCTGCAATATTTGATGCATCTTCTGGCCACTTTCTACAGATATGCTCGCATCGTCTCGACCCCAGAATATCAATGTAGGAACATCTACTGTTGCGAGCTTATTGATTTCATCCGCAAGCGTATGAAAGAACTGCTTCCTTAATATGGCGAGGAGTACCTCGGTGGAGCCTTCAATCTTTTGGAAGCGCATCAAGTTCTCGAAATCTTGATCTGACACGTTCTCCATCTCATGGATCCATAGATCGGTAAGGTTCTTCTTCCTGACAGCGTTCGTATTCAAGCCCATTAGGAATTCTCCAACGCCCGGCAAATTGAAAAACTTCGCCCTGAATGGAAGCGTGCTGGGCAAGCCCGATGGATCGACGAGAATGAGTTTGTTTACGCGTGCTCGGTTCTGATTTGTGAAGAGAATCGCTGTACCACCGCCCATTGAGTGACCCGCAATCGAGGCTTGTTCGAGACCTAACTTGTCCATAAAACCTGTCACCAAATCGACGTACAGTGGATAACCGTAATCTAGCGGTTCGCGCGTGCTATAGCCCTGGCCCCAAAGATCAGGTACGTAAACCTTGAATTGGGATGAAAGGGCTTCGATATTCCTGGACCAAGTGTATGAATCGAGGAAAAATCCATGAAGGAGAATTAGAGGGTCTCCTTGTCCCGCTTCAATAAAGTGAGTTGGCTTCCCATCAATATCAATTATCTGACCTGCAGCAAATCTCCCAGTCCATTCTGAAAGAGGTTGGCTGTTCCATGGAGTAAAGGTTGTCATTATGATCCTCCCTGGCCTGACGTAACCCAATCCTAATTACAGTATGATAGAAGCTTAGAAACATGTCAATAGTCAGCTTTTCATCGTAAATCGTATCGAAAGATCGGGATCGTGGCAGGTGGAGCTCAATCGCAACATCAGCTCATATTTTCAGCGCACTTTGGCAGGAGGATGATGGGGGCATCGCAGAATTGTTGTATCTCAATAACGGCCGTGTGCTCTCAGTTCGCGGCATCTGGTCGGATCCTGCACAGGACAAAACACGGGTGCAGCAGCTTATCGAGAGTATCGCCCCCTTACTCGCAGGTCTGAGTGAGAGCGATTTTATCGCCGAGGAGATCTTTTTTATCGGCCTTGTTGCCGCGCCCGGCGGCCTATTCGATAACAGCCTTGACCAGTCCGCTTGGCAAGGTGTGCAAGAGGCCGCGCAACAACTGGACGCCAGCGTAGAATTTATGGAGAACAGTAACCTCGAGGCCGCCGCTGCAGACATACAGGAGCTCATTCCCGCGAGATTAGAACGATCATATGATTCATAATTTACAGGCGCTATATGCATCTGCTATAATGTGGGAAGGAGCTTGCCACTTAAGCATTGTAGCATAGCAACTGACCCATTGTCATAGGAACGTGCCAGAATTTTCACTGGCATTTTGACGCATGGATGGCAGGTGGACCGTATTAGTCTAGGCGAACTGTCCTGCATAATATCGTCGAGGAGGTGAACCTATCAGCATTGAACTGTTTTCTTGTGCGACCGTTTAGCAGAAAGGAGTTGTTTGCCATGGTAAAGGTTAAGAAACACATTGATATTGATGCCCCCATTGAAAAGGTATTTGATTATATGGCTGATCCGCAACAATATGTGGAAATCTGGCCAAGTATGGTCGAAGTAAAGAATTGCGAAGAGTCATCACATGGTGGTGTGGACTTTGATTGGGTTTATAAGATGGGCGGCATGCCCTTCAAAGGCCGAAGCAAAGTCGTCGAATTCGTTGAGAACGAGCGCTCAGTGTCGGTCAATGAGGAAGGTATACGCAGCAAATTTATATGGGAATACAAGCCGCATAATGGAGGTACGGCCGTCGATTTGAACGTTGAATACACTGTGCCCATGCCCGTGCTGGGCAAACTGGCCGAGAAGGTAATCGTCAAGCTCAATGAAAATGAGGCGGAAACGTTGCTTAACAATCTGAAGGCGGTTATGGAAACGTAAGGCGCTAATAGTTTTCCTTGACCACTACAGGCCGCGCGCAGTTTGTGTGCGCGGTCTTTTTTATGATTGCCCTGTCCGCAGTTGTCGCCTGGTCATTGGTTAGTCCTCGTCCTGAATAGCAGTGACCGTTAATATTGGATTCTGGCCATCACTTTTCCTGCACGGTAACGAAGAGAATGCTTTTCCTGACCCACTTTCGCAAATCACTCGGCTCATACATGATCCTGTCAGGGAGGATCACATACTGTTTCTTTACCGGAGCCTTGGGGAAGTAGCGCAACGGCCGCGCGCCTATGTTCAGCAGTTCCTCCCGGTCAACCTGGGGCAACTTGACAGCAAAGCCTACCTTCGTCAGAGATAGGCAAATATGGCCATTGGCGTAGGCCGCTGCCCCTCCGAAGAAGGACTTGACCTGCAACTCAATATCCGGATTCAGATCAAGGTCTAGCTCGGCTAGAAGCAGTGTTAATTGATTCTGATATGCCTTGGTCACCCGTACCCCTTCTGCACCAGATCATCCTCATCCAGCAAAAGCAATGAGCCGCGCACCGTTATCTTTTGTGGCTAATAACTGCTCGCAATAGGTAAATACGTCCGCCTTATCAGCGCGCTTCACCTCTTGACACTGCTGCCTGGAAATAGCACGGATCGCCGGCGTACGCAGAGTCAGCCCTTGCAGATTTGCAGCAGATCGTGCCGATGCTAATGCAGCTTCAATCTGAATTACCATAAATCTCTTTTAGGCTGGTCATCCGCTTCCCCCTGGAACGGGCAGCGTTCAATATTTAACATCTTGAAGTTTTACACTCAAGCATCAAAATAGGTCCGTTTTGCTCTTTCCATAACGCCCTTGATAAAGTCACTCTTGGCCCGTGTGTATGCCACGCGATCACCTGGATGGGCGGCGGAGAGTTGCGCTTTGAGCGCCCCATATTCCCGGGCAACATCTATATGCTCAATGAGATAGTCCCGGAACAGGAGCCTGTCCCAATGCTCGAAATCAGCCTTGACCATGTGGATATGGTGCGTGCGTTTCCCGTTATAGTCACGTTTGATGAACCAGGCGTAGAACGGTGGCTTATCGTCCCCCGCAGACGGCCGCCAGAAGTAATCGTACCCCTGCCCTTCCAGAATGGGCGCAATGCGCCGCCTCGTTTCGTCCAGACTCGTCACCTCGACCAGCATATCCACAATGGGTTTGGCGGCAAGACCAGGAACGGCCGTGCTGCCAAAGTGTTCAATTCTACGCACCAAATCAGGCGGCAGGCGGGCCAACAGATGAAGCTTTTCCTCTTCGAACATCTGTGGCCAACGTGGATCATAAGGCACAATGGCCACTTCCTCCTTGACCACGCGGGCGACCTTCTCGGCAAGCGTTTCTTTTGGTGCTTTCATGCATTCCGATGCCCGCTCAGCCTCGCTTCAGGCCAGTTCAGATCCTACCCATTTCCTAAGGGTCTCATAGACATCCGGGTGATTGAGAATATCCAGATGGTTCATAGAACGGCCGATCCACTGCTGCCTCTCCGGAAACGTTAGGGTCAGTTCAGCCTTCTCATGACGTCCCAAAGCGCTGTTCACCGGTACAAGACCGTCCCCTATCAGATCATCACGCCGTTTGCTTGATGCTTTAGCTGTGGTCGCGGCGATCGCATAACAGTGCACGCCTTCTGGCAGAGGTACGGGGATTCGCTGATCAACAGATAATTTAAATCTGTCGCGTCCTTGCCAATCCTCGTCCAGCACGTTGCCATAACGCAGGTCAGTAAAGCCACCGCCGCGGATCTTCCCCAGGCGTGAAAAGGGGGCGCTGTAGGGGCTTATGCCCAGGATAGCATCGATCCAGTTTCCGCCTTTCTCCAGTGGAGTCCCGTGGTGCGGTGTGCCCAGAAATAGGAGCTTGTCTAGCTGCTTGGGCCAGGTATAGCCGGATATTTTCCCGTAATGGCAGGCGCTGCGAGCAACAAGCCCACCCATACTGTAGCCGATGACGACTAGCTCCAACCTTTGAGGGGTTTGATCGACGATAGTTTGCAGAAGCTGGGCAAGTTTTTGGCCGTTTTCAGAAACGTGCAGCCCGCTGTTGTAATGGACATAAATGGGAGCCCATCCCAGGTCACGGGCCAGGGCAGCGCCATGGTCGTGCCCTGTCCGCTGCCATTGCAAATCGTTCATGCATGCTCCATGCACCATGATGGCCAATCTGCCATTGGATTGCTCAATGACTGCGGCAAGCGCTTGTTCATTTAATGGCTGCCCATGGCGGCGCGGCTGCATGGGAATGGCCAGCGGATTGTTGCGGGAGACAAGATAATCGCCGAGGACGCCATTCACTGCGGCGAGAACGGCTTCACGAGCAGGGGGTGAGTCCTGCTCTTCGAGGACCAGGCTGAGCCGCTCGAATAGAAGATCGATCCCGCCACCCACCAACCTGGTAATGGCGCGGATGTTGCGATAAACCAATCCCGGTATGCCCCTTGTGCGGTTTTGATCAGGCGCGCCAGACACCCCGGAACCACCGTTTATCGTATGGTGCAATGATTCCACGATATCAGTAACGCCGATGATAGCGTCAATCGTCAAGCTGCTTACGCCACGCAGGTCCGTGGAAACATTATTGGGGTTGTGGGGCATCATCTCATCCATGCGTTTCTAGGCTGCCTTTCGCTCAAGCACGACGACTGGAATTCGTCGCGAAGTTTGCGCTTGATACTCATCGTAGGCGGGCGTCTTGCTGGTGACGGTACTCCAAAGCTGCTCGCGCTCGTCACCTTCAGCTTCTCGCGCCTGGACGGGATAGCGAGCGCCGGCAATCTGGACCTGAGCGTTGGGATCGGCCACTAGATTGAGCCACCATAAAGGATGCCGGCCATCGCCGAGGTTCGAAGCAATCACCACGAAATCGTCGCCTTGGGGCAGGTAGGTCAAAGCTTTGGTCCGTAATTGGCCGCTCTTTCTGCCTGTAGTCGTCAAGAGCAGCACCGGCAGTCCGATCATCGAACCACCGACGCGCCCGCCACTCCAACGGTACACTTTGGGGTGGATCCGCCAAAACAACTCAATCACTGCGTTACGTTCTATGGCCATAAATTTCCCCCTTTCATCATTCTTACTGCTTGCGCAGCAATAAGTAAAAGGAGTCATCCGCTTCCATTTCTTGGTAACGCTCCATGGCCACAACTTTAAATCCAGGGCCGATGATCTTTAGAAGCTCCTCTTCCGTGTAATAGGCAAAATGAAGCCCATGAAGCGCTTCTTCTTTGCTTCCAAACCAAAAAGAATGCATCAACAGCCCACCATTGTGCAGGACTGCTTTCTGACGTGAAAAAGAGCGATGCATATCGTCCTTGCGCAGATGATGTAAAACCTTGTTGGAATAGATACAGTCAAATTTTCTCGTCGTCTTGAGGTTTAGCGCATCAAGCTCCAACAGATCGGCCGTAGGATGTTCTTCGCGATATAGTTCGAGAAACACGTTTGAATTATCTGATCCCGTCACCTGGTATGTCTGCGCCAGCAGATCAAGGTCTATACCTGGCCCCATGCCCAGCTCAAGAACCGTTGAACCAGGTGCAAGGTGCTTTTGCAGAATGGCGATCAGATTACGGCCGTTATATCCCTCAGCCATCTTTATGTATGCGTCAACATTCTTGCGCTCGTCAAAATATCCCATTTACGTTCCTCACAAACTCTGTATGTTATCCACCTGGCTGATTTCAAACAAGTGGCCATCGGGATCGCGAAAAAAGGCCCTGATTTCATTGCCCCAGTTTACGGGTGGCGTCAAGAACTTTGCTCCACGCTCCTGGAGTATTTTATACGCCGCCTGGCAATCAGGGACGCGGATGGTCATGGAATGGGCGACGCGATCCGGATCCTCCGGCGCGGCAAAAACAACGCCTGGTTTATCTTTCGTTGGTTCTCCTCCGGTGACGGCCAGGAGCCATGCACCGTTGAAATCAAAAACCAGAGATGTGCCACCATATTCGCCATACAAGGAAGCGCCCAAGATATCCTTGTAAAAAGTCCTGGCGCGATCCAGGTCACTTACCACCAAAATATGGGTCAGTGCCATGCCTGTCAGTGGAAATCCTTTGCTCATACTACCTCCGTTAATATCAGCCGTAGATACCTGAGGAACTTCACGACGGCCGTTCAGTTGGCTTATTGTACACGGGGCAGGTAGTTTGAAAACAATTCCTCGACAACCGTCAGGCGCACCGGCACAGAAACTGGTGTTATGGTGGAATCGTCTACGGCCGAAATCGTCACTGTTCCCGAATAAAAACCATTGCTCAGACCAGACTGATTCACGCCCACGGTGACTGTGCTGCCGCTGGCTTGCGCGTGCAGCCAGGGCGCATCGCTGCTGACCTGCCACTTTGCGGCCGAACAATTAGTGGCCACGTTCAGGGTGGAGTTGGGAGGCAGGCTGCCGTTGCGCACAGCCAGAAAGTTCAAGGTCGACGGGGAAACATGTAACGCCGGTGGGCTTGTGGCCGCTTCAGCAATAACCGAGAATTGGCTGCCATCGGTATAGCGAATCCAAACACCTTGTCCGCGATAATTGCCGCCGGGCACCGGCCATGTTAGCGGCGAACGGATCGCCTGTGGCGTGCTGAAGATGGAGACGGCGTCCACATAGACGTCAGCGCTGCCGCTGCGCCAAAACTGGAAGATCAGGAAGGGCTCGTTTTCATTGTCGTGGAAGGTAAAGTCTAGGGCGAATTCCTGGTACTGGTTGGCTGCAGTAAAGTCGTTGCCGCTCAGGCTGAGCGGTCCATATTCTGTGCCGCCTCCTTTAACCGTGACGTGCGCCACCTCGCTGTTCGAGCTGTTGTCGTTGACCTTGAGCCTGAAGTATGCCGTCATAGGCACATCTTTAATGAAGGTCGTGTCCCAGACCCAGGCCGAAGATTCGCCGTCGCCTGGATAAAGGCGGTAAGCTGTGCCACCCCACGCTGCCGGATCGTCAACGCTTTGGCCATTGCCCCACAAGCCGCCGAAGTTCTCCGAGGCATCGTCCGCCAACCAACCCAGGCTGAACTGCGCTTGGGGCAGCCCGTTCCCGTTCAGGCTATAGATCGTCACCTGGGACTGGGTGGTGCTCATCTGGGCATCGCCCAACTCGTCCAAGGGGACATCAGCGCCGAGGTAAATGGCGTCGCTGCTGGTCGACGTGCGATCGTAGTCGTCGCGGGTTTTGACGAAGACCGATCGCCAACCTTGCCCGTCAGCCAGCCTCCATGCTTTCTCGGCGACATACGGTTCCCAAACGGCGTCAGAAAAACAAGGATCGTTGCTGAACGCCATCTGCGTGGCCTCGCCCAACCCGGCAAAACCACCACTTGTAGCGTGACTGTATATGTAGAGGTCTACATCAGGCGTCGTCGTGGAGATAGCTTCGTTTTCGATGACAACCGGCGCATAAACGGGGTCGTGGCCAAAATCCTGCGTGACGTAGCCACGGCCGTTGCCATCGCGCCGGTAGGTGCCCAGACCGATCTCGCGCGAGTTGGGATCCAGCAGATTGGCGCGGTGACCGGCGCTGTTCATCCAACCCTCAATGGCATACTCTGGCGTGACATAGCCGCAAAAAGCATTCTCCGCCCCGGCCCAGCCCAGGTAGCCAAAGGCGCGCGCGCGATAGTCAGGCCAGTTGCCATTGGTGTCCTGGTGGCCGCAAAATCCGCCGGGGCGGTTCTCGGTCAAATCCCATGAGAACCAGCGCGCAGCGCGCGTCAATTCGCGGTTCCAACGCAGTGGCGGCACGCCGTTGTCACGGCGGGCCAGGTTGCCCAGGTAAACCGTGCGTGCTTCGTCGTGCAGCAGCGATTCGCTTTGATAGGAGGGATCGTAGCCACCCTGAGCCGAGACCAGAGAAAAAGTCAGGAAACCAATTATCAGAATACTCAACTGCCAGTGGATGTGCACTAGAAAACTCCTCCGAAATTGGCTTGGAGTAATCGCTTTAGCGATGAGATGACTGAAGTCATTACTCCCTACCAGATTTATTCATGGTCGTGCGCCCCGGCACAATTTCACTCCTGCAAAATTGGCTTGGAGTAATCGCTTTAGCGATGAGATGACTGAAGTCATTACTCCCTACCAG
>JAACFF010000274.1 GCA_009937635.1 Chloroflexota bacterium
TTGACTGCTTAGATCGGCCTTGGCGCGTATGGTTGTATGTTCCATCTTTTTGGCCAGCCTGGCTGCATAATCATGGTGCATGTCTGTTATGGGAATGATACGAACTTGTTCCGGGCTTAACCACACTGGAAATCTTCCGGCATAATGCTCTATCAAGAACCCAATGAAGCGCTCGTGGCTGCCCAGCGGCGCGCGATGTATGCACAATGGCGTCTCGGGTTGCCCAGCCTGATTAGTAAATGTTAAGTCGAATCGTGGCGGTACTGCGAAATCGACCTGATTTGTAGCCAAAGAGAACTCGCGTCCAATAGCACTCCAAACTTGGACATCGATCTTGGGTCCGTAGAAGGCGGCCTCATCGTCTACTTCAACGAAGGGTATATCACTGTGCGTCATCGCTTTGCGCACCATCTCCTCCGTTTCTAGCCAAAGGCGCTCATTGTGGACATATTTTTTACCCAGTCCATTCTTGCTGT
Organism: Chloroflexota bacterium; assembly: GCA_009937635.1. Classification (GTDB taxonomy): domain Bacteria; phylum Chloroflexota; class Anaerolineae; order Promineifilales; family Promineifilaceae; genus JAACFF01. Next base: position 477 of record JAACFF010000274.1, read on the forward strand.
GTTTGCTCAACTGCATGACATACTTTTCGATACCGAACAAGTCAAAATATGATCGATACAGATCGGTGACCGCCCTGAATTCACTCTCGAATTGTTCTTCGCTACAATAAATGTGAGCGTCATTTTGCTCCGCAGCCCGTACGCGCATCAGACCGAACAGTGAACCACTTTGTTCATAACGGTAGACCATTCCATACTCCGCCAGACGCAAAGGTAAATCGCGGTAACTGCGTGACTTACTGGCAAAAATCTTATGATGGAAGGGGCAATTCATGGGCCTCAAATAGTAGCGTGTATCCTCCCGTTCCATAGGTGCGTACATTTCATCGGCATAGTAAGGCAAATGACCGCTGCGCAGATAAAGAGCTTCCTTGGCGATATGTGGCGTAGAAACCCGTTGGTAACCTGCCTTCGCTTCAAACTCATGCGCCAGTTTTTCTAACTCTTCTCGCAAGATATTGCCATTGGGTAACCAAAGTGGGAGACCAGGCCCTATTTCTTCATCCATGATAAAAATCTCCAGTTCGCGTCCTAGCTTCCGGTGATCTCTTCTTTGGGCTTCTTCCAATAATTGCAGGTGGCGTTTGAGTGCTTTTTTGTCAGGCCAGGCGGTACCGTATATTCGTTGCAGCATCGGCCGTTGCTCGTCCCCTCGCCAATAAGCCCCAGCGGTACTCATTAGTTTCAATCCATTGATGGGCACCCGCCCGGTATCTGGCACATGAGGCCCGCGACAAAGATCTTCAAAATTATCATGACGATAAGTGCTGATAACTACGGGTTCTTTTGCCTTATTTCCATACTCATCGTCCGCTCCCGCAACTAGACCATCAATCAATTCCAACTTGTAGGGCTGATCAGAAAATAAATTGCGCGCCTCTTCTTCTGTAACTTCACGATATTCCAATGGATATCTAGCGGCGATAATCTGGCGCATACGCGTTGCCAGTTGAGCCAGATCATCCGGTTTAAATGAGCGAGGCCGCCCATCTTCGTCCATACCCAGGTCAAAATCATAGTAGAATCCATTCTCGATGGGCGGGCCAATCCCAAGTTTGGCATGCGGATACACTTCCAGCACAGCCTGAGCGAGAATGTGGGCAGCGGTATGCCGGATGCGATACAAGTCAGATTGTTCGTATTGTGTGTTGTCTATCTGCAACATAGTAACCTCCAGGACAAAAAAAGACCGCTCGTAAGAGCGGTCCGTTCAGTTCCTCCGATAACTCAGTACTGCAACAAGCCGCTCATAGCTCCAGCGATTTGGTAGTGATCAGGTGGGTAGCATGGATTTTAAATTCAGCCAAGGGCATTGCACCACGATCCTCGTTATTACGTGTACGGACGGCAACAGCCCTGTTGGCGGTTTCCTTGTCGCCAACGACCAACATATAGGGGATCTTCTGCAATTGGGCATTGCGAATCTTCTTGTTCATACGTTCGCCACTACTGTCTACCTCCACGCGCATACCAGCAGCACGCAACTCAACAGCGACTTCTTCGGCATAGTCGATGTGCCTGTCAGCAATAGGTATCATCTCGACCTGGACAGGTGACAGCCATAGTGGAAATGCGCCGTTGAAATGCTCAATTAAGATACCAGTGAAACGCTCCATGCTTCCGAACGGTGCGCGATGGATCATAATCGGACGGTGTTTTAGACCGTCTTCACCTGTATACTCCAGATCGAATCGTTCCGGTAACAAGAAATCCACTTGCACAGTGCCTAGCTGCCATTCCCGTTTAAGGATATCGCGGAATATGAAATCTAGTTTGGGGCCGTAAAACGCAGCTTCTCCTTCTTCTATGGTATATTCCATGCCAGCTTTATCTGCAGCCTGCTTGATAGCGGCGACACCCTGCTGCCACATTTGCGGTTCACCGGCATATTTGTCGCTATTTCGATCATTTATGCCCAATCGCGCACGGAAATCTTCAAAACCCAATGTGTTGAAAATATATTGGATCAGATCAACAACACCGATAAACTCATTTTCGAGCTGTTCCGGGGTGACAAAAAGGTGAGAATCATCAACGGTAAATCCACGCACACGTGTCAGTCCATTTAATTCACCACTTTTCTCGTAGCGATAGACGGTGCCAAATTCAGCCAATCTGAGAGGCAGATCGCGATAGCTTCGGGGTTCGCTGCGATATATCTCGATATGGTGTGGACAGTTCATCGGTTTAAGGAGAAATTGTTCATCATCCACATCAATAGGAGTATATTGGCTATCCTTGTAGTATGGATAGTGTCCACTGGTGATATATAAGTCCAATTTAGCGATGTGGGGTGTGATTACAGGCAAGTAGCCACGTTCCACTTGCGCCTGGCGCAAGTAATTCTCCAAGTTATCACGTAATATCGTTCCTTTTGGCAGCCATAATGGTAACCCAGCACCAACTAAGGAAGATATGTGGAACAATCCAAGCTGTTTACCAAGAAGGCGGTGATCTCGTGCTTTGGCTTCTTCCAGTAAGTCAAGATAGTCTTGCAGTTCGACACGATTATGCCACGCCGTACCATAGATGCGCTGCAGTTGAGGGTTGTGCTCGTCACCTCGCCAATAAGCGCCACCAGTGCGTAAAAGTTTAACGGCGTTAGCCTTTACCTGCTTGGTGTAGTTGACATGCGGGCCTCGGCATAGGTCGATAAAGTCACGCTGGCGATAAATACTCACTTCCGAGACTGGTTCCGATATCGGGAGTCCATTCTCATCGACCTTGCCGGCTGCCAACTCGTCAATCAACTCCAGTTTATAGGGCTGGTCGGCAAAGAAAATCTTAGACTCTTCAATCGACATAGTTGAGTGCTCAAACTTGGCATTTTTCTTGAGCAGCGCTTTCATTCTTTGTTCGATTTTTTCAAGGTCTTCAGGCGAAAAGGTAACCGGCCTATTGTTGTCATCTTTGCCTAGATCAAAATCGTAATAAAAACCATCTTCGATAGGCGGGCCGATAGCTAGCTTGGCCTCAGGAAAAAGTTCAAGGACAGATTCAGCCATTACATGCGCGGCTGAATGTCTGATACGGTATAGTTTTGATTCTTCGTATGGTCCGTCACCATTAGCGGACATAATAGCCTCCAACTCTCTAAATAAAAAAACCGCCATAGCCTCTATTGGGGCGATAGCGGTCGCGGTTCCACCCAACTTCAGTGTTTGACAGCTAGCTTAACCCTCTTGAGTATATGAGGGCCAGCGGCAAATCACTCTCGTTGCGGCCAATAACGGAGCCAGCCGAACTTTCTTAATTAGATAGGGAATCGCGCCCTAACCGTTCAGAAAATCACTCATGGGTGGTTTTTGCTGCCAGTCTTACGAAAACGGCTTCCAGCCAACGGCCGTTTTCTCTCTGACGTAAGCTTAACAGCTACTCATCCCAATCATCGATTTGGATTAGTAGAATTATCCCTGTTGTCTTGCTCATTATAAGAATAAGGCCTGACTTGTCAAGCACTCAGGGAACCGTTAAGATCAGCGTGGGATTTCCTATTCTATACCCATTTGGGAGATTCTGACCAGGATGAAGAAAAGATGACATCGCGATCTCGGGGCACCTTCACCAGCCGTCTTCCGATATGGGCTCTAGCTATCTTGGCTGGCCTGCTGCTGATCATAGTTGTAGCCAGTGCAGTCTGGTTGTTCCGCACGGTACAGAATATGGCTTTGGCATCGATGTCGAGCACGCCAGAGTTTGCTGTACCGGAGGAAGGTGTCGCCAACGAGCAGGTGGTAACGGGCGACACGCCACAAGACAATTCTGAACAACCCTTGCCAATTATAGAACCGGATGAGATCGAGCCCTGGTCAGGCAACGAGAGAATCAATTTCCTTTTCTTGGGCGTTGATCAGCGCTGTGACGAAGAGGGCCCCACCCATACAGACAGCATCATGATGGTAACAGTCGATCCTCTGAGCATGTCAGTTGCTTTGTTATCTTTGCCGCGTGATTTGTGGTTGGATATTCCTGGGTTCGGCGTGGATCGCATTAATCAGGCCTATTATTTCGGCCAGGCATATGAATATCCTGGAGGCGGTCAGGCTTTGGCCATGGAGACAATTGAGGCTCTATTAGGCATTCCCGTTGACTATTATGTTACGGTTGATTTCGCCGGCTTTATTGAAGCTGTAGATCTTATTGGAGGAATTGTCGTCGACGTACCGGCACCGATAGTAGATCCTAATTATCCAGACAATTGTTATGGATATGATCCCTTTTCTCTGGAGGCTGGTAAGCAGCGCCTCAATGGCGAAGTAGCACTTAAGTTTGCGCGCACGCGTGCCACTTTTGGTGGCGATGTTGATCGTGCTGAACGACAACAAGAGGTACTGCTGGCGATTCGCAATCAAGTATTACGAGTGGAACAGTTCCCCAAGCTTCTTGTCCAGGCCCCTCAACTTTGGCAAACTTTCCAGGATAATGTAAAGACCAACCTGTCGCTGGAAGACGCGCTAGAACTGGCTCTACTGGTACAAGAGATACCGGAGGAGAACATACAAACGGCGGTTCTTGACTTTAACTATGTATATAACGAAACGACACCTGATGGTCGTCAGGTTTTGGTGCCTCTGAGAAATGAGATTCGCACGTTACGCGATGAGCTTTTTGCGCCTCCGGCCGTGCCAACCCCTGTGATCGAAAATCTGCCACAGTTCATGGTGCAAGAGGGTGCACGCGTTGCAATCTACAACGGCACAGCTGTCTTTGGATTGGCGGCCGAAACCCAATCTTATTTGCAGGATCTGGATGTGGATGTTTCCGAAATTGGAAATGCCGACTCATCCACCTATAAGACTTCGCAAATACTGGACTACGGCTTTCATCCTTATACCATCCAGTTCCTGATCCAGGAAATGCAAATCCCCCCGCTTAACATCAAGAACGCAACAGGGCCGGACGGGGATTACGATGTATTGGTCATCATGGGTAATGATTGGGCAAATCAGTTACAAGGTGAACCGTAACTAATTCTCTCCTTGCTCTTCTAGAAGAATTGTGATGATGGCGCCGGTCTTCTGCTCCTCCATCCAGGTTTCAAAAGCTTCTTGCATCAACCTGTATCGCAGGTCAGCTCCCAACATCCGGCTAGATTCCCTTTCGATAAGCTGAACAAGGTAGTAGGTAACTTGACCATTATTCGGGTCAGTCACAATGATTATATCGCTTATCTCATCTGGCTTAAGCTCGAAAGCAGCACTTTCAACTTCGGGAACAAGCAGAGAGCCTTGAGAAAAAAAGCCCAGATCACCCCCATTCTGGGCCGTGGCCAAATCAAGCGAGTATCGTTCGGCCAAAGCAGCGAAGTCGCTGCCCTCTCCAATCTGGCCCAAGAGGAATTGGGCAAGATCGAGATCGTCAACCTGAATATAACGGGCCCGGACTTGCTCCATGGCGCTGGGCACATCGGCCGTTACAGACGCCACCATCTCTTCCACCATCATTTCAGTCTTTAAAGCATCAGAAAATTCTGCTAGCGTCCATTGATTTGCGGTCAGCCAATCATCAAAGTTCCCGTATTCACTAGCCGACTCTCGCAACTCGTCAAGCTTTTTTTCAACCATTTCCTGGGAAATACTTATCCCATTCACGTCGGCCGCCTGACGAATCAGCTCCCGTTCTATGAGAGCTTCGAGAACCCGACTTTGTGTAACATCTCTGTCGACATTGGGATCAATTCCTAACTCTGCTTGAGCCAATTGGTATCGTTTTAACTCTTTTTCCAGATCTTCTATCAGAATTGGTTGCCCGTTGACCAGGGCTGCAGGCAGTGGGGTTGGCGTAGGTGGAGGCACTGTAGGAGATGGTGGGACGGCCGTTGATGTTGCGGTGGGGATAGCGCCAGGTGCTGTCGACTCATGAGGGCTGACCTCGGATGGTAAGAGTTCCCCTTCCTCGCGAGGATCGCCGCCATTGCAAGCGGCCAAAAGCACCAAGAGTAACAATAGCACCAGCAGCTTTAAGAAGGTTTGGTTCTTCTTCACCTTTCTAATCATAACGACGCAACATCGAAAGTAGGAGTGACTTTGAACATATTATGGATCGCGCGGATTATACCTGTGTCAATTAGCACTGCAAAACAGGCAAAGTAGCCTACAATTGCCTTGATTAGTGCTCTAGCTTATCATTGCATTACACACAGAAGGAGGTGTCGTCTTGACCTCAGCTACGGGCAAACTAGAAAAGGATCTTCATATTTTAGTCGCTATGGCAAGCGAAATGGAAATCTATTTGACTAGCGACGTGCTTTTCTGGCGTATGAGTAAATCGCGCATGCCAGCGCTAACGCTTGGTGGGTACTTGATGCGACAGCATCGCTTGCTGCTGCTACAAGACCTTTTATCACCGGCAGAACAAGTTGATCTTTCTTCTGCTGTTAGTCAATATAATAACTCCCTTATCGAAAAAATCGTGCGCTTTGAACAGAAGGCCCACCGTGAACTGGACGCTCGATTGAGACAGTGGGGTGAGTATCTGAAAGATGTTGATCGCGGGACGGCAGCCACAACGAGTAACTATAGCACGGCGGTTGAAGTGCGCACGATGATTAGCTCCATTATAAACCAGCTACAACTCGCACCATACAGTCTGAACCCGCATGTGCAGCAGCAGGTGTCATTATTGGACAATCAGCTGCGACGAAGTTGGGAACCGGGTGACCTGGTTTGGTCAGAGGCTTGGCAACCTGCTTACCCTAACGTGGAGTATTGGTGGCTCTATGGCAAACCTAAATATAAGCCGCGTCCCTAATCTATAGAAGTTGCCTTTTGCGCAAAGCAGCCTGCAATAGAGGTTCGATTTGTGCCTGAATATGCGGATTGGCATAGCCCACCCAATCCACATTGGACTCAATATCTAAGGGGGCCGATAAGGGGCGGCCTCGCACATCCGTGATAATGACGCCCAATTCTCGGGCAATAAGCTCCGTACATACATCATATGGGTGGGAACAGATGCCCAATGCCAGCCCGCGCTTAGCCAAGAATTGCTCCAACAACGGCCGTAAATCTGCCACAAACCTGTCATGTCCAGCCATCAATTCGTAAAATTGACCCCCGCTGCAGATATACTGATCCTCAAAGCAGTGAGCTTTTCCCGGTCGTACTGGCCCTAGTGCCTCCAAAACAATCTCCTCATCAATGGCGGCCAATTCCTCACGCGCTCCAGGAAAAAAGCGTGAAATCATAGCGAACCCATGTGCAATACTTCGAGCCTTAGACGGACGTAAAAATAGTGGCAGGCTTTTGCCAGTGATTCGATTGAATCGTTCCGCTTTAACACCGTGGTCGCGAACAACCCAGATGACATCTGAAAGATGCTGCTTCAACAGAGGGATTTCAGTTTGCACTGCCATAACGATGTCCTGCAAGTTGGTATCCGGACCGTGGTTGAAGGCCACGCCCGTTAGGATCCATGCACTTCGTTTCTGGTACATAAGCCCTCGCGTACCATCTATGGGATCAACGATGATACGCCAGACGGCATCCTCAACAGGGGTTCCTTCAGGTAAAACGACTTGCCCACCAGGCAATCCTTCAGCAATCAATACCAGTGGAGTGACGGGAGCGATTTCTCGCGAGAGATGGGAAACAAGGAGTTCCTCGCTAATGCGATCGATTGCGTAAATCGTGTCCCCTTCTTCTTCTGAGGCTACTTGCGACAATTCTGATAGATCCGCCTGCTCACAAGCGGCGACCACTGTATCACGGATCATTGCTTGCAATCTGCGAATTGGATCCAAAAGCGAATTTATACGAGCAAGGCTCTCTTGACTATTGTCTTTGGCACGATTTCTGTCAACATCCATCGGAACACTCATCAAGTATGGCTTGGCAATCTATCTAGAGCAGCTACTGTTTTAAATGCTACGGTAAACCAAGGTAAA
>JAACFF010000033.1 GCA_009937635.1 Chloroflexota bacterium
CCTGTGGCTCGTTCCTTGATTGTGTCCGAGCTCGTTGTTACACTAAAGCTTGATCCGATCACGGTGTAGCTGGTATTTAAGAAGATGCCCCGAATGTCGTCGAAGGCAACCGCATTCACATTAGGAGATATCGAGGGTTCTTCGGCAACCTGTTCTTCCTGGGCCAGGATAACGTCAACGTCGATACCTTCAGTCTGACTGGATTCATCCTCTATGTCACTCTGGTTAGGTGACGTAGTGGACTGAGCCAATATCGCAACAGTGGAATTGGCCAGAGGCGCGGGTTCATCGCCAGGATAGGAAGGTGCCAGCGTCGCAGTAGCAGGAAGGACCAGGGTAGGAACCACGGTACGCAATGGTGTTGCTGTGGGATTGGCCATTTGCGTCGCCTGGGGAGTTGTCGATTGTGTGGCAGTTGCGGTTGCCGTGCTGTTGCCGCCACCATTTCCACCGGCAAAAACGACGATAGGCGTTTTTGTGGGCACGAGGCCGGCGGCAACGGTTGTGTCTGCAAGCGGGATTTCACTGCCGTCCACTTCAATCTCAATGAGTTGGTAGGTATAACGTTCGCCATTAACAGCTGTGTCATCTGTATATGAATAATCGAATCCTAGATTAGGACCCCCTTCACTACCAATGAACAAGTCACTGTTGCCACTTGGAGCTGGCAGGTAGACCAGAGCGCTATTCTGGCCGCGTTTTATTTTGTAGCCAGCGGTGCCTAATTCCGTCTCCGTATCCCATTCCAGGCGCACGGCATTATCCAGGGGGATGCCTTCAAATCGGACAAGCCCCACATTTAGTGCCTGGCGGGCTTGAAGCACCTTGCCGGTCCTGCTCCAGGCCGCAATCGTAAGTAATGCCAGAAAAAGGAATACGGTTAATCGCCTTGACATGGTTGTTCCATACTCGCGCCTGGTCTTGTTTCCTATCCAGTCTCTGTCGCTTATGATGACATCACGAGAGGGAGCATAAGCGGTCTATATTTCGATAGCCTGATTGATGAAAGTAGATAATAATTGTCATCACTTCGCTCAACGATAATCTTGGTTTTGGCCCCGGACGCTGGTATGCTATTTTCTCCAGTTGCAGACTTTGCACGTAGCTTTCATATGCTTTACAGGAATCATCGACAGAAATGAACAATGCTAATAAACTCATTTTGGACATCCTTTTTGTTAAGATTTGTTCATGGAAAAACGCATTTTAACAAATTCAGGATGTCCTACCTCATTTTTGGAACTCCGAATTCAGGTTAATAATAACCCGTTTCCCAGCCTAGGCCATCACAACCACCAGGTTTGAAGCCGTAGTGGTTTCCCTTCACCAGGGGACCCGCTGGTAACCGCAATGCTGCTTAGTTCGCCGTCAATAGCAGAAATATCCAGATTGGTGCGCAACACGTGGTATGCTTCGGACAGTGGATCACGCGGACGAATGAAAGCCACGATGCTCTCAAGAGGTCCATTCGCCGTAATCTGAGCAATTGCCCCTGGCGAAGATGGACCGGTGTCAGACATAACCTGCTCCTGCATTATTATTTTCTTTTATCCACCGTTGAAGCGGTTACTACAAACCTAATTTCGGAAAAGATCTACGAGCACTACTAGGGCAATTACAGTCAGGACAATCCAGATCGCCAACTCCCAATTGCGTTGGCTGGTGCCAGCCAAACCGATGCCCACCAAAACTACTGCTAGCCAAAACGGGCGTAGGAACAAGCGCCCGCTTAACTGTTTCCGCAATGTGTGGCCTTCTTGTTTTGCTAACCAGTAATTGTAGCTGAACGCTGCAAGCATGATAGCGAGACCCAGGATCCAAAAACTATTGAATATGACAGACTGCCAGTTGATCATTATGAAAAGTATAGCATAGGCACGATCTCACTAACAGAAAAATGGCGTGAAAGAGTTTGTCCGCTAAAGACGACTCGCCAAATGCTTTGATTAGAGATAACCGCTTGGGAAAGGCAGCGGAATCAAAAGTCGCCAACTTAAGATCACATTGTATACTTTTGTCATTAGACTGGACCAAAAAGGTGGTGAAATGGCGAAACGACGTACGCAGTTTGTGTGCCAATCTTGTGGACGAATAACCCCAGCCTATATGGGCAAATGCCCGCGGTGTGGACAATTTGACACAATGAAAGAACAAGTACTAAGCGAGCCGGACAAGCCAAGCAAAAGGCGACGACCGGCTGGCGAACTCAGCCAGCCAACGCGCCTCACGGAAGTTACGGCCGACGGTGTCGACCGCCTGAGTCTGCCGTTGGCGGAATTCTCGCGTGTGTTGGGCGGGGGAATGGTTCCTGGCTCACTGGTGCTGGTTGGTGGTGATCCAGGCATAGGCAAATCCACGTTGTTGCTTGAGGTGGCGGCTATGGTGGCTGATCAGCACGGTTCGACCTTGTACGTTTCGGGAGAGGAGAGCGCGCGGCAAATCAAGATGCGCGCCGATCGGCTTGGACTTCATGCACATGACCTGTTTCTGGTGACAGAAACGAGTCTGGAAGCCATCCTAGAGCATGTTACAACGATAAAACCACACCTGTTGATTGTCGATAGTATCCAGACCACGTATACGGAGGAGTCGCGATCAGCCGCAGGAAGCGTTAGCCAGGTCCGGCAGTGTGCCTCTCGCTTCCAGGAGTTAGCTAAAGAAGCAGGGGTTACTGTAATTCTGGTTGGGCACGTGACGAAGGAAGGGGCCATCGCCGGGCCACGCGTTCTTGAACATATTGTCGATACGGTGTTGTACTTGGAAGGGGATCAATTTCACCGTTATCGCCTCCTGCGCAGCGTTAAGAACCGGTTTGGAGCGACGAGCGAGGTGGGTGTTTTTGAAATGGTAGAAAAAGGGATGGTGGAAGTTCCTAATCCTTCGGAAGCGTTTCTGGCCGAGCGGCAAGTTAACTCGCCGGGCTCAGCCATTGCCGTTACCCTGGAAGGAACGAGACCTCTTCTGGTGGAGATTCAAGGACTGGCCAGCTCGACGACCTTTCCTAATCCACGCCGCACGGCCAATGGCATCGATTATAATCGCCTTCTATTACTCACGGCCGTCCTGAGCCGGCGGGTGCGGGTATCCTTGCATGACAAGGATGTCTTCGTCAACGTTGTCGGTGGTTTGGCGATCAAGGAGCCAGCCGCGGATCTAGCTGTGGCCCTGGCCATCGCCAGCAGTGTGCGCGACAGGCCAGTTTATGCAGATATCGCTGCCATCGGCGAAGTGGGTTTGAGCGGCGAATTGCGTGCAGTTAGCCAACTTGAGGTCAGACTCAAAGAGGCGCGCAAACTCGGATTCAAGCGCTGTGTCATCCCCCGCTCACCTGGCCGTAGAGCCTTTGAGTTGCCCGATGGCCTGGAGATTGTCGCCTGCCGCTCTTTGCAAGAGGCGACTGACGCAGCCCTGCTGCCGCGATGAGTTTGCCCTACCGTCTCAGGTACAAGAGCAAAGCACCCGCCAGGGCGACGAACCCAATGATTCCCAGCGCCAGCGGCAATTGCGAGCCGGCGCTTCCAGGTGGAGGCGCTGGATCAGTGGATAAGGGCTCAGCGGCGGGTTCTTCAACCAATTTCTGTAAGGAGGTAGGTGTGGCAGGCTCAGGCGTGCTTGTGGGAGCGGGTGTCACTGTCGCGCTGGCTGTGGAGGTCGGGGATGCAAATTCGGCTGGCAGGTTGGTGGAACCACCAATGTCCTCCGGCTGAGGACGGAAACCAACGACAACCTCCTGGTCGATTTGCATCACGCTATTCTCCTCCAATCCGCTTACTTCGTAAAACTCCTCTAGCGTGAGATCGTAGGTGACGGCCAGATCCAAGAAAGTATCTCCAGGGTTAACTGTATGGACGATAGTGCCGTCCGGACGAACTTTGGCTTGAGGAAAGCCTTGAAGCGGCACAGATCCATCGGGTAGTCTGCTATAGCCGATGAGCAGTTGTTGGCCCACTTGAATAATCGACTCGGCCGTGATGTTGTTGTACGAGTATAGATCGGCCAACGGCAGGTCAAAGCGATCAGCTATTAGGCTTAAGGTATCGCCAGCCTGCACGCTGTAGATGATTTGGCCCTCTGGTTGCGCAGTTGGTGAGACTACGGGCGTGCTTGTGGCCGTGCTCGTCGGCGTTTCTGTTGGCGCTGTTGTGGCGGTAGCGGTACTACTAGGCTGTGGCGTCATTATAGGGGATTCAACTGTGCTTTGAACCGGTTGCGGCTCGGCGACTGCGCCGCTGTCAGGCGAACTATTTTCCTCGGGTGGTACCTCTTCCGTTGGCGCCGGTACAGGGGGCGGCGGGGGCGGGGGTACGGCTATGCTTCCGCTTTTAAAGGCAGCGCTCAATTGAGCTGTCAAATCGAGATAGGTACGCCCGAATTCAACACTAGGTTCGATGTTGCTTCCTTCCGGCCACTCATTATAAGAGGTAATGATCAACATATCTGGCGCGCTGGCTGCCGCGCCCCCGAAACTAGATTGATAATAGGCCCCACCCGCTCGATCGCGAACGAAGGAGCGATCTCCTCGTCCCAGCAGTGAATCGTTCCAGCCAGGCATTGCCGTGGCCACCCAATACTTGAATCTGCCGTAGGTGCCTGCGGCAGCCCGTGTATTGGCCGCCCACGTCGCCGCCGTGCCTGCGGGATCAGCAGACCAGGCCGTATTGTAGAGGTGCAAACCATCGAAAGCGCTCAGATAAGCTGTATTGGATCCCTCGGCGATCCATATTGTGTTCCGATTTGGATCAACGGCGCTGCGTATGGCGTCCCACTCGCCGGGGCTGATCAACCAGTTAGCCCAGAAGAAAATCACCGGCTTGCCGTCCACTCGCAGATAGGCTGGGTGATTGACGTGCGTGGCCAGCAACGTCTGCAGGGCACTGGTGCGGTCGGCGTTGTTGGCATAGAAGGGGCTCCCCGTTTCAAAATCGACCGCAGCCTTGAATCCGCTTCCGCCAGCAATGTTCAGCAGCATCTGGAAATTAGTCTCCGTCTGGTTGTTCTCAGTTTGAGGTCCATACCAGCTTTGCACAAAACCATTAATACCGGCGGATTGCGCTTCCCCCACATGCCGCTGCATAGTTCCGGCGTCAGTCGAGAAGTAGGGTGCCGGTGGTTGGTATGGTGTCTTGCCCGGTCCAAATGAACCTGGGCTGAACCAGGCATAATAGAAAGCCAGAACCAGTCCGGATTGCCCCTGTGCTTGTAAGCGCGGTGCTGCGCCACTACCTACCAGCAGAAGGAGGGAACAAAATAGCACGGCCGATAGAAGCCGCCGAAAAATCCGCAAGTTTGATTTTTGGCCGCCGATGCTGCGCCCATTCGTGTCAGACATAAAATTAGTAGAACTTGAGTGTAATCTGTCTCCGTATCTTTTTAAGCATATTTACCCCCGATTTCCTTGAAGAAAGTGGCGATTGTGTTATTATCCTCAACTCGTTGCACAGTAACATATCAATTGAATAGTTGTTAATGTTCACTGTTTTCCGCTCTTGGCGCGACCAAGGGCAAAACTCGCCAGAGTAATTCCAAGGAAAGGAGGTTATTGCAGCGTGCGAGAATACGAAGTTACCATTATTATCCAATCACAGTTAGAGGCGGAAGAGCGTAATCAGCTCATTGAGCGCGTCAGCGAGCTGCTGGTGCCAGGAGCCCAAGAAGAAAACAAGCCCACCGTAAATGAGTGGGGTATGCGTCGTTTGGCATATCCCATCATGAAACAGACGGAGGGTTATTACGTGCTTTATGAGGGTTCTCCGGATCCAGAACGAATACCCGAAATCGAGCGTAGCATGCAGTATATGGAAGATATACTGCGCTATATGGTTGTGCGCAAAGAGAGCTAGAGGCTAAGGTAGCGGGGCCATGAACTTCGGTCTCAACAAGGTCATGCTCATTGGATGGCTGGACGCTGAACCGGAGATTCGGCAAACGCCGAACGGCCGTCAAATCGCCTCGTTTACTTTGGCTGTACCCCGCAGTTGGGTTTCGCTACAAGGTGAACATCGCGAAGAAACGGAGTGGTTCAGCGTGGTTGCCTGGGGCGGCCTTGCTGAAATTTGTGACAGATATCTGGCTCAAGAACGGCAGGTCTATGTCGAAGGACGGCTGCAGACCCGGCGCTGGCAGGACGGGCAGGGGCGAACGCATTTCCGCACGGAAGTTGTGGCCAGGGATATAATTGCTCTCACTTCCCAAAATGATGAAACCTTTGTAGATGATTCGGATTGACAGCAGCTATCAAGAAAGAAAATGATGTTTGGACGGGTTAAGGTAGTAGAATGCGTGATTGTTTTATTGGACAGCGCTGTATTTCAATTACCTTGATCTAACGGTTTTAGGAGATTTAACGATGCAAAGACAACGAAGAACAGGTGGGCCAAGAGGTAGAAGGCAACCGAGTAATCGCAAGCGCATCTGCGCATTTTGTGTAGATCACGTCAATTACATAGATTACAAAGATCGGGATAACCTGAAGCGCTATGTGAATGAGTTTGGCCGGATTCGACCGCGGCGCCAGACGGGAACATGTGCCAAGCACCAGAGAAGCCTGGCTCAGGCAATAAAACGAGCGCGACACATTGCTCTGTTGCCATTTGTCTCTGAATAGGATACGGAGAGTTTGGGTCATTTAGTGAGCTTGACCCGATCTTAGTTAAGTAACAATGGCAAAGAAACAAACGAATAAAGAGCAAACAAACGACAATCGCCGGCAGTCGCGCAAGGAGGTTTTGCGTGACCGCAAGCAAGCAGAGCAATTGCGCGTCATTCGTATTGCGGCCATCATAGTGGGCGCTCTTATATTGTTGGTTCTGGGGATTGCGTTGATCAGTGAGTTTTTCATCACCCCTAAACGTAGTGTGGCCACGGTCAATGGAGAGGAGATTGTGCTCAGCGATTGGCAGAACCGCGTCAAGTTCGAACGAGCACAGCGCATCATTACGTTGGAAGAGCAGCTAGCCAACTTCAACAATGATGTAGGCCTGGTGCAGCAGTTCTCCAGCCAGGCGATCATCGAATTGATCAACGAAAATGCTGAAGGCTTGGGCGAAGCTGTGCTGGATCGCATGGTGGAAGAGGAGATCATTCGCCAAGGGGCTGAGGAGCGGGGATTGGTCCCCTCCGATGCGGAGGTTGACAAACGAATCGGCGCAAACTTTAATTACTTTGGCGGCGATTCGCCGACGCCGTTTCCAGTCCCGACTGAACCAGTGGCACCTACGCCGTCTCTGACACCTATTCCCGCGGACGGTGAAGGGGATGTACAACAGCCTGAAGCACCGCTTGCTCCAGTGGTAGAAGGTCCAACGAGCACCCCGTTTCCGACGGCGACACCTGTATCGCAAGAGTCCTTTCAACAAGAGTATGATGATCTTTTGGCGCAGTACAGTGATTTAGGAGTAAGCGAGCAAACCTATCGTTCAGTATTTGGCAATGCGCTTACGACGGAGCGTTTGATCGACGCGCTCGCCGAAGAGCAGGATTTGCCTGAAGAGGATATGCATGCGAGCATCTTTTTCTTGTCCTACAGTGATGAAGAGGAAGCCAACCAGGCTCTGGACGAGATCGAAGGGAGTGATTTTCTGACAGTCTGGAACACCGTTCGCAGCCGTCCGCCTGATCCTACGCAGGAAGAAGCCAATGCCGTCACAGCTTCTGAAGTCTTATGGCGAACCCGCGACACGTTTGCTGGCGGCTTTAATGAAGAGATAGCTGAGGCAACTTTTACGCTGCCGCTTGACACTCCCAGCGAGTTGCTGGTGGTAACGGGAGCTGAAGGCGAAACGGAGCATATCATTATCTTGGTCAGTGGTCGTGAAATGCGCGAACTGGCGGAGAATGAACTGCAAAATCGGAAACAGCAGCTGTTGATAACCTACCTGAACGAACGCAGCTTAGAAGGTGTCGAGACTAATGAATTGTGGCGCAGCCGCGTGCCCACGGTTCCATTGTTGGATCCTAAGTTCCGCCAGCCGCCAACGCCCGCGCCAGGTGACGAAATAGAGGATGTCGGTGGCGTAGATGCTGGTGGCGACCCTACACCTTAGCTGACCTGACATCCTACGATAAATGATTTCCTCCCTCAAGTGAAACTATGCTTGTGGGAGGATTTTGATCAAACCTGGAGTATTGTGATGCCATGAAGGAGAGAACCGAGACAAGGGACCTCAAGAGTACCGGCTACGAAGTCTTCATTTTGCTGCTTTCGTTGTTTTCACTATTTAATCTGGTAGTGCTGCTGATACCTGGCATTGACCCGATCATCAAGGAAGTTATAGCCGGGATAGATATGTTTATCACTATCATCTTCATGCTCGACTTCCTGTATCGATTTTTTACCGCTGAATCCAAACGCGATTATTTTTTCAGAAATTGGGGTTGGGCAGACTTTCTATCAGCCATGCCCACCAGTCAGCTTAATATTTTCCGCATTTTCAGAGTGCTGCGTGTATTTCGATTGCTGCGTCTCCTTGGTTGGCGTGCGATGTGGGATGAGATGTGGCATAAGCGGGCCGGAAGCGCATTATTCTTGACTGTGTTCCTCGTTTTATTATTACTGGAATTTGGCGGCATAGCAATTGTGTACACAGAGGCTGACGCTCCGAACGCCAATATCACATCGGCGGCGGACGCTATCTGGTGGGGTTATGTTACGATTACGACTGTTGGTTATGGTGACCACTACGCCGTAACCAACTCGGGACGTTTGGTTAGCATGCTTGTGATGACAGCTGGGGTCGCGCTCTTTGGGGTAATCACCGGGTTCCTCGCGAATGCTTTCTTAGAGCCAGAAGCAGAAGAAAGCTGGGAGACGAATAGTGCACTCGGCGAACGGCACATGGCTGAAATCAGAGGCCTCTTGCAGGATCAGGATAAGGTGAACGAGGCGCTTTTGACCCGGCTGGAGAGAATTGAGAAGCTTCTCGATTCTGACGTGCAATGATGCGATGGTAGATTCCGTGTGGCTTGAAGGCCGAATATCGGTGACGGCGGCGATTCGCGGGCGAAATAGGCCTGTCGACGCGCTATACGTGCAAAAGGGCAGATGGGATCGTGGCATCAGAGGGCTGTTGCAAACGGCCGAAAAGGCGGGCGTCCCTGTTGAGATTGTGGATGCGACCTTTATCGCCGAGCACGCTGAAGGTCAAAGCCACGGCGGAGTGCTGGCGCAGGTCGGCCCGCGTCGCCTTAGCAGCCTCGACGGCTTACTGTCAGGAGTGAGCAATCCTCTGGTGGTGATGCTGGACGGCATTGAGGATCCTTTCAACTTTGGACAAGCGGTCCGCGCTCTTTATGCGGCCGGCGCTTCGGGCCTGGTGGTACGGCCGCGCAATTGGACTTCGGCCGCTGCGGTTGTGGCGCGGGCGTCGGCCGGCGCCTCGGAGCTTGTGCCAATGGCAGTTGTTGAGACAGCGCTGGAGGCAGCCGCCTTTTTTCGTGAGCGGGGATTGTTAGTGGCCTGTACTGCCAAGGAATCGGCACTTTCCCTTTACGAAGCTGACCTGACTCGCCCACTGTTTCTGCTAATCGGCGGCGAGAGGCGCGGTATCACTCGTTCATTTCTGGATCAGGCTGACATGCGACTAAATATACCATACGGCCGTTCTTTTCATTACTCCCTGGGCGCTGCAGCTTCCGCAGCGGTGATCGCCTTTGAGATTCTACGGCAGCGGGGTCTTTGATCACGCAAAGACGAAAAGCGGCCAAGACGCAAACATATCTAATCTTTTCTTTGCGTCTTGGCGGCTTTGCGTGAGATTCTCTTGACAGCCCTTACCATACGCGACAAAGTAGACCTTTAAGATAGGCGGACTCGGGAAAGGTTAACAGGATGGGGTGGTCGGCGGACTGACCAAGTGTCTGGATGATTTGTACATTCCGTTGCGCATCCACCGCTGCCCCGAAGACGATCTTCTGGAAGAGATCGACCGTGATTTTGCCGGAACAGGAGAAGGTGGCCAAAAGGCCACCATAGCGCAGGAGACGCAAAGCTAGTAGATTGAGATCTTTGTAGCCACGACTGGCCCGCTCAATATCCCTTTTGCCGTGAGCGAACTTGGGAGGATCGAGAATGATGACATCAAAATGTTCCCCACGGTCGCGATAATAACGCAAGATTTCAAAAGCATCCCCGGCGATGTATTCATCCGACGGCCGTTCAAAATTATTCAAGGCCATATTTTGTTCGGCCAATTCCAGCGCCTGTATCGAGCTGTCAATATTAATGATCTGCTTGGCTCCTCCAACGGCGGCGTATGCGCTAAATCCGCCGGTGTAGGCGAAAACGTTTAACATCCTTTTCCCGGAAACCAGATGAGATTGCCCGAGAAGGGCGCGGTTATCGCGTTGGTCCAGGTAGAAACCGGTCTTATGTCCTTCCCACATATTGACGAAAAACTTGAGATCGTTTTCGCGTATTTTCAGCTTCGCAGGCGCTTCCGCTCCCCACAATAATTCTTTACGAGATTCGAGGCCTTCCTTTTGCCGCACGGCAACATCGGAGCGTTCAAGGATTCCTTGTGGTAATAGTAGTTCGACAAGTAAATCGACCCATATCTGTTTTCGCCGGTCTATGCCCAGGGTGAGGCATTGTACAACCAGATATTGGTCGTAGCGGTCGACCACAAGGCCGGGCATACCGTCCGCTTCGGCATGGATCAAACGGTAGGCGTTGCAATTCTGGTCCAGTTCCAAGGCAACACGGCTGGCAATTGCTCTCTCGATCAGGCTGCGCCAAAATGATTCATCAACAGCCTGATGTGGGTCCCAAGTGAGGAGTCGTGCTCGAATCTGGGAGGCTGGATTGAAGTAACCGGTGGCCAGGTAGCGGCCGTGGCTATCGTGCACGGACACCAGGTCTCCTGGCGCGGGTTGGCCATCGATGCGCGATATCGCTCCAGAAAAGACCCAGGGATGGCGGTTCCTGATTGGCCTGTCACGCCGCTCCTTGAGAAGTAGCTTGCCCGTGATCGCTTCCATTATTTTTCCTCATTGCGATTGCAAGGTTAACCGGCGCAGTGTAACAGCTCAGCGGAAGCGGGGCAAAGTATCCGCCAACTAGTCGAGCAGTGCCCTTTCCAGCCAGTCAATGGCACGGCCGTCGCTGATCATCTTGGGCGTTACGCGAATCACTGTCCAGCCATAGAGCGCCGCTTCATTGTACTTTTCGCAATCTTTCTCAAAGCGTTCGGGGTGGGCGTGCCCTTTGCTGTAGCCGGTTTCTGTTTTCATCCAGATTCCGCCCTCAATTTCACAGGCAACGAGCGGCTGTTTCCAGCAAAAATCAAAGCGCCACTGGCGATGGGCATGGAAGGTGTACTCCTGCTGTGGCTCTGGCAGTTTTGCCAGACGGATCAGATCCAGGAGCACGTGGCTCCAGTTGATATGGCTGCTCCGATTGCGCTTTTGCTTTACGGATTTGCGCTTCACACGATGGATTATAGCACAAATGTTCTATTCCTGAGATGTTGCTTGAAACGTTTGTGGAAAACGATTATCAAATGGAGTAGGTGGTAGGCAATGGGAGTTTACGGCCGTATAAGCTATCGGAGTCAGTTAGAACGCGGCCGCTGCCGGGATCACCTCTTGGCCGATTGTTTTGATTTGCCACAGCTCTTGCACGTTGACGATGCTAAAGATGAATGTGTCTATGCCGTCGTCAGCCAGGCCGCGACAAAAGCCGACCATATCAGAGGGGGTCATACCCCCTTCGCCAAGATTGACCATGCCCAAGGCTGTTTTCTCAATCGTTGCATAGTCTCGCCCCAGTTCATCGCAATGTCGCCGCAGGACGTTCAGCTTATGCGCCAGCTCCTCAGTCCCCATAAAAACTTGTAGGTTGCAGGCGTCCGCGTATTGTGCGACAAGGCGCAGGGTCTTTTTCTCACCTCCGCCGCCGATCAGGATCGGTGGGTGGGGCTTGCTCAGTGGTTGGGGGTTATTCATTGGTTCGGCCAGCTTGTAGTGACGCCCGTTATAAGCAGAAAAATCACCCGACCACGCTTGTCTTATGATCTGTAATGTTTCTTCCAGCATCTCGAAGCGCTCTTTTAGCGGTGGGTAGGGAAAACCCAATCCTTTCGCTTCGCGTTCGTACCAGCCGGCGCCGATGCCCAGGTAGGCTCGCCCACCCGAGAGGACATCTAGATTGGAAACGATCTTGAGCAAATGGCCAGGGTGGCGGTAGTTGACGCCGCTGACCATCGTGCCTAGGCGGATGCGCTCTGTCACGGCCGCCAGGTAGCTCAGTGCCGTATAGCCATCCAACATGGGTTCCTCGGGCTTCAAGCCCATTTGGGGTATGTCCATCTGGAAGAAATGATCCATAACCCATAGGCTATCGAAGCCGGCGCAATCGGCTGTCTTGCCGATATCTGCCAATTTGGTTCCGATATTATTAGGACTTCCGGAAAATCGGCGAATTTGCTCATATATCCGGTGTGAGATAATCTCACTTGACCACTTGGTCGCCCTTAAGCTTGGGGATGTGCGACTGTTGCGGCGAGATATCGATTAGATTGAACACCTGCACATGGATCATCGGCTACCCAAGCAACTAGTAGCCGACTTTTTCGTCGCTTATTAAAAGGCAGCGCGTATCTACTTGGGCGAATGGGCCAGCGTCATCGTCGATTGGTTGGCGCAGGTTCTGATTACGGAGGAATTGACCGAAGCAGCATGAGTATGGTGACGCCAATCAAGCCCGGAATTGGGCAAGAATCTGTTTGGGATTATCCTTGCCCTCCACTCCTGGAGCAGCCTCCTAAGTGACTGCAGGTCGTCTTCCATGTTGTCCTCGTTGCTGACAGTAACAGGGCTTGGCGGGTAGTGGAAACAAGCCATCCACCAGTTTATTATATCCCACCGGATGATTTCAATCTGAATTATTTGCGCCTTGCTCGCGGTAGCTCTTGGTGTTAGTAGAAGGGCTAGGCCTCGTTTTATATCGATCGGTGATGGCTCTCGCTGCCTGGGGTGGCGGCCAAGAGCTCCAGGGCGTGGGGCAAGATGGGGAGCAGCACTTCCAGGTTTTCGCGTACGGCTTTGGGGCTGCCCGGGAGGTTGATGATCAGTGTTCGGCCGCGCATTCCTGCCACGCCGCGAGAGAGCATGGCGTGACGGGTAATTTTTAGACTTTCGGCGCGCAAGCCTTCAGCAATGCCTGGCGCTTCGCGATCGATTACCTGACGCGTCGCTTCCGGGGTGATGTCTCTTGGGGCAAAGCCGGTGCCTCCGCTGGTGAGTATCAGATCAAGGCCTTCATCACTCCAGTCAATCAGGGTTTCGAAGATTCCCTCATATTCATCGGGGATCACAGCGCGACGGGCGATGTGCCATGAGCTGTGCTCGCCAATGAGCTGGGCCATGAGGGGTCCGCTGCGATCCTCATATTCGCCCCTTGAGCCCCGGTCGCTGATAGTTAAGAGACCAATTTTCATGTTGATCGTGTGTTAAACAGAGAAGGTTTTGCGAAATGATACCTTCTCTGTTTGATGTACTTATGTATTCTCGCCGACGAGAGCTAGCCACTCGTCATTGAGCCCGCTGTCGGTGACGCCGTAGTAGACGTGAATCTGGTTGCCTTCGCGCAGTGCGAGATCGTACCAGATGTTATCTCCCTTTGAACGCTGTTTGAGCACAGCCATGTTGTTGTGCCATTGCACTTTCTTGGGATCCACCGCTCCGGCTTCGGCCTGGGTGATGGCATAATGCCACAATTTTCGCGCCGAAGATTTGGTCACGTTGTGAATCAAGTTACCGTTACGCAAGTCGCGTACGGTGTGATAGATGGTCCCTTGCCGCTTTTCGCTGGTTACTACTTCCACCCCGGTGCGCGGCGGTTCGCCCGCTCGCTGCTTGCGGCCGTTTTTCGTTTTTTCTACCGGCTGGGGTACGGGCACGGGCGTGTTTACGCGCGGGGGCGTCGTCGTTTCCGTCGCGCCCTTGCGCGCCAGGCCCAATTCGACCATACGCACGATCTCGTCGCGCACGGCCAGGTTTGTCTCGGACTCGTCGCGCACGTAGAAGTTGGTGTTGTCGATGGCATATGGGATGCGGGTTCCTGGTTGTACACTGATCCGTACGATGGTCTTGCCCTGGGACGCCAGGCTGTCGATTTGCACATCCGGTTCGGGGCTAAAGCGGTTGGTCACCGTGGTATATAGCCGTTCGATAACCTTCTTGGGCTCGCGCACACCAACCGGTTGCGCCTTGGGATCGGATGATAAGCCCACGTAAATAGTTCCGCCGTTGGTATTGGCCAGGGCGCATATGTCGCGCATGATGCTATCCAGATGCCCTCCTCGTTGGGCCGTGCTCTCGTGGAAAGCCTGCACGATGGATTCCCCTTCTTCGCGCGCCAATTGCACAAAGTCCATTGGCTTGGCTTGCCCGCGATCGGGACGGGTCAAGGAGAAGTCGTTACCCTTCAAAACATGGGCCAGCGCCTCGAAAGAGACGTCCTCTAGGAGGATTTCCGTCACGCGGTCGCCCACGCCCAGATTCTTGGCCTGGGGTGATCTGCGCTCCAGGCGGTGGGCATCTGAGCCTTGAATGCAACGCATGGGGCGAGGATATTCAGGTTTGGAGCCATCGAAGAAACGGCGCGTGCTATAGCGGCTACGCTTCTCCAAGTCGGTGACCTCCAAAACGTGCAAGTTTGGATCTTGCGTGTAAGCGATGCGAGTTTGTCCGCCAAAGTCCAGCCCGCGCATCACCACGCCGTGACTGCTGTTGGCATGCGCCGCGATCACCAGGCCACCAGCATCGTTGATGACGCGGTAGGCGGTGAGTACGTCGCTGGTCGCGCCCACGGTCGAGCTGCCCATTTGCAATTGGTCTGCCGGGATATTTAAGGTCAGCAGCAAGTGTTCCAGGTAGCTGACCGGTGTCTCAGACGGGAATATCCCCAGGATATGGAAGCCAAAAGTGGCCGTGAACTCAAAGCCAGGCAGCACTAAAATCTTGTCCAGCAAGCGCCGGTATTCTTCCAAGCGCCGTTTCTCCTCAGCTTGAATTCGGCCGATATCTTCCAACCACAGCAGTTGTTCGATTTCTTTTTTCATCGCGGCGAACCCGGCCACAGTGTTGTGGTCGGTGAAGGCGATGATGTCCAGGCCGCGTATAAAGGCCTGGCGCAAGATATCAAGATAAGATACATCCGTCTCTTGATAATCATTGGAGCCAGGCGTGTGCAAATGTAAGTCCATGCGCCGCCATTGGCGTTTTTTCGTGTTATAACTTCTTCGTCGTGAAGAAGAACTTTTTGTCATTGTGTCCTCAAAATGGTTTGCAGAACAAGCAAAGTGCAGATCTACAAATGGTTGATGTTGGGTGCAGATGAACGCAGGTTTTCCTGTTCTATTGACAATAGATCCTGCAAATATATTGCGCCCTATTCAAATAGTGCAAATAAAATATTCTTAACTAAGCGACAAACTTCTAGAATAAATGGGGATTGCCCTAATAGCAACAAAGCCGCCGCTTCTTGAAACGGCGTTTTCAAATAAATATACGGTCGATAACGGCCGAATCCAGCTGTCGAGTACAGATCCTGTCCAATTAATTACCCAAAGCAGCGATGCCACGCACCAGGCCTATAACGCCCACTCCCACTTTAAGCGCGTCTCCAGTCGACACCTGTGGCGGGCCGCCGCTGCGCTCATCTGAACTGCGCGCCAGCAAAAAGGCAGCGGCTAGGCCGATCAATGCGCCGCTGACCGCACCAATGATATAAGTTTTTGTTTTCCAGCTATTATTAAGTTCCATTTCCATATCGGTCATGGTTTCCATCTCGCTCATGCTTAGTGTTCCCTCTGAATGGTCTAATCAAGATATTGAGCCAAGCCCCTAAGTAAGCCAGTATGGCGTTGAATTCTGTTACCGGTTCGGCTACCTTAGGCGCTAATTCATCAGTTTTAACCTGGGTGCGATTCATAAAGAGCTGTATGCGCCACAAAAAAACTTGCAAGCGGCTGCGGTAGGCCAGGGGACCCGTCTGTGGGTCAAGTTTCCGCTTTTGCCGCCTGTTGACAAAGTAGGCTATATAGGTAATGGGCAGAATCGACACCACCAATATCATAGGTATGATCCACAATATGACGATGATATCGGCCACCGCAGAGATAAATGCGGCCGTGCCCACAATACCGGGCGCAAAAAGGCCGATCAATATGAGCACGATGAGCACAACAGCGATGAAACTGACGATTCCCAAGGGCAGGTAGATATAGAGCCGCGTACGGCGGCGCAGGATCTGGTCTCGCTCCAGTTGCTCTGCTGAAGGCCCAAATGTCGGTTCGTGATAAGGTGGTGGATACGTTTCCATTTACTATACTCTTTGACGGTG
The DNA here is from genome assembly GCA_009937635.1 of Chloroflexota bacterium. Classification (GTDB taxonomy): domain Bacteria; phylum Chloroflexota; class Anaerolineae; order Promineifilales; family Promineifilaceae; genus JAACFF01. Next base: position 16,343 of record JAACFF010000033.1, read on the forward strand.
TGCGATTGTACCACAATTCAGGAAGGGGATAAATTCGCGAATGCAATTGATAAGTGGGGGCTAATTAACAGCCAACAATCAACAGTGAACAGTCAACGGCGAACAGTGAACAGGGTGACAACCGTCTTGGCAATTTTGTTGTTCGTTGATTGTTAGCTGTTCTTTGTTAATTGTTTTCAGGCCAGGTGCGAGCCGCGGGTGATGATCCAGTCGGTAAGGCGGGGGAAGAGACGGTTGAGATGGACGAATAGCCAATCGTACCAGGTGATGTACACTTCGGTGCGACCGTACTGTATGGCCCACACGATCTTCCGCGCTACGCGTTCGGCCGGAACGCCTTGCAAGCCAAAACGGTTGACTCCCTTTTGGCCCAGTCGCGCCTGGCCAAATTCTGTTCTTGTCAAACCGGGATAGACGGTTGTGACCTTGATATTGTAAGGCCGCCATTCCATGCGCAGGGAACGGCTGAGGAAATTGACGGCCGTTTTGCTGGCGCTGTAAAGCGCGCTGTTCGGCAACGGCCGTTGTCCGGCGATGGAGGATACATTGACTATCTGGCCAGAGCCTTGCCGGCGCATGTGTTGCAGGGCGGCCTGGGAGACAAAGAGCAGGCCCAAGACGTTGGTCTCGATAATAGTGCGCATATCATCTGGCGGCATGTCGGCCATCATGCTGCGGTGGCCAAGACCGGCGTTGTTAATCAGGATGTCAAGACGGCCGAATGCGTCTACGGCACGTTCTACTAGTTCATAGGCGAAGCGCTCCTGACGAATATCACCGGCAACGACCAGCCGTTTACCGGGCAGCGTCGCCAGCTCCTTCATTATGGCTTGTAAGCGCTCTTCACGCCGGGCGACCAGAACGACATTTGCTCCGGCTTCTGCCAGGGCCTCGGTTGTGGCTTTACCGATACCTGCTGAGGCACCAGTGATAATGATGACTTTATTGTTGAGATCCATGTACTCCTCAATATATGATGATTCTTGTTGATCTTGATCAAGTATCCCGTACGCCTCTGCAAAGTATAGTCTACTTAAGCATGATATTTCCTCACAATAAAGGGGATAGTGATAAATGTCAGCTAAATTGATGTGGATGCTAACTTGGCGTGCCCACGTGGATTGGCCATAATATGACAATAGCAGCGCCGGAATAGAGAGCGGCCGGCACAGGAGCATTTTATGTTTGAAACGATAATAAACCGCAGGAGCGCCACAGCGTGGCAAAAAAGATAGGGCGCCAGAGCGCCAAGAGCCGGTGAATTGGCACCGGAATTGGAACGGCAACCGGCGCAGCGCTTTGGAAATAAAAAAAAGTTGCCAACTTTCTGTTTTTTGAACTGAGGGCTCATTGGTGATGGGAAATGTTGGCAACTTAAGAAACAAATTTAAAGAGGCCAGTCTCAATCGGGAGGATCTGCGACCTGATCCTGTTGACCAATTTGCATTTTGGTTCCGACAAGCCCAGGAAGCGGATTTACCCTATGCACATGGGATGAGCCTGGCCACTGCTTCCGCATCAGGGGAAGTTACGTCGCGTATCGTCCTGCTGCGTTACTTTGATGATAAGGGATTTGTCTTCTTTTCTGGCTTTGATACCAAGAAATCGGCTCAGATTGCAGAAAATCCACAGGTGGCGCTTATATTTCCCTGGTTGATCCTGGAGCGACAGGTGAAGATCTTGGGGACGGCCGTGAAGATTCCGGCCAAGGAATCGTTGCGATTTTTTGCGACTCGCTCCAAAGAGAGCCAGATCGGAGCCTGGCTGTCGCAATCAAGTGGCGTTGTTTCTTCTAAGTCTATCTTGCGAGCCAGATTAGAGGAATTTAAGCGAAGATTTCGCGAAGGACAAGCGACGCTGCCTGATCTTTGGGGTGGTTACCGGGTAATCGCAAACAGTATTGAATTTTGGCAAGGACGCCCAAGTGGATTACATGATCGATTTGTCTATACCAGGGTTGGCGACGGCAGATGGAAGATTCAACGGCTGGCTCCTTAAAGTCTTGTAAACACAAAAGCTAGCAGGTCTTAAAATAGCCCCCAGTCACCGCCGGCTCCTTCTTCCATCATCGAAGGATCCCACAACTCGGTGCCGATTTGCACGGACACGCCGCCTTTCATGATAGTGTTGCCCACCACACGGACCTGATCGATTAGGGCAGGACCGTAGGGGCAAAAGGGGGTGGTCAAGATCATCGTGATATCGGCCGTATCCTCTTCCTCATTGACCTCTACGTTACGAATCAAACCCAATTCTACGATGTTAAGGCCGATTTCCGGATCCACAACGGATCGCAGCGACTCGACAATCAGCTCGTCCTTTTCAGTTACCATTTCCTCTCCTACTGCTTAACTGACAGCCGTCAGATGTCAGCTGACAGCATGTTTCACTACGAATTGGCAGCATTCGCCCCCATCAAGCATACAGCTGTTTTGTTCCACGGGCACTTGCAGCACATTGACGATCAGCTCTTTGTCTATTGTGCAGATTTCGGTATGGGAACGGCCGACTGATATATATGGACAGCTGTATTCAGTTAATATATAGCCCTCGTCGCTGATCTCCCAGGATGCCAGGAATCCTTCATCAGCCAGCAATTTTATCAGGTAATCAAGGCGGTCTTCAAACTCCAGGTGCTCGTACTCGCCACGGTGCTCATCCACGACGCCCAGCACCACATTGTCGAACACTTCCTGAACCACATCCTGGGGCAGGCGGGCTTTCATTTCATCGAGCAGGCGGCTGGTCAGGCGTACGTATCGTTTGGGAAAAAGCTCATGGCCCTTTTCGCTAAGGCTGTACACGTAGTACGGCCGTCCCACTTTACGCCTTACGCTTTCCGTCTCAATCAAGCCGTCCGCCTGGAGCGCGTTTAAGTGATGGCGCACGGTGACGGGGGACACATCGGCCACTTCCGCCAATCCTTCTACGTTAACTTGCTGCGAAGACTTAATGGTATGTAAGATTGTATCTCGGGTGCTCATTTTGCTGTTGCTGGCCATGGTTTACACGTTACAATCTCCTTACCATACACTGTCACAATAGGACTAAATAAGTATAGCAAGATCGCGCGATTCTGTCAATTCTTGCTATTTTTATCATTATTATGATAAATATTGACGTCCTGCGGGCCCTATGTTATAATTAGCCTACTCAAGAACCTCATTCACAAACTAGTTGATTCTTTGGAGTTTTCAATGATTGGTGCATGCATGGTGGTGGAAAAAAGGGGACCTCGATTTCTCGTCATAGCTCACTGTGCGCGCTGCGGAAGACTCAATTTAACCACCTTTAGAAGACTCAATTTAACCACCTTTAAAGGAGAGGTGCACGCAAATGACTGCTGCCTTAGAAATTAAGAATTTGCACGCCAGCGCAGGCGATCAGCCTATTTTAAAGGGTATTGACTTGCTGATCAAGTCTGGTGAGATCCACGCGCTAATGGGCCCTAATGGATCGGGTAAGAGCACATTGGCCTATACCCTGGCAGGACATCCGGCCTATGAGGCAACCGCCGGCCAGGTTATTTTTGATGGTCAGGATTTGTTGGAGATGGAGGCAGACGAGCGCTCGCGCGCAGGTTTGTTTCTCGCTTTCCAATACCCGGCCGCTGTGCCCGGCGTGACCCTGGCTAAATTCCTGCGCCAGACAATCAACTCACGTCGCAAGGCTGCTGATGCTGATGATAAAGGCATTTCTATTCCCGCCTTCCGCCGCTTTCTTACAGAGAAAATGAATATGCTGGGTATTGACCACAAGTTTGCCGGTCGCTATCTCAACGAGGGTTTTTCCGGGGGTGAGAAAAAGCGCGTGGAAATCCTACAAATGGCTACAGTAGAACCTAGAATGGCCATCATGGACGAGACGGATTCCGGTTTGGATATTGATGCGCTTCGCATCGTTTCCGAGGGAGCGAACCGGTTGAAGGATGAGCTAGACATGGGTCTGCTGGTGATCACCCATTACCAGCGCATTTTGAATTACATTAAGCCCGACTACGTGCACATCATGTTGGATGGCCGGATCGTAGAGAGTGGAGGGCCTGAGCTGGCCTTGAAAATGGAAGAGCGTGGTTACGACTGGATCCGCGAAAAGCACGCCTTAGTAGAGGAGGCATAAAATGGCAGCCAATGAACTGGCACAACAGGAGCTAAGCGAAGAACAGATTCTCGCTACGGTCAAGCAAGGGGATTATCTGAGCAAATATGGCTTTTCAGATGTTGAGGATTACGTCTTCAAAGCGGAAAAGGGGCTAACTGAAAATATCGTACGCTCAATTTCGGCCATGAAGAGCGAGCCGGAATGGATGCTTGATCTTCGCTTGAAGGCATACGAGCACTTCCTGGAACGGCCGATGCCCAATTGGGGCGCCGATCTCTCTGGAATCAATTTCGACGAGATTTATTATTACATCAAGCCCTCGGAACGTGATGAAGATAACTGGGAGGACGTTCCCAGCTATATCAAGGATACATTCGATAAACTGGGTATTCCTGAGGCCGAGCAGAAGTTTCTTTCTGGTGTGGCTGCACAGTATGAATCAGAGGTCGTCTACCACAATTTAAAAAAAGAGCTCGAAGAGAAAGGCGTTATCTTCCTGGGCATGGATGAGGGGTTAGCCCAATATCCGGATCTGGTGAAGGAATACTTCACTACGATCATCCCCTATAATGACAATAAGTTTGCGGCTCTGAACACGGCCGTTTGGTCTGGGGGTAGCTTCATCTACGTCCCACCTGGGGTACACATCGAGATGCCCCTGCAGGCATATTTCCGTATTAATGCTAAGAATGTGGGCCAGTTCGAGCGTACCTTGATCATCGTCGACGAAGGTGCATATGTACACTATGTAGAAGGATGTACGGCGCCCATCTATTCTTCCGATTCGTTGCACTCGGCCGTGGTGGAGATCGTTGTCAAGAAAGGGGGTCGCTGCCGCTATACGACAATCCAAAACTGGTCAAATAACGTTTATAACTTGGTCACTAAGCGCGCTGTAGCTCATGAAAATGCCACTATGGAATGGGTGGATGGCAACCTTGGCTCTAAGGTAACAATGAAATATCCAGCGGTATACATGATGGGCGAAGGGGCACATGGCGAGATCCTCTCCATCGCTTTTGCTGGCGAAGGGCAGCACCAGGATGCCGGGGGTAAGGTTGTGCATGTCGCGCCTAACAGCACCAGCCGCATCATTTCCAAGTCGATTAGCAAGGATGGTGGCCGCGCTTCTTATCGCGGCATGTTGAAGGTTGGCGATGGGGCCAACAATGTCAAGTCCAATGTGGTATGTGACGCCCTGTTACTGGATGAGCACAGCCGTTCCGACACCTACCCATATATTGAAATTGACGAGCAAGAAGTGGATATCGGCCACGAGGCTTCGGTGAGCAGGGTGGGAGAGGAGATCCTCTTCTATCTCATGAGCCGCGGGATCGACGAACAGTCGGCCACCTCCATGATCGTCAATGGTTTTATTGAACCTCTGGTCAAAGAACTGCCCATGGAATATGCCATCGAGTTGAACCGTTTGATCCAGCTGCAGATGGAGGGTTCGATCGGCTAACAGCCGGGAGAAGCAGACGAAAAACAATTATGTCACAGTTTACACGAGAGAACGTAGAAAAACTTTCTTCCGGATTGGACGAACCACAGTGGATGTTGGAGTTCCGGCTCCGGGCGTGGGAAGTGTACGAAAATACGGAGATGCCCAAGACCAGCGATGAGGAGTGGCGGCGCACTGATTTACGTCGTCTGAAGCTGGATCAAATTGGCCCATCGGTCAATGGCGATGCGGCGACGGATGTCAATATCCCTGCTTTCCTCGGCGGGCAGTTGACGGAGGATGAAGCCGGCGGCAACATGCTGCAAATTGACGGCGTGGTCAGACAGTATGAATTGAGCCAAGCTCTGAAAGATCAGGGCGTGATCTTTTGCGATATGCATACGGCTGTGCGGGATTATCCACAATTGGTCAAGGAATACTTCATGACCAAAGGCGTTCCGGTGACGGAGGGTAAATTTGCGGCATTGCACGGCGCTTTCTGGCGTGGCGGGACTTTCCTTTATGTGCCTAAGAACGTCCAGGCAGTGGCCCCGTTGCACACCGTGCTCTGGTCGGCCAGCGGCAAGACCTTTACCCATACCCTGGTGGTGCTCGAAGCGAGCGCTGAAGCGATCTTTATGGACGAATATGCCTCCGCGGATGGCCAGGGCCAGACGCTACATAATGGTGTGATTGAGCTATTGGTGGGTGACAATGCCCACCTCATTTACGCCGGTCTGCAAGATTTTGGACGTAATATGTGGCAGCTCAACCATGAGAGAGGCCGCGTGGGGCGTGATGGCAAACTGGACTGGGTGACCAGCATGATGGGCACGCGTTTGACCAAGGCCTTTCAGACCATGGAACTGGACGAAATGGGCGCTTGGGGGCGTATGTCGGGTATCTTCTTCACTAACGGCCGCCAACACCTGGATCTGGACACCCAGCAGAATCACAACGCGGCGGAAACGGTCAGCGATTTACTTTACAAGGGAGCGCTAAAAGACCGTTCGCGAACTGTATGGCAAGGCATGATCAAAGCGTTGCCTGATTCGCAGCGCATCAATGGCTTTCAGGCTAATCGCAACCTAATGTTGGATCGCAGCGCGCGGGCTGATTCGATCCCTGGTCTGGAAATTATGGCCGACGATGTTATTTGTACCCATGCTTCGGCAATCGGCCGTCTAGATGAAGAAGAGCTGTTTTACTTGATGAGCCGTGGCATCCCGCGCAAGATTGCCATTGAGATGTCAGTGCAGGGTTTCTTCGATCCGTTGATGCGCCGCATTCCTTTCGAAGGCGTTCGCAATCGGATCTTCGACCGTATCGTGGAGAAGATCCGTTAACTGACGAATTATGGAGAAACTACAAAAGTTGAAAGACTTTTGTAGTTTTTTGAATATGCTAAATGTACAATCCATTCGCGCCGATTTTCCAATCCTGAACCGTGAGATTTATCCTGGGGTGCCCTTGGTCTTCCTGGATAGTGCGGCATCTACGCAACGACCGTCCGTCGTTCTGGAAGCCATGGATGACTATTATCGCCAGCACCATGCCAACGTGCACCGCGGTATCCATCGCCTGAGCGAAGAGGCGACTGAACTCTATGAAGGGGCGCGCGAACGTATTGCGGACTTCGTCAACGCCACGGGTTCGTGCCAGATCATTTATACGCGCAACGCCACAGAAGGGTTCAACTTGGTGGCTTACAGTTGGGGCAGGACCAATATCGAGGAGGGGGATGAGATCCTGCTCACGGAGATGGAGCACCACGCCAACCTGATCCCCTGGCAGATGTTGGCCAAGGAGAAGGGCGCGGTGCTGCGTTACGTGCCCTTCTTGGAAGATGGTACGCTCGATCTGTCGACTTTGCCTAAGCTTCTAACGGAGAAGACGAAACTATTCTCTTTTACGGCCGTTTCCAATGTCTTTGGCACCGTTAACCCGGTGAGGCAGCTCGTGGATGCGGCCCATGCCGTTGGAGCCCTGGCCATGGTCGACGCGGCCCAGGCCGTGCCCCATATGCCGGTTGATGTGCAGGCATGGGATTGTGATTTCATGGCCTTTTCTGGGCACAAGATGTGCGGCCCCACAGGTATCGGCGTGCTCTTCGGCAAGCGGGAACTTCTCGATGCGATGCCCCCATTCATGGGTGGGGGGGATATGATCCTGCGCGTCGATTTCGAAGGCGCTACCTGGAATGAATTACCGTGGAAATTTGAAGCGGGCACACCCAGCATCGCCGAGGCGATTGGTTTGGGCACGGCCGTTGATTATTTGAACGACTTGGGCATGGATGAAGTCCATGCTTACGAGCAGTTCCTCACTGGCTATGCGCTGGAGTCGCTGAGCGAAGTGCCTGGTCTGCGTCTATATGGCCCTGCTTCCGCAGGACAGAAGGGGGCTGTGACCTCCTTCACGGTAGCTGGCATCCATCCACACGACGTCGCCGATATCCTGGATAAACAAGGCATTGCCGTCCGCGCTGGGCATCATTGTGCCATGCCCTTGCACCATCGCTGTGGCATTAGCGCCACCACGCGGGCCAGTTTCTACCTGCACACCACAACTGAAGAGATTGATAAGCTTGTCGCCGGTTTACATCACGCCCGGCAGGTCTTTCGGTTATAATATTCCTGGTTGGATTTTAAACTATGGACAGCAGCATTTACCGCGAGCAAATTATTGATCTTTACGAGCGTCCGCTCAACTATGGAGAACTCGATCCCCATGATTTCAGCTATGAGGAAGACAATCCGCTTTGTGGTGATGTTATTCGCATAGACGTGCGTCTGGATGATGAGAATCGTATCGCCGAGGTGAAGTGGAGTGGGGATGGCTGCGCTATCAGCCAGGCTTCCGCCTCGTTGCTTACAGAAGAGATCATGGGTATGACGCTGGATGAGGTTAAAGCCTTTCCCAAGGAACAACTGTTGGAGCTTATCGGTGTGCCGCTCAGCATGGCCCGCATCAAGTGCGCCTTGCTGTCCCTTAAAGTGCTTAAGTCTGGCGCGTACGGTTTGCCTGATCCTGATGTCATGCGCCATACCGATGAGTAGGCTTTTCCATTCTATCGTTTCTTTGATTCCATTTTCCCATGACAAACTTCGTAAAGGTAGCCCATACGGCCGATATTCCTTCTGGTTCCCGTTTTTGGATCGAGTTTGAAGAAGAAACCCTGGTGATCTTTAACGTCAATGATCGCTATTACGCCATTGCCGATCTCTGCACACACGATGATGGGCCTCTCGAAGATGGCGAATTGCAAGGATTCGAGATCGAATGCCCTCGCCACGGGGCCCGCTTCGATATTCGCAGCGGCGCCGCACTCTGCCTCCCTGCAATTTCGGCCGTACCTACCTATGAGGTGAAGGTCGAAGGGGACGCCATCTACGTAGAAAATCCCGACGCGTATTAATCCTATGGCCGACTATTTTATCTGCCCGGTCTGTGGCACCGAAGTGGATGTGGACGCCGTCGTTTGCCCTGAATGTGGCTCCGACGACGAAACTGGCTGGTCCACGGAGTCGGCTTTTGATGGTTTGTACTTGTACGAAGACGACGAGGATAATTTGGCTCCCCAGCGCAACGCCAAATCTCGCCCCTGGCTCAAATATGTGATTCCGTCGATCATCCTGATCACGTTGTCCGCATTCCTGGCTACGGCCGTGCCATGGGGCATCTACCTGATCCCCGTAATCCTCTTGGTTGCCGGGCTTGCTTATTACTTCATGGAAATCGCCCCGAATATGCAGGCTAACCAGGAGAAAAAACTGTATCAGGAACTGCTCAACAGGGCGCGGGGGGATCATGCGCTGGTTGAGCGCTGGATTTCGTATGAACGGAGGCGCGATCCCGACGCGGACGAATTTGTGTTGATGGAATCGGCTCTTTATCGCTGGCAGCGGGACAACAGATGAGCGGGGTTAGGAGCCGCACTCACACTATTTGCGCTGTTTGGCAGCCACTTATCTCCTAATTGGTGTCATAAGAATCGCCATATAGAGTTTGGGGGACGGCCGTGTTTGAATCGGCCGTATAGCCAGCAAAAAGGCCACAAGATTAACAGACCCAATAACCAGTACGGTATCATACGGGGGATGCCAATTCCCGCTGGATCGATCCACCGGCCCCAAAAACCGTAGAGGAATAGATGGCTGAGGTAAAAGAAAAGGGGGGCCTGGCCGAAGACGGCCAGCGGCCACAGGATCCATTCTGGAAGCCGCGAGAACAGGGCCAGTAGCAGGAGATTCGTGCCCAGGGTCAGCAAGAGAAAGGTGATGCTCGGTGGGTACTTGACGACATTTAGCATGGCAATCCACGTTTGTGCGGCAGGCGGGCGAATATTGCCGAAGTCTCCTAGATATCGTATTGGTAGAAATATCAAGAGGGCGACTAAGCCCAGCCAGAATGCACGCCGGTAGGCTTGCGCTGGGTTTTGTTGCAGCCAACGGCCGTAGACCATCCCCAATCCCGCCACACCCAACCAGGGCATCAAGGGATAAAGAACCAGCACCGGGCCGCTGAAGCCTGGCAACAGCAACATGCGCAGCGGTACCGGGTAAGCGATAAAGCCCGT
>JAACFF010000275.1 GCA_009937635.1 Chloroflexota bacterium
AAAATACCCAATTTGTGGCGGTTGATATGCCACAAGTTGATAATCTGACCATACACATTTTGGCAGCGGTTGCAGAGCAGGAAGCCAAACTAATCAGCGAACGAACCAAAGCGGCGCTTACGGCAAAGCGTGAGGCAAATGGCGAGTGGCGAGTATCTAATCTCGATGATAAGGTTAGGATGCGCGGTGGTGATACAATGCGCCAACAAGCGGTTGACGCTTACCAGGGGGTTAAGTTTACGGCCGGCTTGCTGCGGGCCGGCGGTGCCTCCTACGCAAAGATAGCGGAGCAACTAAACGAAAACGGTTATCGGACGCGGCAAGGAAAGCAATTCAAGTCGATGACAATTAAAAGGATTCTTGATAGAGCTGATTGTGAAAAGGCGAAGGGAGAATGACATGAGCGAAAAAGACTTACGCGAGGCCGATCTGCGTGGGGCCGATCTGCGTGGGGCCGACCTGCGCGGGGCCGACCTGAGCAAGGCTAACCTGCGCGGGGCCAACTTGCGCGGAGCCTTTCTGATCAAGGCCGACCTGAGCGAGGCCGACCTGAGCGGGGCCAAGCTGCGCGAGGCCGATCTGCGCGGGGCTATCCTGATCAAGGCCGACCTGTTCGTGGCCAACCTGCGCGAGGCCAAGTATAACGAGCATACACAATGGCCTGAAGAATTCAATCCAGAAGAACACGGTGCAATATTGGAGCAATAGCGAGGCGGCTGGGATTATTACATCAATAGGACGTTACACACCAGAAGCGCACGAAACCATGTTAATCGTTGCCACCCACTCGGCGGGCGGTGGTCATGTCCTCGGCGTGTTTGAACCGGTCGCCGATAGCGTACGTTGCAATTAACGCCATTGGTACAGAGCGGGCTGGCGTGTTTACGATGTTGGCGGTGATTGTGTTAGGGATCCTGCTCATTGTCGTGATTATGTATAAGACAGAGTGGGAGTAATAGCAAATATGAAGCATGAAAGCATACACAAACCACAATGACTCAGTCACCACATCCAATCCCCACCCCACTTCAAACCACAAGAAGACGTCGCCACCGGCTACGACCACATGGGCGCGATACACTTGGTCACATGAGAGTGGTTCTCCCTCACCAATAGTGCAACCCGCTGACGGTGTAGAATCAGCTTGTGAAGCATTTCCCAATATTGACAAATTCAGCATAATAACTATGCTATTACTTAATTATTGTCTTATTCGCTCCCGTTTTTCTACTGCACCCGGAGGTGTAAAAATGAGAATGGCTCTCCCTCATAAAAAGTGCAAATGCTTACTGAGACCTTGCCACATGTCATATCTGGGAAGAAATAGTTTGGCATCCGAGAAGCCCACGCATAAAGTCGCACATCATCGCCAGTCTGCTGCAAAGGCTGCTATGTTATACTGTTTCCAGAACCAAGGCGTTTGCCAGACAGGCATTAAGCCGTGAACCATTAGCAATAAGACGTCCTATTAAGGAAAGTCAAGCCCCAACCAATGAAAAGGGGTGAAGACTAACAGAAAAAAGCAAAGCGATATTGCAGGCACTTCAGAAAGTAGCGAAGTGCTAAAGAATACAGATTTAGTTAGCACCTTAACAACAGACCTAATCGACCGATAACACTAGGAGACGGTAAACGGCATGAAGGCCCGTTGCATGTGCCTAGGTCAAGATGCCGGCATGCCGGCGGCAATAGTCACGATACTCATCTACCTCCAGGAAGAAGGGTCGCTGGTTGAGCCACATATCGTAAAGGACATTGGCCACAAAATCACGGGCGACAGCAACCAAAGCGATGAAATGCCCTTTGCGCGGCGGTTTGCGATTCTTGATACGCAGATACATGTCCTGATACTTGGGAACGTAGCGACGCAGCTTATCGGCCAAGTTAACGGCCGCAAAACGTGCATTAGGTGGCCCTTGTTTGGTAATATGTTTAGCATGGTGTAGGGTGGTGCCGGAGATATGCTTACTGGTGGTAATGCCCAGGAAGCTAGCCATATGCTCGCCGTCAGCGAAGCGACCGGCGCCACCCAACTCACTGACCAGGGCCAGGGTATTACTGATACCGGCTCCCTTAGTAGCTCTGAGCAATTGCGTTTCCGGCCGGTCAGCGATGAGAGCGAAGCCCATATGCAGAAAATCCTGCTGTCGTTTTTTGGCCTGTTGAATATCGGCCATGAGATGAAGCGCACGTTGGCGGACAACCTCGCGACCGATAGCTCGACAGGGTAACTGGCGACAAAGTGCGACAAGTTTCTTAGCTTCAACGATGCCAAAGGCGGTACGGCAATTGGCCTGCAAGATGTCATTAACGGCCTCTTCGCCAGCGGCAACCAACTCTTCAGGGAAAAGATGAGTGCCGATCAAGGCGTAAACAGCCGGATGGTGCAGCTTGGGGCCGGGAAAAACCATGCTTAAGGCGGGATTATAAGCACGGAGCAAGGCGCGCAACTGGTTTTTCTGCCGGTTGACCTGTCCGGCCAGGTCGCGAGCCGCCCGAGAAGCAAAGCGAGCAGTGAGCAACTCGCTGTCTTCAACCATGACGACCTCCGGTGTAGCGCCATGGCGCACTTGTTCGGCCAAGGCGAAGGCATCGACCAGTTCATTACGCACTTTCTTTGACAGGACCTCCGTCATGTGTTCGGTGGTACGGGGATTGTAGAGAACGCGAGCCAACCGGGGACAGTCGGCCAGATAATCCCACCAGGCCCAGTAGAAGACTCCGGTTGTCTCCATCGCCAGAACAATCAGGCGCAGTTGATGCCTATCGCGGAGTTGCTCTAGCCAGACCTGGGCCCGTTCAAAGCCAACAGGCTGGTTAGCCACCTCATCGAGGTGCCCTAAGGCCTCGCCACTGGCGTCCTCAGCGTACAAGGTAAACGTGCGGTCAGCCATGTCACAGCCAACATACAGTGTCAGCCGGTCGAGATAGGTTTGTAATAATTGTGATTCAGTTACCCCCGCTTGTGGCGGTGGTAGCAATCCCCTCAGTTCATCACTGAGGGTTTGTCGAAGTGGTTCAAGTTCACGGTAAATCTCATAACCTCCTTGGAATGGGATTGAGCGGGCCAGGAACCAGAAACTGGATTTCCTCGCTGCTGCCGGCGACGCAGCCTAGTGGCAGATACGGGTCGGAAACATCGTCCTTTATCCGGGTCCAGCCGCACAGCGCGAGGTCTCAGTCTTAGTCACGGGGCTGATCCGCAGGAGAAACATCGAGTCGTTTCTGATTCCGATGTTGACCAAGGGCTTTGGCCTCGTTGTGGACAACATCTGGCCCACTAACAATGTACCGCGAACTGAACCAAATATACATATTCATATACTAGGAGAAACAATCATGATTCAAGCCAAGAAGCAAATCCATATTGATGCCCCGGTGGACAAGGTCTTTGCCTTTGCTATCGAACCTGAGAACTTAATCGAAATATGGCCCAGTTTGATGAAGGTCGACAACATTGAGCGCTCGCCCACGGAGGGCATTAATTGGGACTGGGAATACAAGATGGCTGGCATGACATTCGGTGGCCACAGCGATACCATCGAGTTCGTTCCCAACGAACGCGTCGTTACCAAAAACAAAGAAGGGATTCCCAGTACATTTGTCTGGGATTACAGCGCCGAAGACGGCGGCACCACGATTGATGTTGTCGTTGAATACACCGTGCCTGTGCCCGTCCTGGGTAAGCTGGCCGAGAAGGTCATCATCAAGATGAACGAGAATGAGATGGACACTCTGCTGGCCAACCTTAAGGCCGTCATGGAAGCAGAATAATAAGCTGGTCAGCTAGTCAGTAAGGGCGCTTCGCGAAGCGCCCTTACGCTATCTGGTTGTTTCGTAGCAAAAGGTCGAAACTGTACCTAAGCGCCACCTTATCGTGCCCGAAATGGCCGTAATCCCTTGGGCGGCTTTTTTCTTCCCAAATGTGTCCACGGTCATGGTTCTTCCGCATAAATAGTGCAACCCGCTGACGGTGTAGAATCAGCTTGTGAAGCATTTCCCAATGTTGACAGATTCAGCATAATAAGTATGCTACTACTTAATTATTGTTTTATTCGCTCCCGTTTTTCTACTGCACCCGGAGGTGTAAAAATGAGAATAGTTATTTTTGTCGTTTTGATAATGGTCTTTATGTTGGCATTTGCTACGACAGCATTCGCCCAGCCTACGAATCCCCCGCCCAACCCCCACTTTGGTTCCTGCAATATGGACAATGCGTGGTGGGACGCGACAGGGGCTGTCTTTGAGCCGGATGGTCCGGATTATGGGCCAGGCAATCCCAATCCCAAAGTGTTAAATGAAAGGGGGATGTACAACGTTCATTTAGGGACCAATCCCCACCACGGACAACATGGAGATGACCCAACATTGTGGTACCCCAACGGTGCTACAAACATGGACATTGTTACCACTGCCCAGTGTGGTGGGTGATGAGCTTCTGCTCGACTGTCGTGCTCTGCGATCAATAGCACAATGATTTTGCGTATGTACGGTATCGCCTCAAAAGCTCGGCGATATCTAACAGAGACGCCCCTTTTTCGGGCGTCTCTTTAATCAATTGCAGTCAAAGGTTAGGGGTAAGGGTCGGGGGTAGGTGTGGGGCATTTAGCTCTGAAATCCGAATAATATGAGCAAAACCAATAATCCCCAGGAGAAAGGATGACTGACCCGTCGCCTACATCCCAGAGATTGATATAACTAGCAGGATAGTCGCTATCACAAACAGGTTGGTTGGGATGTTTTTCCATCTTCTAACATACCCAATGTCCGCTTTTGAACTAGTAGGCCCCATCTATCACGATCGAGGTCTCGCCTTAACGTTAGTTTTCCGGAGCGATGCTGGCTACCATTTGTTCGAAGGTGGGTAAGAATGCGTCTAGCTCTTCCTCAGTTTTCGCCTTCGAGCGAAGATAAAATGCCTCGTCGTTGACGAAACCCATCAGGGCGTATTCACAGCTTACCGTATCGCAGGCTCTGGCTGCCAGGGCCGGCACGCCAAAGACCTCGGTCTCGCTCACCTCGACGGGCTCCTGCCATCCAAGGACTCTCTTGTTAAGTTCGAAAAGATCCTGCAGCGTGGGGTCTTCGCCTAGCCCCATGCTACGCATGAAAGTCATATTACGGTGGTCGTGTAGGATCTCGTAGCCTTCGCGAAACGGAGGATCGTCCCTGAATGCGGTTAAATGGTCGGCCTCCAATTCGTTGATCCTCGTGGCCGGTCCGTCAGTACCCGCATACCATCCGGCCGGAATGGCCATGCTGAAGCCAAAGCCAGGGAAGACGTAGGTTTCGTCTAGCTCATATGCATCGCCGGCGACGGAGGAGGTCGGCTCAACGACCGGCTCAGCACCTGCTTGCTGGGCGGGCTGCTCCCCGTTGCAAGCAGCGACTAGTAGAGAAACAAGCAACAGTAGAATTGGCGAAAAAGGGGACTTAAAAGATCTCATAATCATTCTCCTAAACGAGTAAAGCGGCCGCTTCTGTTATCGGGGGTAATTACGAGCGACATCAAGTCAACCGAGCCGACGATACGAAGCTCGCTATTATAACAGGAAATTTCGGGACAACGTATTCCTGTCGTTTAATCTGCGCTAGATGACCGCGATCGTGATTTGCCAGCCATGTCCCAAGATCAAGCATACTGATTTTTGATCCAAAACTTAGCCCTTTCCGCATCCAATCCTCCGGTGTCATAGCACGTATTACTGCAAGGCTTTGTGTACGCGCTGCGCGCATGTATGCTAAGAGTTCCCTTGATTGCATCGTTTCGTACCCTTTGCCCTCTTGCAATTTCCAAGGAGGCATCGGCCAAGGCAATTCTTTTCCTTGTGCTTCAAGCAATGCCTGCGCGCGCTTTACGAAGAGCAGGTCTGTCTCAAGCATATGGCCAATGATTTCAGCAATACTCCATTCATCTGCTGAAGGTTTTTGCTGTAACATAGCCTGGTTGACATTTACAATAGCCGCCTCAACCTCATTAGGTATTCCTTCTAGGATATTGATGATAGCCTCTGGACTTAGTTGACCAAGGTGCCCAGCCGTTGAGGAATAAAATGGACCAAAATCCTTGTCCGAGTCGATTTCCTCTAGAATAACATTGAATAAATCCCGGGCGTCGTATTCATCTGCCAGTAATCGACCAGCTTCCATCGCCATGATTCGTTGGGAATGTGCGCACGCCCGCAGGACCTTAGCGGTGTTGAACTGCCCATGCAGGATGGCTTGTTCAGCAGCTACCAGGTTGCGGATATAAGCCTGTCCTCCACGTTCCAAATACTTGGGCGGTATTGACACAACCAGAAGTATTGGGAATTGGCCACTTTGTCATGTGGCCAGGTCCCATCTATTTACCCTCATAAGGCTAAAGACGCCGGCGATTCGTTAGTTTCGGCTTTCAGCAACAGCTTGATTTGCAAGTAAAGTGACCTTTCCTTGACTGCCGGGTTCAGTAACCGTAATATATTGGCCATCGTGCGAAAGGTAAAGGACCCCCAGCCCTACCGGCAGGACATGATGCTCCCAGGTTTGCCCACCGTCGGCGGTGTGCAAGGCCAGCAGTTCGCTTTTTCCGCCCCCGGCGAGATTCATGACGACAACTCCATTTTCGTCGTCCATAAAGCGGATGGCGGCCGAAGGATAGTTTAAATCCATCATGTCTAAATCGCTGTCCGTCATTTCCAATGTTTGAGCCGACCAGCTTTGACCTCCATCAATGGTGTGATATAAGTTGCGGTCGAAATCTAATAGGTAACCCTCTTGCGACGTTTGCAGCGAAATTGCAGCTATTTTACCTATCGCTTCCGGTATGATGATCTCCTCCCAATTGTTTCCGCCATCCTTCGTCACCACCAGTTTTGACGTAGACATGGCCCAGCCGTGCTGATCATTCAGGAAATCCAGTAACCGGCACTCTTCGATCGGATTCGTTAAAATCTGCCAGGTCTGACCACCGTCCTTGCTAAGGTTGAATTTTGAATGACCACACTTCCAGATTGATTGGGCACTCACGATGTCCACGGCAGTCGGCCAACCGGGATTGTTTTCGGATCCAGCCCAGGATTGACCCCCATTAGAGGTATAATAAATCTTTCGATCTCTCCCTCCGGTGTTCCCACGGATTCCAAATTCATGGTTCATGAATGCGACCAAGTTGTTCCTGTACTCAAATTGCATTTGGCTAACAACATGCCACGGACCATCTGGTTTTTCTTGTGTATCAATGGTGTCTGTAGGATCAATTTGTGGGTCTTGTATGTTGGTTTCTTCTTGTTGGTTTGTACTCTCCGGCGTATCGTCGGATGTTTGACAACCTGCCAGTAAGATCAAGACCATAGCACAAGCAATCGCGATGTTCTTCAAGCAGCTCATATGAAAACCCCCTTTTTGTAATTTAAATGTGGCAACAGCGGATCTAAATACCTTGCCAGCTCCTTAGCCCATCCTACCTCCATAATTCATTATAAATGAAAACAAATTCCTTCAAGCTTAAAGTTTCTTTTCAAGACTAAATTAGGACACAATCGAATGTGCCAAACGTGGGAACTTTCATAAGATCTGGTTTCTTAATTCATGTGGCCTACTGTGGATAAGTACTGTATTATTGTCACAGCATAAACCCATATTTAGTCTCAAAGGAGCATAACAAATGCCAAGAATAGTTGTTACTCATGCAGTCAAGGACGTAAAGCACTGGGCGTCCAAGGGCGACGAGCGTGTCAAGGATATTGCGTCATTCGGTTCGGAAGTCGTCTCCTATGTTGCTGCGGACGGAAGTAATCAGGTTGCCGTATCCGGCAACGTTCACGATATGGAAGGTATGATGGCTTACATGCAATCACCAGAGGCGGCTGAAGCGATGGAGGCACACGGGGTCATACAGCCATTGATCATCCACTTTGAGGCGCCTCCCCCCGAGTAGTAGCAAAGAAATCAAGGTCTGCCCCCTGCCCGTTGTCCCCGGACAACGGGTTTTTTTATGCCCATCTCTCGCCACAGTTGAAACTGATTGGTGCAGCCTTCAGCCAGTCGATCACGCAAGTAAGTCTCGTAATCATCAGTTTCCCCCATGTTTTTGATCAGATGCCGCCGGTCGGCATATTACCGAACCTTCCGCTTGTAGCTTGCCCCAAGCATGCCCAATACATTAATAATCTCAAATCAACCCCCAATAGCAATACCTGCGGGGATTGACTTGGCGGTTATTATGGGCTTTGCGGTTGCTATGATTCCGGTTGTGCTGTTTCCAATCTTAAGAAAATTCAATGAAGTCTTAGCGCTTGGGGCTGTTCTTTTCAGGGGGGCGCTTGAGGGCG
>JAACFF010000276.1 GCA_009937635.1 Chloroflexota bacterium
TATCAGCAAACAGGTTCTTTCTGATTATTGGTAAAGTTGACCGCAACGCTATTATACATGTTTTGGGGGAAATGGGGTGGGGGGGTGATGGGCTTTATGGCTTGAGCAGGATGCTGATGGGGTACGTGTAGACGGCTGTGTGGGCTTGTGGTAGATTTTGGGATATGAGTAAGCGAGCTGTCCTTTCTGTGTATGATAAGGCGGGCGTTGTGGATTTCGCACGGGGCCTGGTGGAGTTGGGCTGGGAACTGGTTGCCAGCGGTGGCACAGCACGGGTAATGAAGCAAGCCGGGTTGGCGGTGCGAGATGTGTCAGATGTCACTGGCGCGCCGGAGATGTTGGGAGGGCGGGTGAAGACGCTCCATCCGGCGATACATGGCGGCATTCTGGCGCGGGATGATCGCAACGATCGATCTGAACTGGACGCACAGCAGATCAAGATGGTTGACCTGGTGGTTTGCAACCTTTACCCATTTGAGCAAACGGTAGCCCAGCCAGGCGTGCGCCTGAAGGATGCTGTGGAGCAGATAGATATTGGCGGGGTAGCCCTCTTGCGCGCGGCGGCTAAGAACTTCCAGCGGGTCTTGGTCATCTGCGATCCGTCTGACTATGGATGGGTGCTAGATAGTCTCAAACTGGAGACGCCTGACCTAAAAGTGCGGCGTACTCTGGCTGCCAAGGCGTTCACTCACACGCGGGATTATGACACGGCGATAACGGCTTATCTGCAAAGCGTTGGCGCATAAAGAATCGTCAAATACGTGTGATCTTTTGTAGGTCGAGCTGGTTTCTTGTTCTTGGCAGCCGGCTTCGATGAGACAATATGAAAAAAGAGATTAAACTTCGTTATGGCATGAACCCGCACCAACACCCGGCGCGGCTCTTTGTGGAGCATGGTGCGCTGCCGATCAAAGTACTTAACGGGCGACCAGGCACGATCAATTTACTGGATGCGCTAAATTCCTGGCAGCTTGTGCGCGAGCTGAGGCAGACGCTGGACCTACCGGCCGCGGCTTCCTTTAAACACGTCAGCCCGGCCGGCGCTGCTGTGGCGGTGCCCTTATCTGACAGCCAACGAGAGGCGGCTTTCGCTGCAGATCTGGAGTTATCTCCTCTGGCTACCGCCTATGTTCGTGCGCGCGGAGCGGATCGTATCTCCTCTTTCGGCGATTGGATCGCTTTGAGTGACACGGTAGATGTGTCTACGGCGCGGTTGATCAAGCGTGAGGTCTCGGATGGCGTCATCGCCCCCGCCTTTTCAGCGCCAGCGCTAGAAATCTTGCGTGAAAAAAAGAAGGGCAATTATTGTATTCTACAGATGGATGCAGATTATGAGGCGCCAACGATGGAACGACGGGAAATCTTCGGTCTTACCCTGGAACAGAAGCGCAACACGGCCGTGCCTGTGGCTTCCGATCTGAGTAACATCGTAACGGCCAATAAGCATCTACCAGAGCGCGCCACAAGGGACATGTTGGTGGCCATGATCGCGCTCAAATATACGCAATCGAATTCCGTCTGTTTCGTATATGATGGCCAGGTGATTGGAATGGGCGCCGGGCAGCAGTCGCGTATCCACTGCACACGTTTGGCGGCTGATAAAGCTGACACCTGGTTTTTGCGCCAACAGCCGCGCGTGTTGGAATTACCATTTCGCGCGAATATCGGCCGTACGGCACGTGACAATGGAATTGACCAATTCTTGTTGGACCAACAAACGCCGGCCGAGGAAGCGAACTGGCTGGAGAGCTTCAATCAGCGGCCCCAGCGACTTTCGCAAGAAGAAAAGCGAGCCTGGCTGGATGGTGTTTCTGGCGTCGTAATGGGATCTGATGCCTTTTTCCCTTTTCGTGACAGTATCGACCGTGCCTCTGCAAGCGGCGTTAGCGCTGTGGTCCAGCCGGGGGGATCAATGCGCGATACGGCCGTGACCGCAGCATGCGACGAGTACGGAATGGTCATGGTCTTCACGGGCACGCGCTTATTCCATCATTAGCTTCGTGTTGCGGCCCAACCTATAATCGGCGGTTTGAGTTTGAAGAGGTTCGGACAAGGACCGCTGCGAGATAATAAATAGGAAACGAATGTTTGAACAACTGGCCCATCAAGATTTCGATAAAGCTTATCGCCGCGGATTTTGGCGCAAGCTAAGCGCCTGGCTCACGGGCAAGAGCAATGACCTTCTACCTTACGACGAAGTTCGCAGCCAACTGCCAATCCAGGGGCAGCGTGATGCCGGTTTGCAGACAGTAGCACTGGACAAGATCGTGGGCAGTGTCGGCCGTTATCGTGACTTTGACCGCGCTTTCCTTCCCACGCAGAGGGTTACCTCAAACCGTTGGATCAATATCAGCAAGGCGCGATATCAGGAAACGGCGCTTCCGGCAATCGAAGTATATCAGCTTGGCGAGGTCTATTTTGTCAAAGATGGCAACCATCGCGTTTCGGTTGCTCGCGAAAGGGATCAGGATTTCATCGATGCTTACGTGATTGAGATCAATGTGCCTGTCGCACTAACACCCGAGATGGCCTTGGATGACGTGGCAAAACAGGGGCAGTACGCTTTGTTCAAGCAACAAACCAACCTCATTCAGCTTCGCCCTGACGCCGATTTACAGGTTTCTGATCCACAGGCTTATCGTCTGTTGCAAGGACATATTGAAACCCACGCCTACTATCTGAGCCACGAGCAGAACAGGGATATCCTATACGAGGAAGCGGTGGTTTCCTGGTACGATAATGTTTACTCGCAATTGGTAGCGATAATCAAGGAGCACAAGCTAGCTGAGGCGTTGCCAGGCTACACGTTGACGGATCTCTACCTTTTTGTAAGCGATTATCAATGGTTGCTGCGAGAATCAGACGAGGAAGATGAGGATCAGAGCGAATTCAGTGAGAAAATGGCTGAACTTTACAGTGAGAAAGAGGTGCGACGCGTGCTCAAGTCCTTGCGTCGCGCCAACTGGATCAGCCAGATGATTCTGGATCAAGAGCGCGTCGATTTCCTGGCCAAGACGCAGCTGGAAGAGATCCGTCCCAAAGCGGACATTCGCCTTAGCTTGCCAGGTAAATATGATAACCTTCTAGGCCATATATATGCCCATCATTATTACTTGGGACTGGAGCGGAAGGCTGACGTGCCGTTCTCAGAGGCGGTTGCTTCCTTCTATGACAATGTCTACGTGCCCTTGCTCGTACTCATCGACGATCAAGGGACCATTGAAGATTTCCAGCCGCGCCGTTCGGAAGCGGACCTGGTTCTGTGGGTGCTGGACCACCGCCAGGATCTGGTGCAGGTCCTGTCTTCATTACCAAAGCCGCCGGAAGCGGCCTGAAAAGAAGCGGATACGCAAGAGCGCAAAGAGGCAAAGGCACCCATACCCGGCGCGGAGGACGGCTTCAGGGGATAGATAATCTGACGAAGCTGGCGAGAAGGGCGATAGACCATCTCCCGCCGGACTTGGGTTTTACCCGTATTCTTCATAATAGCGTGGCAGGATAGATGGTTTTTGCTAGATATGTATTAGAGGGTACGTGGCGAGGGGCGCGGGAGTGAAATCAACTGGTTTTTCACACCGTTGTGCTGGGGGCTTGCTATAATAGGAGCTTGGAATGTACCTTAGTAGTCAAGCATTGCTGCCTGCGTATCCCCTTTTGGCGGCAGACTAGCAAGTATTCGTTTTGATGAGGTGGGAACCAGCCTCTCGATGGAGGTTATTATGCGCAAGAATGGGTTGCTTGTTTATCCAATTGCTGGTCTGTTGCTATGGCTTCTTCTTCTACATATTTCAGCGCCAGGTCAGCGAGAGGGCTCGTCGATTTACGCAGATGGAACGGAAGAAAACCGTTATTTCCCGATCATATTCGTTCCTGAAAATACACCCACTCCTGAGCCGACGTTGACACCAACGCCAACGTTGACACCGACACTGACGCTGACACCAACACTAACGCTGACACCAACGCCAACTGCCACGAATACTCCCGATTCTTCTCCGTTGATCAATGGTTCATTCGAAGCTTGCATCCAGGGGGAAGATAAGTGCGACTGGCCGACAATTCCTGGCGGAGAGTTGGGCCAGGGGAACCAACCCCCGTTAACCGGTTGGGATCTGTCCATGGTACCCCCTGGTGAGGCGCTTTATGATTCCTCAGATAAGGCGACGGGCGTTTGCGAATGTGTTCATAAGGAACAGCAGAATTTGCCCCCTGACGAATGGCTTGGAGGGCCCAAAGCGCTTATTTTAGAAGGAAAGGTTACCTACAAGCTGTTTGGAAATACGATATGGGGTTCAGAACTAAGCCAAAGCGTCGATCTGCCGCCGGGAAGCGAATGGCGTTTGACTGTTCCCATTCAAGTTCATCTTCATGGCGACGGGGATCCTTATGGCGCTGAATCGAGCGCGCGCGTAAACGGCAAACCTGACATTCATTGGGCCAATGGGTGGGCTATGGGTGACCAAGAATGGTGCAAGCACGAGATAACTTTCACTGTGCCGGAGCACGGCCGTGCTGATATCTCTGTGCGCGTCAAGAACAAGTGGCAGGGCAAAAACAAAGACTTCTTCATTGACGACATTAGCTTAAGCCCTGCTGATGAGGCAGCAGCACATCCAGAAATGGACCGGTGCATCCAGGGGCAAACGGGAATACAGCAATATCGCGAGAACAAGTCGAGCAGTCGGATAGTCAAATAGTCGGACAGTCTGGTAGCTGAGCAGCCGGTTGGTTTGGGTTAAAGGCTACTCAATGGTTGAGATTTGCCAATCGCATTTCCATGTCTGCTAGATCGGCCCGCATTAGATGAAGATGGGGATAGTCCGGCTGATTTTGCAGTTGGCTTTTAAGGGGAGCCAGACCGTCACTGAACTTGATCATTTGCTCTGTGGCGATTTGCACTCCCTTGTTATTGCCAGTTTCTTCAAACGAGCGGGTCAAGTAGTAGGCATTTTGCAAGTCGTACTCGATCAGGGGCAAGGTGCCCTGGGTAGCGGCGACGAAAGAATCGGCCGCATCTTGATATTTGTTCAGTCGAAATTCGCTGAGCCCTAAATGATAAAGGTAAAGGGCATAGCCTGGGGCCAGATCGAGCGCGTGGCCGTAAACATCTTCTGCTTCCGTGAAGCGCTCCTGTGCCAAGTAAATCAGACCCAGTGTGTTGTATACGGGGTGGGCTTTGGGATTGCGCTCGATGGCAGCTTGGGCATCCCGTTGCGCATGGCCAAAGCTCATCATGGCCAGATAAATCAGGGCGCGAAGCTGATACGATTCCCAGAAGTCGGGCCGCGCCTCAATGGATCGGCTGACCAGGTCGAGAGCCCCTTCTGTATCTCCGGCGCGAAAACGACGGTAGGCCACGCGATAGGAGATGGGGGTGTGGAAGAAGCGTAATGCCGCCAGGAGAAACAGGGTGATGCCCACACCGATTAGGGGCTCGGTGACACGGCCGTTGACCAGCCCAATGCTGATGCCGACGATGGCTGGTATGGCCAGGAGGACGGCCAGGATTCGCAGGCGCCAGCTCCCTTTTCTGGTCGCCCAAATCAGGTAGATCAGGAGAATAAGGATGATGAACACGGCGATCGTGTTCATGAATGACCAAGGGGCGATCATGGCGATGATCACACCGGCCAAGAGGATGGTCAGACCCAGGGCGATAGGTAGCATGAGCGAGGTGCTCATCTGATGTCGCACGATGTGCCGGGTGGATTTACGTTTGCTTGTTTCTGACTTGGTCAAGGAAACCCTCACCCACAGTATTCTACGGCCGTATCGGCTAATATGGCGGCCAGATCGATCACCGACTGTACATCAACCCACTCTTCCGCGCTGTGCAGGCCGGCGCCCAGGGGACCAATGAGCACGGTCTCCATCCCTGCGGCAGCTAACAAGGCGGCGTCGGTCCAGAATGATTGCCCGGTATGGCGTGGACGCTGGCCCAGACGATCGGTGACTTTTTGCTCTAAAGTGCGCACAATGGCGGCTTCTTGGCTCACCTCAAAGGGTTCACGGCTGAAGGTTGCGTTTACGGTGGACTTGAAATTTTCATCTTCAGCTGCTAGATGGTCGATGATGGCTTGTAATTCGGCCTTGGTAGAGGCTACGGTCTCGCCGGGGACCGTGCGCCGTTCAATGGTCAGCAGGCAGTGAGCGGCGTACGTGCTGATCTCGCTACCACCTTTTATCATCGATGCATGTAGAGAGGGTGGGCCGACCAGGGGATGAGGTGGCCGCGCGCGCAGTTCTTGTTCCAGTTTGTCTAGCTGGGCCAGGAAACGGCCCATGTGCATATTGGCGTCGATGCCTTCCTTAAAGCGGCTGCCATGCGCGGCCCGGCCGAACGTTTCTACCTCAAACCAGGTGAAACCACGATGAGCGCGTGTTATGGTTAAATCTGTTGGTTCGGTAACAATGGCAGCATCGGCTGAGAAATGTTGGACGAGATCAGCCGATCCTTCGCTCATGGTTTCTTCATCGATCACGAAGGCCAAGATTAAGTCACCACTGAGCGAGATCCCTGCATCTACAATGGCTTTGGCTGCGCCCAACATGGCGGCGAGGCTGGCTTTCATATCTTGTGAGCCGCGGCCATAGAGTTTGCCCTGGCGGATGCCGGCGGAGAAGGGTTCAACCATACCGTGGATGCCGACGGTGTCAGTGTGCCCGTTGAACATCAACGAACGGCCGTGCCCTGTACCTTTAAGGCAAGCTACGACGTTCGGCCGTCCAGGTAACACGTCTTGTACCGTTACCTCCAGGCCAATTCCTGTCGCCAGATCGGCAATAACAGCGGCGATTTGCCCTTCACCGGCGTTCTTAGCACCCAGCGTTGGATTGGTGGAATCAACGCGAACCAATTGCTGTGTTGTCTCAATTATAAACTTCTCGTTTATTGACAAGGTCATGAGATTCTCCTTTCAAGGAATTTTACCCTTCAACGCATGGGCAGGCACGCGTTCAGATCGAAAATTGTGAATGGTGAATTTGGGCATACTGTTTTGAGAACACTCCGCAATGATTGATAAAGTGAATGCATGTTTGGAAGATGGTAATGTTTGACACAGAACGCCAAACGCTTCACAATCTAGGATCGATCCCGGCGTCTGGGCTAAATTGGGCTGTAAAACTGGAAGACGTCGTGATGATGGATTCTATGAGTAATAGCAATGTTATGAAAAAGTCACCGACCATTCCCGGATTTCGTCGCGTTCCTAAGACGGGCGTGATCTATGTTATGAGCAGAGCGAGAGAGCAGGGCTTTGAATACCACGATCCAGCCTGGGCTAATCTAGGCCAGGGGGCGCCGGAGACGGGAAACTTGCCCGGTTCGCCTCCGCGCGTGGAGAGTATCAATATTAATCCAGCCAACCATGAATACGGGCCTGTTATGGGGCAGATGGCTGTGCGAAAGGCGGTGGCAGAACTGTACAACAGGCTCTACCGCCAAGGGAAACGCTCACAGTATACGTATGAAAATGTGAGTATCGCCGGCGGCGGCCGTGTGGCCCTGACACGCCTGGCGGCTGCTCTGGGTAATATCAACATGGGGCATTTTCTACCCGATTATACGGCATATGAAGAGCTGCTGAGCGTCTTCAAAGCTTTTACTTCTATCCCGATCCTGCTCGATCCCGATTTCCGTTACAAGATACCGCTGGATACGCTAAAGCGAGAGGTTTTAGGTCGAGGTCTCAAGGCGCTGCTGGCGAGCAATCCATGCAACCCCACTGGGCAATTGGTAGAAGGTGCGGAATTGCAGAGATGGGTGCAGCTAGCTCGGCGCTACAAAACGTCGCTCATCCTGGATGAATTCTATTCTCATTACATTTACACCGGCCGAGAAGAGGATGGGCCAAAATTGGTGTCGGCTGCCGCATACGTGGAGGACGTCAATCTCGATCCGATAATAGTTGTCGATGGCCTCACAAAAGGGTGGCGGTACCCTGGCTGGCGAATTAGCTGGACTGTAGGTCCCAAAGAAGTAATTAATACGATTGCCAGCGCCGGTTCGTTCCTGGATGGCGGGGCAAATAACCCGTTCCAACCGGAAGTATTGCGCTTGCTCGACGCAGAGTGCGTTATGCAAGATACAGCGGCAACGCAAAGTTATTTTAGAAAGAAGCGAGATTTCATGTTGGAGCGCTTGTACGAGATGGGCATCGGCGTTGAGGTGGAACCGGAAGGCACATTCTATGTATGGGCTAACCTATCTCAGCTGCCGCCCCCCCTCAACGACGGCTTGCAGTTCTTCAAGGAAGGGCTTCCTGAAAAAGTGATCACCGTGCCAGGTGTCTTTTTCGACGTCAATCCG
>JAACFF010000277.1 GCA_009937635.1 Chloroflexota bacterium
TACAGCCAGTCACAATTCTCGCGGTTAACTCACCGGACACGAGGCGCTCTGTTTTCGCTGCGCACCGGATTGAAGTTTTCGAACTATATCATCGGCAAGGTGGAACTTACGCCGGGGCGACTGGCCACCGTACTCGATGAGAAAGACATTGATCTGGCTGTGTTCGAGTACTGGCACAGCGTGAAAGCAATTGTCTACTTTAAGCGACGTCAAATACCGACTATCCTTGATATGCATGATTTGCTGTGGCAGTCGTATAGTCGCCAACTGTCCCGTTGGTACATACCAGTTCAGTATAAACGTTGGGCTGTCGGACGCTATCGCCAGCGAGAAGAAGCTGCCTGGGAAGAATATGATGGTTTAATCGCCATCAACCGGGCTGAGTATAACCATGTGATGAAGCATCTACCTCAAAAGCTGTTATTTTATGCGCCTATGGGTATCGATCTCAAACGGTGGCCTTACAGTTGGCAGGCAACAAATCCTCCAAAAATCGCCTACTATGGTAGCCTGGGCAGCGCGCGCAACCAGGAGGGTGCCTGGCGCTGTTATGAAACAATCATGCCTCAGGTGTGGGAACAGCACCCCAAAGCAGAGCTATGGATAATTGGTAATAATCCACCTGCCAGGATCCAGGCATTGCCCAAGTGTGATCCCCGGGTATTTGTGACGGGCTTTGTCCCTGATGTGCAAAATGTTCTCGCAAAAATGACAGTGGTTGCCTGCCCTTGGGAAGGCCGATTTGGCTTTCGAAGCCGGTTTATCGAAGTCATGGCACTTGGTATAGCTGTGGTAACAACGCCCGATGCAGTTTATGGCATGGGTCTCGAGCCTAGCCAAGGATTATATCTGGGGGATGACGATATGGCCCTGGCTACGCAACTGCTCAAGCTCTTAGCCGACCCGGTTTTATTGGCGCGAAGCTCTACTCAGGCACGTAGACAAGTGGAAGAACAATTCAGTTTTGACCAAACCTATGGCTGCCTGTCGAGCGATATGGTTGATTGGTTGTCGAGCGCAAAATGAAATTGGCAGTTTATTCGCACAAGCCATGCTGGCGCAGCGATGAATCGCCTACTGGATACGCAACCCATGGCGGATTTCCTTTCCAAATGCGAGCGATAGCTGGCCTGTTTAACGAAACTGTCCTCGTGTTACCAGGTCGCAATTCACCGGAGAAATCAGGTGAGATCCCGCTGTCCGGCCATGAGCTGCGTGTAGTACCGTTGTCCCTGCTGTACGGTCATGATATGGAACGCAAGCTCCGTTTCCCCTTTTGGCTCTTACGCAATATGCCAAGCTTGATTCGTGAAGCTGTCCGATGTGACGCCATTCACGCTCCGATTCCTGGCGACATTGGCACAGTGGGTATGCTGTTGGCACTGATTCTCCAAAAACCTTTATTCGTGCGTCATTGCGGCAACTGGCTGGCGCCACGGACCGTGGCTGAGCGGTTTTGGATATGGTCCATGGAGCGCTTTGCTGGGGGGCGAAATATTATGCTGGCAACAGGTGGCCAACCGCAGTCGCCCTCGGCTAGCAACCCCAATATCCGCTGGATTTTCTCCACAAGCCTGACGGAGGATGAATTGCGGAGGATAGGAAGCGTGCGCTCATTACCCGAATGCTTGTCGGTTAAACTTATTATCGTATGTCGCCAGGAGCCTGACAAAGGAACTGACCTTGTATTGCGCAGCCTGATCCCTCTCAAAAAGATGGGACGCGATTTTCATTTAGATGTTGTTGGTGACGGAACAGCATTGCTTGCTTTGAAGAAAATGGCATTGGAACTGAGCTTGGCGCAACAGGTAACCTTTCATGGAAAAGTAACTCACGAGGAGGTGCTGGAATTGTTACAGCAAGCGCATCTCTTCTGTTATCCGACTAGGGCATCGGAAGGTTTTCCTAAAGTCATCTTAGAAGCGCTGGCGTCCGGGCTGCCAGTTGTTACAACGCGAGTCTCGGTATTGCCGGAATTGATAGGTAGCGGATGTGGAGTACTGATCGAAAATCCAAATCCAGGCGCCGTTGCCGATGCCGTGGACGGGATAGTATCCGATCCGGAAAACTATCAAAGGATGTCTCTACAAGCCGTTGATACGGCGCGATCATACTCATTGGAACAATGGCAAGCCTGTATTGGCGAGGCGCTGGTACAATCGTGGGGACCACTTCGTACGAATGCAAATGCTCGCTGATCTAAAGATCTGTTTTTTGGCGCTTACATTGGGCCAGGGTGGGGCGGAGCGCCAACTTTACTATATGTTAAAGGTCCTGCAAGAACAAAACGCGCATGTGCGCCTGTTGTCTCTGACCAGAGGTGAGTTCTGGGAAAAGCCTATCGAAGAATTGGGCGTTCCTGTTACCTGGGTTGGGCGATACCGTTCGCGAATTTCGCGCTTGCTGCAGATAATTTTCGAGTTACAGGAAGATCGACCGGACATCCTGCAAAGCCAACACCTCTTTGTTAATATGTATGTTGCAGGAGCCGCTCGAATCTTAGGTTCTACTGAAATTGGTGCGATCCGGAATGATGGCGTTACTGGTGTTGATAGCATTGGTAAACTGGCTGGCTATCTCACGCTTCAATTACCCCGCTGTATCGCCGCAAACTCTCGCGCTGCAATCGCTAACGTCACCGCTAACGGGGTGCCTCCTGAGCGACTTTTCTTTCTTCCTAACGTTGTTGATACAGATTTATTTGGCCCCTTGGCTCCACGAACAGATCCTTGTGTATATTTAACGGCCGTCGGTAGGCTGGTCGAGCAAAAGCGGTTTGACCGATTTCTCAGAGTGCTCCAACATGTAATAAGGCGTACGGATACCAAAGTAAAAGGAGTGATTGTTGGCCCGGGATCCCTGCGAATAAAACTGGAACGGCAGGTCACAACATTAGGACTATGTCCTGAGCAGATCGAGTTTAAGGGCAAAGCAAATGATGTCGCCTCCATATACCGGCAATCTGATATTTTCGTGTCAACTTCGGACTGGGAGGGAACTCCAAACGTCATTCTGGAGGCGATGGCCAGCGGGCTGCCTGTTGTTGCGACCCGCGTGGGTGACGTTCCGGACTTGGTCACGCATGGATATACTGGTTACTTGGTTGAACCAGAAGATGAAAAGACGATGGTAGAAGCGTTGTTGCAACTCATTGAAAACCTTGATCAACGCAAGCAGTTCGGCCAGCGCGCTCGTGAAAGGGTTGTTGGCAATTTTTCACTGCATCGATTACCCGGTATGCTTAACAACTTATATCAGCAGGTCATGTCAAATAAGCAGCAAGGATATCCCCATGTCTAGAGCGGGTTTTGTGGAGCAAGGGATGCGTCTGGCCAACGTCTTTGGTTACCCGGCGGCAAACACTACGAGCTTTTTGCGTGATTCGCAGTTTTGGAGTAAATCAGAATTAGAAGCATATCAGGCTAGCGTTCTCCGGAATCTGATCGAACATTGCTACCAGAATGTTCCTTATTATCGTCAGGTAATGCAAGAACGTGGTTTAACACCGGAGTATTTTCGGACAGCGGACGATCTGGCAAAATTGCCATACTTGACACGTACAATTGTCAGGGAACAGGCAGATCGTCTGCGCGCCACAAATTACCCGGATAGCGAGTGCGAATTCCGGCGTAGTGGTGGCACAACAGGTGAGCCGATTCAGGTAGCTACAAATGTCAAGGCCAGGGCCTTTGAAGTGGGTGCTTACTTGAGGGGTTTTGAGTGGATGCATTACAAACTCGGACAACCTATGGTTCGCCTATTCGGAGGATCACTTGGCCTCCCACAGACGCAATCCCCTAAAGTCATGGTGAGAGAATGGCTTTTTAACAGCCATTTTCTGCCGGCGTTTGAACTTACACCGGAGAACGTAGATGATTATGTAGACGTGATTAATTGTGCCAGGCAACCTGTATTGGTTGGGTACGTATCGGCCGTACGGAATTTGGCAGAATATGTCGCTGTAAAAAACCTTCGCGTAAATGGTCTGAAGAGTGTTATTTGTACGGCCGAGTATATGCCGGATCAATGGCGCGAATACATTGGCGAGGTTCTGGATGCGCCTGTTTTCTGTTACTATGGCTGTGGCGAGGTAAACAGTATTGCTTATGAGTGTTCCAGTGAATCAGGATATCTTGTATGTGAAGAGCACCTTGTGTTGGAAGTTGCTGGAAACAATCCGACCCGATTTGTTTCGGAAGGGCATGGGCAAGCGTGCGTCACGTCCCTTTTTAATTATGCCATGCCCCTCATACGATACCTCAACGGTGATATGATCGAACTGACGCGAGCGACCGCGGGCAGATCGCATAAGCGTATTTCAAAACTTGAAGGGCGTGTTGTAGATCAACTGCTAAGCCAAGAGGGTCATCGGGTAAGTGGAGCGCTAATTCCGCACATGGTTTTTCGAAGCGGTTTCCCTGCCTGGAAATACCAGGTTTTGCAAACGGAACCTGATGAAGTTGAGTTTCATTACCTATTAAATGGCATTACGCAGGCGTCAAGGGAGATGAAAGAGCAGTTGGCAAGAATCTTTCGCCATCATCTTGGATCCGATTTGAAGATTCGGTTTGTTGTTGGCGGATTTGAAGTCCCCGCTTCCGGAAAACACCGCTTTGTCATTAATAAGATTTCGGACTAATATGCTGTGAATGTCCTAATGCTCACTAGCGAATGGCCATCCACTGAACATCCGGAGTGGGTTCCTTTTATTGTGCAAGAGGTCAAGCAATTGCGGGAAAACAGTATCGATGTTGACGTATTGCCGTTTCGTGGCGGTATGCGGCCGCAGAACTATTTACGAGCCTGGATGAAGTTGAGGACCAAACTGCGGAAGCAACGATATGATTTAATACACGCTCAGTTCGGACAAAGCGGTCTTCTAGCTCTGCCCACCAAACCTTGCCCACTGGTCGTGACATATAGAGGTAGTGACCTTAATGGTATTGTAAATAAGGCTGGCCGACAGACAACGGTAGGCTGGTTGCTACGGAAGGTTAGTCAACTGGTAGCTTTGTATGCCGATAGCATCATCCTTGTTTCACCAAAACTTGCACAATTCGTGTCCCGCAAGGATTATTACTTGATCCCGGGTGGATTGGATATGGAATTTTTCCAGCCAATACCTCAAGATGAAGCGCGAGGTACACTGGGTTTGACGGTGAACCAGCGCTATGTATTGTTTGCAGGCAACCGCAACAATCAGATTAAACGCTATGGTCTGGCCAAGACAGCCGTTTCACTTTGTAATATTGAACGGATTGAGCTCTTAGTTGCTGAGGGTGTTCGACCTGAACGAATGCCCCTCTATATGAATGCTGCTGATGCTCTTTTACTAACGTCGTCCAATGAAGGCTCGCCAAACGTAATCAAGGAGGCGCTGGCCTGTAATCTTCCTGTAGTCGCCGTAGATGTGGGCGATGTGAGGGAACGGCTGCAGGATGTGGATGGGTGCATAATTTGTGAGGATAATGGCCCAGAAACGATTGCGGCAGCGTTACACGCGGTTTTGCAGAGAGGAAAACGTGTGAATGGCCGCGCGACGGTGCAAGAGCTGGATATCCGCCTGACCACCTTGCGTATCATTGAAGTCTATCAGCGCACGCTCAGTAATCAGTAAAATATTATCTTATGTACAGACAATATTCATCGAACCGGACAACTGATTTTTCACGACCACATTATAACCCGGCGCGTTTGTTAACCCAATCTTACCCATTGCGTGTTGGGGCGTGGTTGATAGTGAATATGCTCATTGCCGTGGTCATGGAGCGGAGTTACATTGTGGCCACAGCGCAAGCATTAATTGTTGTGGCTCTTGGTATTTACTGGTTGTTAAAGGATAGCACGCCCAGACGAGTGATCTACGTGACCGCCTATATCACAGGCGCTGAATTATTGTGGCGCACATCGGACGCTATAATCTTTTGGGAGTTTGGCAAGTATAGCGTTATCCTCCTGCTCCTTTTTAGCCTGTTTAAGCATCAACGGTTTTTCCAGTCTCCCAAACTGCCCATCGCCTACTTTATCCTCTTGATTCCCTCCATAGCCTTATTGACAACCTTCGATCGCGAAGCCATCGCATTTAATTTAAGCGGACCTCTGGCGCTCGTTGTGACCACGATTTATTTCCATCATGTTAAGCTGACGCTGGGGCAACTCAAACGACTGCTGCTGGTCTTACTTGCACCCATTATAGCCCTGGCGTTTATAGCCT
The DNA here is from genome assembly GCA_009937635.1 of Chloroflexota bacterium. Classification (GTDB taxonomy): domain Bacteria; phylum Chloroflexota; class Anaerolineae; order Promineifilales; family Promineifilaceae; genus JAACFF01. The sequence continues at coordinate 6,215 of JAACFF010000277.1, forward strand.
CTATTTCTACGATCACGGCTGCGAATTTAGAATTCACAGCCTCTTCCGCCTCTCGGATCACATCAGCCGGATTCGGGCCTAACCAAGTGTCCAGTATCTTTGGTTTGGGCATCTTTGCTGCATATTGGTACGCTATTCTGGAACGGGAGCACCGCTTGCTGCGTATATTCGTGATTCTGCTGGCGGTTTGGTTGGTAGGGCAGAGCATGCTTACCTGGTCGCGGGGTGGTTTGTGGACCGGTCTGGGTAGTATCGCAATCGCCACTTTGTTTCTTTTACGCGATCGACGTTCTCTCGGCGTGGTGCTAACCGCCTCCGCGGTCATTTTCCTCATGAGCCTGTTTGTGGTCTTCCCTCTTTTAAATGACTTCACAGGGGGAACGCTGGTCGAACGTCTGCGGGAAACGGATTTGACGGGTCGGGGCCTTATTATGCAAGCAGATTTGATCACCTTCCGGCAACACCCGTTATTTGGCGTAGGCCCAGGTCAGTCTGCAGCTTTTCACGCCATAACCTTCAGATATTCAGCGTCGCATACAGAGTATACGCGCCTCCTCTCTGAACATGGCAGTCTGGGGTTAATAGCGCTGCTATTGTTGATTTTGATATCAATACAGCGCCTGTTTCGCGATTCATCGCCGCTGCGCCAATCCTTCACAGCTTCAGCCACGGCGTGGACCTTGCTTTATATGGTCCATGCGGCCATGCGCCTCGTCGCGCCCGCCTATATCTTTGGATTGGGTGGCATTGACATCGATCCCTCAGAGAATGAGGATGGTCTTTCTGAGGATAAAACAAAGTAGGTTAACTTGATAGCGAGCGTCTCTGTAGATATTTGCGGCGGAGTAAAACATTGGGCTTAAATTTACCTACCATTAGCATCATCGTTCCCGTTCGCAACGAAGCTACTTATATTGACAAGAGTCTTAGCCCAATTCTTAACCAAGATTATCCCGCAGCCTGTACGGAAATTTTTGTTGTCGATGGGATGTCAGCTGACGGAACACGAGAAAATATTCAGCGAGAAGCAGACAAGCTAACGAATTTGCACCTGCTTGAAAATCCAGAACTTATCGTGCCCACTGCGCTTAACCGGGCGATACGTCAGGCAAGTGGCGAAATCATCATTCGTGTCGACGGTCACTGTGAGATCGCCCCGGATTATGTAAGGCAGTGTGTGCATCACTTGCAGACGAGCGGTGCAGAAGGTGTGGGTGGTCCTATTGAGACGATCGGCGAGACGAAGGCGGCGCAAGCGATCGCCTTGGCGATGAGTTCCTGGTTCGGCATGGGCGGATCCGCCTTCCGCACAATCAAGGATCGCGCCAAATGGGTGGAAACGGTGCCTTTCGCGGCTTATAAGCGTGAGACGATAGAGAAAATTGGTCTTTATGATGAAGAGTTGGTGCGTAACCAGGACGATGAGTACAACTATCGCTTGCTCAAACAAGGTGGGAAGATCCTGCTGACGCCGGATATCCGCTCGCGCTACTACAGCCGTGGTTCTCTGCGCAAGTTGTGGCGGCAGTTCTACCAGTATGGTTTTTGGAAAGTCCGGGTGATGCAGAAGCATCCTCGGCAGATGCGACTGCGGCAGTTTGTCCCCTTTCTTTTTGTGCTCTCCCTGATTTTGACCACGCTGCTGCCGATTGGCTGGGGGATGCTGGCGTTGATACTGCTGGCTTACTTGCTGGCTGATATTGCGACTTCGACTGGTATCGCTAAAGAACATGGCTGGGACTATTTCCCTGCTCTGCTTCTGGCGCATCCGACGATGCACGTGGCTTATGGTCTGGGTTTCCTGGTGGGGCTTGTGCGCTTTGCGCGCCGTTGGGGAGACAAGATTGGACATGTGCCGGAGTGGTGATGCTGGCGCGGATCCGATGGTGTTCGCGATCTTGGGAATGAAGTATAGATTACTTGCGGTGCTCGAGGTGCAAGGCACTTAAGAAGGTGCCACGCACCGGCTCAATCTATGTCCGACCTTGATCGTCTACGCGATGAATATGCTGCCCGGGCAAGGCGCGTGGCTTTGGGGGATCGTTATTCACCCTTCAACCAGGCCAATCTGTTTACA
>JAACFF010000278.1 GCA_009937635.1 Chloroflexota bacterium
TGGCAATAACGTTTCTGCCATACCTTTCCCATTCTTCAACTAAAACATCTAAGGTTGATTGCAATCTCCCAATTGCTAAAATTCGTGGTTCCATATCTTTATATAGGCCCTCCTTGGGCCTGAGGAGCGCGCCAAAGCTAAGCTTTGTCGCGCGAGGCTATCGGCCGAACCGGTAACATTGGTTGTAGAAGCTGAGTAATTTCCTAAGTAACCTGAATTCGAAGATAAAAATGGGATAACGCCTTAAGTTGGTAAACTGGGATTCGCTAAAAAACCAACCAACAAAAGGCGTTCCCCATGAGTTTATTAGAACTGTTCTGTAATGTCGATGATTTCTGTCTTACCATCACCGATTAGTCCGAGAGCCAACTACTTGGCTCCTCGACTAAACCAGGCCCAAAACTAGAATTGTCAGCCAGCGAAATCATGACGATCATCATCCGCTTCCATTCGGCTCAATACCGCAACTTCAAAGCCTACTATTCCACGCACGTGATTCAACACCTACGGTCGGAATTTCCCAAGCTGGTCAGCTACAACCGCTTTGTGGAACTCATGCCGCTGGTTCTGCCATGATTGTTCTCCTTTGCCTTTGGGTAGCGTTGTAGTAAAGGTATTGTTAGTAAAGCTTTTGGTCGGTCTAACTAGCCTATTCTATAGTAGCGTTGATAGGTCTGCCAAACCAGGTTGCCTAGAAGAGGCTACAAATCCGGCTGAAATCTAGCCGTACCACCCAAGGAGATTCGAACTCCCTTTGACTAAGAACATCATGAATTCGGCCTCTAATCCTCCGATTTCCCCGATTTCAAGGCCAAATGAACGAAAAAACCGCTTGACGGTCACGTCAAGCGGCTCATTTCCGAAGAATGCCCCTAAGGAGACTCATGTCGAACTTTATAATATTACAATTCAGCAGAATCGTAACTTGTCTCTGGTTGTACAAATATGCAAATGGGCTGTTAAGTTCACAGCCGACGATCGTACCATAATCAACTATAAGCCGCTTCAACTATACCTGCAATAAAGTCGCCCGTTGTTTGCGTTCCACGCGTGCGAGCAGTTGAAGAAGAGCGAAATTCGGTACAGACTGGACGCTGATATCCTAAATCCATTATATAATGTGCCTATGCCTGAGACACTGCTGCGCACAAAGTTATTTGTCCCGCCACTGCGGCCGAACCTCGTCCCCCGCACACAACTGATCGAGCGGCTAAATGAGGGGCTACAACTCGGTCACAAACTCACCCTCATCTCCGCACCAGCTGGCTTTGGAAAGACAACATTGGTCGGCGAATGGGTGGGGAGTTCTCGACTGAATGCCAACAAAGAATGTCAAATCGCAAATGGAATCGCCGGGCTTTCGCTGGATGAGGGCGACAACGACCCGGCGCCCAGAGTTTACGAGCTGAATGACCGTCTGCTGGGACCTGTGCTGGTCGGTGTGATCTGGACCTCCTGGCACTTACCTTTCCTGCGTGAACTGTGGGTACACACATCAGAGGGATTAATCATGTTGGTGCCGTGCTTTATCCTGGGCACCAGCGTCTTTGCAGTCGTGTATGGTGAGATCCGAATACGCACTGGTTCCGTTTGGCCGGCTGTACTCATGCACTGGACAGGGAACACCATTGCGAACACCCTCTTGGCCGGGTTCGTCGGCGCAGGATTTGTTTCCCTTGAACCAGGAATGGAGTGGCTGGGATCCTTTGGCGCGGAAGGGGTGTTAGCGATCACCTTGTTTGATTTGCTCGATAGTATTCTGTATCTAAAACGGCAAGGCCAAAGTGAAACACAATCCGCAAAGCCTGCCGGGTAGATTACGTAAACAAACTGCAGATTGGTCCCATCTTGGAGAGCAAAATCTTTACGGAATGGCTAGGGGAGATCAAATGGCAAATATGAAGATTGGCTGGTTGGTTGCCGGTGCTTTGGCTGTTGTCGCCGTTGTAGTCGCATTATTGATCTATGCGCGGTATCGACGCGATATCCGTATCGCGCAGGAGCATTTAAAGAGCGGCGGCAGCCAGGTTGTCGAAACTGCCTGTGGACCCATCGAATACGCGACGGTTGGGGAAGGTTATCCTGTGCTCGTGGTGCATGGGATCTTTGGCGGGTTCGACCAGGGTCTTGTGATAGCTCGTGGGAATGTAGGGCAGGGATTCCGTTCGATTGTCCCCTCTCGCTTTGGTTATCTGCGCACCCCGCTTCCAAATGGTGCCTCACCCGCCGGGCAGGCCGACGCGTATGCTTGTCTGCTCGACGCGCTGAGCATAGAACAGGCGGCGATTGTCGGCACTTCCGCCGGCGAAACCTCCGCACTTCAATTTTGCCTGCGACATCCCGACCGCTGTTCAGCACTGGTGCTGTTCTCATCAAGCCTTCCGGGGGAGACGGAAGCCGCACTGCCACCGGAGCCTGCGGCAAGAGCGATGTTCAAATCGAATTTCATCTTCTGGCTGGCGACAACTTACTTCAGTTCTAGTTTGCGGTCGATTATGGGGGTGCCGGATGGATTCGAATTGACGCCTGAGTACGAAGCAGACGTGGCTGAGGTGATGAAGACCATTCTGCCTGTTAGTCCGCGTTCTGATGGGGCATTGTTCGATATGTTTGTATCAAATCCCGATGTCAACAGCGGCTACCTGCTGGAGGAAATCGTTGTGCCGATCCTGATCGTCAATGCCGTAGACGATCCGCTGACGCTTTACAAGAATGCCCAGGCCGCGGCGGAAAGGATTCCTAATGCCAGGCTGGTCACGATTGAAGATGGAGGCCACATGATGTTGGGACATGAGCAGAGAATCAGGTCAGAGATTGAGTCATTCTTGAGAGAATACGCTTCGACCGGATCGTAGGCATGTGACGCCTAAGGGCACAATGAAGAAGTAGGAAGGAGCAGGATGAAACAGTTAAACAGGCGGCAGATCATTGGCTGGATTGCGGTAACTCTTTCTATCGTCATCACCTGTTTTTGGGCGTTTTGGGGCATCATCGAGAACTTTCACGAAGGATGGTATTTTGAATCCTGGCTGTCGAACGTGGGACTGATGTTTATACAGTATCTAAGCCCGATGCTCATCTTTATGGGCGTCACGCTCATTTCCATATTTTGGCCCCGGATTGGCGCTGGTCTTCATGTGATTCTGGCGTTGTTCGCTGCCTGGTTCTTTCAAGCATTCACCAACCCGGCCACGCTATTGCTCATCGCGCCATTGATTGGGCTTGGAGCGCTTTACTGGTTCGGCCGTCCCCAACCACGACGGTTAGCAGTCTCTCTGGCCATCGGACTCCCCATGCTAACCATCATCATTTCCGGCGTTGAACCCGTCCTCCGCGTCTCTCAACGCATTGATGATGGTGATTTCCAGGCGCGATTGGTACAGGGAAACGGGGTAACTCTCATCTGGGCGCCTGATGGGCCAGGATGGTCGCGCACGGGGGCAAACTGGCATGAAGCTCAGGAGGTGTGTCAATTTCTCAGTGAAGATGGTCTGACCTCCGCCCCGAAGGCCCAGTACATTTGGCGATTACCGACAACGGATGAAGCGGTGCGCTCAATGGCTCGTCACGGCCGTAACAGCGGTGGGGAATGGGATGATGAAATCGCTTCGGCCGTCTACGATGTGACCCCTGATAAAGAGTCGCCTTTGTGGAATAGTCATTCGCAGGTGATCTACTGGTAGACGGCGACAGAAGGTGATGAAGAACACGCCTACATAATTGTCTATGATGGAAAAGTATGATCGAGAGCAAAGCAGCTCAGCCAGGATTACTTAGGGTTTCGATGCGTAACACAGCCGTGACTAAACACAACTGTCAACATATGAGATAAAATTTTGGCAGATATCTTCAACGTTGTTCGAGATAGAAGTTTGGACCCAAGGAGATTCGAACTATGTTCTTGCCATAAAGTTAAGAATCCAGCCCTAATTCTTCCATTTTTCCTTATTTTAAGGCTTAAAGAACGAAAAAACCGCTTGACATGATTGTCAAGCGGTCCATTTCTGCAGAATGCCCCTAAGGAGATCTGTTCCGAACTAATTTCAAATATTATGAATCGGTTTGTGACAACACATCTGCATCAAGTAGGTCTTGGGTTCGACCAGAGGCGCGTTTGCTAACAATCAAGTCCTCTTTAGAAATAAAAGCTACAGATAGGCCATCAAATTCGATTTCTTCTCTATTTGCCCACGCTTTGTCAAACTCAATTCCTGGAATCCCCATTAAGATATCGATTCGCACTGGTGGAATTCCCATTTGATAGAAATAGCCCTCTTCAGCAAAATCATCTTCGGTCATATCGACCAGGGGTGCTCCAAAATCTTGTAGGGACCTGAAAACCGCAGCTGCATTTTCAACATCAGTGCTGATCCACAGATCCAGATCCTTGGTATAACGCGGTTCCGCATATTGAATGTATGCGTATCCCCCAATTACCAGGTACCTAACTTTGTTGTCGTTGAAAAGTCGCAACAGATCGCTGAAGTCGGAGTTGACGAACATCTTTACCTTGAAGTTCACTGGCATGCAAGATCAACTCCCAAGCGGCTAAGAACCTTGCCTGAGGGCTCTGGGATTGCCAGAACTGCAGATCAAATGACCGATCCAGATCTTTTAATTTTCCTCGACGTTCTATGATACCAGATCTCATATGGACCAATTATATCACATAGCTATCCGTGCCTTGATTTTAAAAAGTGACGATAACAGAATATCTCTTTTACTCAATCCAACGGCTCATCCACATGAATCCCCAAGAAGTTCACCCATCGATACACAATAAGACTCGAACTTAATTGGCCAAATGAAATAGGAATCCGGCCCTTTCCCCCATTTCTTCCAAGCTCTGTACAACAACAAACAAAAAACCGCCCGACAATGGTGTCAAGCGGTCCTTTTTTACAGAGTGCCCCAAAGGAGATCTATTTCGAACGAAATACTATTATTAAATTGATGTCCGTGTTCGATTCAATCGACTAATGTTCTATCCAATTCTTGATATTGAGTCCAGGCGCTCCAGAGAATTCTTGTTCGTTATTGGTGACCCGCGTTATCCCCATGCTAACTGCGTGCCCAGCAATTGATGTATCCAGCGAACCACTCTTTTGTTCCTAATAAACCGCGTAAGGCCTGGAATCCTCCATGCCTTACGCGATACTCAGCTAAGCGTTAGAAAAACCGATCTGCTACTGATGATAGGCTAACCACCAGGTTCATTATGCCTGGTGTTTGACCCTATCACCAGCAAAGATCTGATGGTTCGGTTACTCCATGCAGTGCCCTGGCCCGGTGTAGCCATTGTTGTAATCATCCAAAATCGAAGCCAGGTCAGTCCATTCCTTTTTGGCTGGGCCCTTAAACTCTTTTACCTCGGCTGGGGTGTAGGTGTTAAACAACTGCGTTGCCGAATCAAAGGTGCTTTGAACATCGGCCGGATCGGCCCCGCGCAGGAAGTTAAGCTCAGCGGCGATGTACTGGTGGGCCAGGTTGTAGTAGGCATTGCCCTGCGGTGCTGAATTGATCACCTGGTAATAGCTTTTCCCACTAAGGAAGAAAGGCGTATCAGCACCATTCGCAAACTTGGCCCAGGTGCTGTCGTAGAGCGATGGCCCATACTCGGAATGAGTACTCCAGTAACCGGCGGTGAGTGTGCAGTTCTCCGTGCCCGGTTCGGGTGGCTGAACAGATTTGAATGGCGTGGCCGTGGTCGTGCCCAGGGCGCCGGTTTCGCCATCGGTGGCGGTCGCGAATACCCCAAATTCATACTCGGTTCCGTTGGTCAGCCCGGGAATTGTCGTGATACGACCGGAAAGGAAGGAAGGTCCGCCAATCCAGGATGCAGCGCCGACAGGCCTATACACAACCGAGTAGGAGAGCGGGACTGGATGTCCACCGGTACTTGGCTCGGTCCAGAACAATTGGACCTCACGGTCGCCCGGCACGGCCGTGACCACCGGCGGCTCAATCAAGCCGTAGGGCGTGGCCGTGACCAGGTTGCTGGGCGGGCTGTTCACGAAGTTGTCGTCGGAGTCGACCGCGACCGCGACCACCTGGAACTCGTACTCCGTGCCGTTGGTCAGCCCGCCGATCTCCCGGGACAGATTGTCTCTGCCGATCACAGTCACCCCCGTGAAGGGATCGCTGCTGCCTGCCGGGCGGTAGCGAACAACATAGAAGCTGATGGAGCTTCCCGGCGGGTCCGGTGGGCGATTCCAGGCCAAATCGACCGTGCCGTCGCCGGTACCCGTCACGGTCAGATGGGGCGCCAGCGTCAGCTGGATGGCGCCGATGTTGCGGGCGTTGTTACCCGTGTCCCACCGGCTGTTGCCGAGCACATCCTTGTCGATGCACGAGCCGTCGATGGGGCTGACCAGCTGGTTCGCGCCGCCGCATTGGGAATCCGGAATCACGTCGATCAGTTGGCCGGGAAACAGCGGACTTGCCTGTGCCGTAAGGATTACCCCGGAGGAGAACAGGGGAGTCGCAGGCAGACCTGGAGGATCAGTGCGCAGGGACTGATTACCGGTGAGATCCTTGAGGGATTGCGCGCTTTGATCAGGGACCGGTTGGATCCAGGTGCTGTTGTCGGCGGTCACGCCGCCGGTCGGCAAATGATCGAAGTTATCCAGCAATCTGTGGATTTCGGTACCGGGGTAATCAACGGGGAAGACTACGCCGACGGCCGAACCAATGAGGTTAATAGGCGCTGCTCCAAGCCGCCACGGTAAAATGCGCCCATGGCCACCATAGGTTTGGCATTCGTTGTCGCACTCAACTTGGCCAAAGACTATAGTCGAAGCGATTATGTTCATCGGCTCGCTGGAGAAATTCATAAATCGGTCGGCACTGGTTGGGGCGAAAAGGAGATTGTTCCCCCAGAGCGAGTTAACGATATTGGTCGTCGTCTGGTTGCGGATCGAGATGCCCCCGGATTCATGAATAAATGATGAGACGATGTTAACGGTGCTTCCCGCGCCGCCGTCCCAGTCTATGAATCCTGTTTCATTACCCGACCGGGTGAATGTAGAATCCCTGATGGTCAAGTTCGCAGCGTTGTCGCCTTCGATGGCCGGGATAAGAACGCCCGTAAAGGGTACGTCGCCCCAATTGAAAACCTGATCCCAGGTGTTGCGCTCCAGTGTCAGCGAAGCCCCCTCGACAACCCTAATCGCGGGTAGGTCACAGAAATGACTCGGGTAGATTTGGTTTGCATCAATATTTTCCAAGATCAAGGTTGCGTCTTGTTCGACCCTGGCAATGGCATGATGCCTGGTAATCGAGAGGTTGCGAACCGTAACTGTTACACCTGCGTTTGACTGCCCTAGTTCACCCACGCGCAGAAAGCCGGGCGTCTCCGCGATGATTGTATCTGGTGATTCGACGCGTTGCGGACAAGCACTCAATGCATTGACAATGGCATTGGGAGTTACCCATGTGATGACGCCGTTGAGGCTGGCATTGTTGCCCTCGATGACCACAGACTCGGTAGCATGGAGTATGTACCAGGCTCTGGTGTCTCCAGGTGGCGTGTAATAGCAATCATTCATGTTGATGTTCAAACCGGGCGAGATCACGATGGTATCTGAACCCGGATTCGCGTTAGCATCTTGTATCGCATGATAGATCGACCCAGGCCCCGTGCAGCTGGTGGACGTGACGTTGTAGGTGTTTCCCACAGCCTCGGTGCTAAGTGGGTCGGAAAGGGTGCTTTGCTGATCAGGCGCGGCCTCGGCCGTCAAACTGGTCGTTAAGGACGCCATCAGGGTTAGCAAACAGAACAGGATGAATAAGGGCAAAACGAGCTGCCCTGGTTTACGGTTACTTCTCTTTATCATTTGATCCTCCATTCCAGCAAGGTAATCTTCCAGAAAGTGTAATCTTACTGGCCAAAATTTATACTATTGGATTATGTGATCGCCCAACGCCAAATCCAAAGAAAAAAGTTTGGAAAAAAGTATGGTTTTTTGATATCCAGCGTAAACTGGGAGGCAAAAGGCCCAGGATCAACAGTGGTTGGACCCCGGGCTGTGGTTTTTCCAAGTTAGGGGCTTGCCTGGCTATGGTATTGACGCTGGCACTGTCAGGACTGACAGTGCCACTTTTTCGTCGAAGCCCCTGCACTTGCAGAAACAGGATCCCACTCCCTAACCTGGACAAGCCAGAACCAAAAAGGGGTTTGAGCCTGCCATAACTCATAATTTGATGTAAATTTCCTCAACTTCCTTTGGTTGCATGA
>JAACFF010000034.1 GCA_009937635.1 Chloroflexota bacterium
CTTGTAGCCTCGGACCTTGCTCTCCGGCATTCCAGCAAAGAGCTCACGAATGGGATTGAAAAGGTTGGTGTAAGTGGCTGGATTGGAACGGGGCGTACGGCCAATGGGACTTTGATCGATTTCGATGATCTTGTCCAGATGTTCCAACCCCTCAATACGGTCGTGCTTGCCCGGGAGCGCCTTCGAACTGTAAAAGTATTGGCTTAGACGCTTGCTCACGATTTCGATCAAGAAGGAGCTTTTGCCACTGCCGCTGACGCCGGTTACGCAGACAAAGCGGCCTAGGGGGATCTTAACATCTAAACTTTTCAGATTGTTTTCCCGGGCCCCGATGATGGTCAGTGCATCTTCAGATCCGTTGCGCCGCTTGTTAGGCAAAGGTATCTCCATTCTGCCGCTCAGGTAAGCGCCGGTGATGGATGATTTGTGCTGGGCGATAAATGTGGGTGACCCCTCGGCCACCAGTTCGCCGCCATGCTTTCCCGCGCCTGGACCGAGGTCTACGATCCAATCCGCAGCGCGCATGGTGTCTTCGTCATGCTCAACGACCAGCACTGTATTGCCCAGATCACGCATGCCCTTCAAAGTATTGATCAAACGGCCGTTATCCCGTTGGTGTAGACCGATGCTTGGCTCATCCAGAACGTAGAGGACGCCCATCAGCTGGCTGCCGATCTGGGTCGCCAGGCGGATGCGCTGTGCTTCGCCACCACTAAGCGATCCGGCCGAACGATCCAGGGTCAGGTAATCAAGCCCGACATTGATCATAAACAACAAACGTTCGCGAATCTCCTTCAGGATGGGACGGGCAATCATATGTTGGCGTGACGTGAGCGGCGATGTTTGCTCTTGTTCCAGCATCTTGGCCCATTGCAGACTCTTGACCACCGGGTCGCGTGTAATCTCCGCGATATTGCAATCGCCGATGGTCACGGCGAGAGGAACAGGCTGCAATCGTGTGCCACCGCAGGCGCGACAGGGTTGGTTGACCATAAAACCTTCCAACTTATCGCGTACGTAGTCGGATGTGGATTCATTATAACGACGCCACAAGTTGGGGATCACGCCTTCATAACGCGTTTGGTAATGGCGAGTGTGTCCTTCACGGTTGATATAAGTTACGGTAATCTGTTCCTGGCCGCCTCCTTGCAGCAAGATCCGCATTTGGGTTGGCGATAGCTCGCGCACAGGCACTTCCACCGAAATCTTGAAATGATCGGCCGTTGCTTTGAGCAGTTGCCAGTAATAACCTGCCTTGTCTTCAGTTGGCCATCCGGCGATCGCCCCTTCTCTCAGGCTAAGATCTTTATTGGGCACGATCAGGTCAGGATCCAGCTCTTTTTTGGTGCCCAAGCCCTGGCACTCCGGGCATGCGCCGGCTGGCCTGTTGAAGCTGAAAGTACGTGGTTCGATAGGTGGGATGCTTGTGCCATCGTAAGGACAGTAGAGATGCTCGGAGTAAAGATCGTCAGTCGGATTGTCGCGATCGGTGACGTCATTGATGATGACGATGCCCCCGCCTAGCTTGAGCGCAGTTTCGATAGAATCCGTAAGACGCGTGCGGTCTGACTGCGCCTCCTCGCTCTCGTTATGCGGCTCGTGACGAATGATCAAGCGGTCCACGACCGCCTCGATAGTATGATTCTTGTAGCGATCTAGTTCGATTTGTTCGTCGACGCTGCGGATCTCACCATCTACACGAACACGCACGAAGCCCGCTTTGCGTACGTCCTCAAAGACCCCTTCATGGTGTCCTTTGCGCCCCTGAACCAGCGGGGCCAGGACCTGAATACGGCTGCCCAGCGGCATATGCTGCACGGTGGAGACGATCTGCTCGGCCGCCTGGGGCATCACAGGACGGCCGCATTTGGGACAGTGGGGCACCCCTGCCCGGGCGAAGAGCAGGCGCAGGTAATCATAGACTTCAGTTACCGTGCCTACGGTGGAGCGTGGGTTATGGCTGACGCCTTTCTGGTCGATGGAAACGGCGGGGCTTAACCCTTCGATCTGGTCTACATCCGGTTTCTCCATCTGGCCCAGAAACTGCCGGGCGTAAGCGGAGAGGGACTCCACGTAACGGCGCTGCCCTTCGGCGAAAATGGTATCGAAGGCCAGCGATGATTTGCCCGATCCGGAGAGGCCGGTGATAACCACCAACTGATCCCGCGGGATTTCAACGTCGATATTTTTCAAGTTGTGCTCACGTGCGCCGCGAACGATGATTTTGTCAAGAGACATGCTCGATTCCTCTGCAAGGGATGCCATTTGCCGCAAAAATGCGGATTGGAATCTGTTGCCGAAAATTAGCTCATTTGTGCCAGTGCGACCCTCTATTCTATCATGGGAAAGGCGTCAATACCATTAATATTTGCTTATATCTTTGTGTTTCTCGCGTGCGGCTGTTTTATAAACAATGCTCTGGTATTTATCCCAAGTTATCCCAAATGGCCATTTGGGATAACTTGGGATATGAAGATTAGTTCCTATCATTTGCGACTTCTTAAGCGTTAAATCAAAATAAGTGTGCATAAGCTGACTGCTGTCAGCTTATATATCAGAAAGAGGATATTTGAGTAAGAAGTTGTGTCTGCTAAAAATGTGGGTTCCTGGTTTGCGCTTTTACTGTTCCTGACGTGTTGTCGTGACTTGGCGCCATCTGGCAGCCTGCATGTAGAAGCATCGCCCACGGCCGTGCGCGGGGTGCTGGCGACGGTCGGACCTGAGGGGGTTACGCCGCGACCTGTATTGCCAACCACTGCGCAGAGCAACGCACAAGCGACTCCTATCCCAACGCTCACTCCTACAGTAGCGGAGACATCGCTTATTCCGGCAACGGGGACACCTTCTCCGCTCGGGAAGGAATTGATTGCCTTCAGCGGCTTATACTTTGCGGCAGCGGCTGATGCGCCAGCACAAGATACTTTCCCACCCGGCACAGAAGAGGTTTATGCAATTTGGGATTACACAAGCATGTCGCCAACAGACAAAATCCGGCGCATTTGGTTTCGGGATGATCAGATCTGGCTGACCCGCGAAGAGGAGTGGAATTGGGGCGAGCATGATAGCGAGGGCACAATGCGCGGCATCTCCGTTTATGACAATGAGGGCAGCGGCCTGCAACCGGCGACTTATCGTCTGCAGCTATATGTTAACGATCAACTACAACAAGAAGCAACCTTTGTTGTATTAGCACCTTGATTCGATAGAAACCACACTTGCCGTGTCGATTACCACGAATGAAAATGACTTGCTGATAGCCGATGACTGAAAGCTGTCAGCTAATTTTAAGGAGCAAAAGATTTGAAAGAATTGCCACCCGCAAAACCAGCACAAAAGATCGCCCATTGGGCTGACCGGCTGCGCGACCTGGCAGCCTTGGGTCTTTATTTTGGCGACAATATTTACGAACGACAGCGCTGCCGAGAATTACAGACCATATCGCTAGAAATGATGGCCCTGGCCACGGCCACAGATTTGGAATCCCTTGAACCATTACGGGCCACGGTCTTTTCCCGGCCCACACCCGTGGCCGTTGTAGATACGGCCGTGATTGATGAAGAGGGCCGGATTCTATTGATCCAGCGTGCAGACAATGGCAAATGGGCCATGCCCGGCGGCGCATTGGAGGTGGGCGAGACGGCCGTGGAGGGAGCAGTACGCGAGACTTTAGAAGAAACCGGCGTGGAATGTCAGGTCAAGGCCATGATTGGCATATTTGACTCGCGTTACTGCGGCACCGATACGGCGCACCACCTCTATCATTTCACTTTCTTGGCGACTCTGGTTGCGAATGTTGGCTTTGGCAATGGATCACACAAACAGGAAATTTTAGATGTAGCCTGGTTTGCTGAAGAGAGATTGCCTGAGGAGATTGATCCGGGTCACGTGACCAGGATTCCAGAAGCTTACCGGGTATGGCGGGGGGATGTACGGCCGTATTTTGATCAGCTGGCACGATGACAATATTCAACGCAGACGTATTTGATATCAAGAGAACGGCCGTGTGGGTAGTTGTAAGGATGGGACGGGAGTGTAGGTTTACCTATTCCGATTGTTTTGGGGCGGCTGTTAGATCCATTTGATCGATAATTGTTTTAGGTTTTGTGAAATTAATAATCGAAGACAAAGAGTGGACATAATGCTAGCTCTGGTTGACTCCTTCCCAATATGCTTCACGCTGGATTAGGCACTGAGGTGCATGACAGCGCCAGATCCAGTAGCAAGGAGTGAATTTGTTGGTTTTGTTGGTAGGTTATTTCTGGCGACTGAGGACCAGATCAACTAGGTCAAGCAGCTCCGTTCGCGCGGCTGAGGAGGGGACGTCTTCTAGGGCGCGGCGGGCGCGTTGGCCCATTTTTTCGGCTTGCAGACGAGCGATTTCAACGGCTCCGGAAGCGCGCAGGCCAGCCATCATGCGCTCAATGGGATCCTGGGGCACCGCTTCCGCCACGGCCACCGCTGCGCCGTCTCCGTCATGGGATTTTTGATTGTTCTGCACGGCCAAGACGCCCCGGCCTTGCATGAGATCGGTACCAACGGGTTTGCCCATTTCCTCGGGATCGCCGACGATATCCAGGATATCATCTACGATCTGGAAGGTCAGGCCCAGATTGTAGGCGTAGTTAGCCAGATTTTCGACTAAGTCAGCATCGTCCGCAGCCAGTTGCGCACCCATCCGTGCCGCGGCTTCAAAGAGGCTGGCCGTTTTGAGAGAGATGATTTTCTTATAGGTTTCGCTGTCGACTGTGCCCGCTTTGGCTGCCGCTGCCTGCAGCGTTTCACCTTCTACCAGGCGTGAGCAAGCAGTGGCCATGACAACGTTGTATTCAGGCCCGTAGGGAGCCATCAATTCGTATACTTTGGTGAACAGATAGTCGCCGGTGAGCAAGGCAAAGGTACGGCCCCAGACGGAATGCACGGTCGCTTTGCCGCGCCTGGTGAGGCTGTGATCATTGATGTCGTCATGCACTAAAGTGGCGGTATGGACCATTTCAATGGCGGCGGCGATAGGTACAACCTCTTCCAGGTTCTGGCCACCGGCAGCCAGATAGGCAAGCAGCGCCATTTGCGGCCGTATACGTTTCCCACCGGAGGTGAGAATATGCTCACTGGCATCATGCAGCACGGCGACCTCGCTATTGGCCGCCACGAGAAGATGCTCATCGATGGCTGTCAATCCTTCTTGAATAATGTCCGGGCTCATGAGGCTTGCCTTGTTCACAACTTTCAATATTTTTTGAACGAATTATCTCGAAATTATAGGAAAGACCCCTGGCCCAGTCAAGGTGATTGAGATTTCTTTCACAATCACGGCTATGCTTCCCGCTCTGGTTAGTTTCTCGCTAACGGCGCATAATTACAAGTGTCTGCGACGTGGGATAATATAGTAAATTCGCCTTTTGGCAATGGTAATGGCGATGGTGGGATTAAAGGTTTATGGTTTTCACAGTATGGTAGTAGGAGGATGGGAGTAAGATGGAAGTATTAAGAGAACGTATCCTGGCGGAAGGGCAAAATCTTGGCCGTGGCATTTTGAAGATCGACAGTTTTCTGAATCACCAGGTGGATGCGGAGTTGATGGAAGCGGTGGGAGAAGAAATCGCAAAATGGTTCACCGGCAGCGGCGCGACCTTGGTGTTGACGGCCGAAGTAAGTGGGATCATTCCGGCGCTTATGACGGGCAAGGCGATGGGTAATCTTCCCGTGTTGTATGCTCGCAAACATAAGCCAATTACGATGATGGAACCGGTATATGTGGATGGAGCGCCCAGCCATACCAAAGGTGGTGAGGTGCTGCTGATGGTGTCGCCTGAGTTCTTGCACGCAAATGACCGGGTCTTAATCGTGGATGATTTTTTGGCCAGCGGGCGTACTATAGATGCCCTGGGGCGCATTGTGGCCAACAGCGGCGCGGCTTTGGTGGGTATCGCGACGGTGGTGGAGAAGACGTTTGAAGGGGGGCGCGATGTGCTCGCTCACTGGGGAGTGCCTATTGAAGCGGTGGCAAGTATTACCGATATGAGCGGGGATGAGATTGTCGTGGCTTGAGATCTGGAGAAAGATGTTAATCTTGGTGGATGAAACAGTTGATATTGAGGAATTTGCACAATGAGCGAACTTGTTTGCACCCAACAACGGGAAATGATTTTTGAGATCGTGCTCAATCGACCGGAAAAGCGAAACGCGTTCAATATGGATTTGTACACGGCGTTTGATGAGGCGGTCAGTGAAGCGGGGCGCGTATCGGGAGTGCGCGCTGTATTGATACGGGGTGAAGGTAAAGCGTTTTCCTCCGGAATCGATGTCAGCGATTTTTTGATGCTTCCGCAGAAATATGGCTCCAACTGGCAGCAGCGGGGGAGGCGTATCACCGACGATTATCAAGGCGTCCTCACACGCCTGGAAAGGTTAGAAGTGCCAACTATCGCCTTACTACACGGTTACTGTCTGGGATTGGCCATGGAATTAGCTCTGGCTTGCGACATACGCATTGCGGCTGAAGGGACCATGATGGGTTTGCTGGAGACGAAACTGGGCCTGATCCCAGACGTAGGGGGGACCACGCGCCTGGTGCGTCTCGTCGGTCCGGCACGGGCTAAAGAGCTGATCTTCACGGGACGGCAAATTGGCGCGAACCAGGCGGAACAGTGGGGCATTGTCAACAGTGTGGTTGCGGTCGAAGATCTTTTAGCCAAGGGGGAAGCATTGGCAGCAGAGATCAGCCAGGCGGCGCCTTTGGCGGTCGGTATGGCTAAACGAGTCATTGATGGGCTGGCGGACATCGACCGCGGTTTGATGTTGGAAGGTTGGGCGCAAAGCCAACTATTCAGTACAGAAGACTTTATGGAAGGGGCGCAAAGCTTTTTAGAACGCCGCCAAGCACAGTTCAAAGGAAAATAGCTATGAAAACTAAAGGGTGATGAACGTCACCCTTCAGGTTTCTATCTTAGGCGTAACCATTGGGGTTCTGTGATTGCCAGCGCCAGGAATCCACGCACATGTCGTCGATATCGCGCTCGGCCACCCAGCCCAGTTCGCGTTGGGCTTTGCCGACATCGGCGTATGAAATGGCCAAATCGCCTGGGCGCCGATCCACTGTTTTATAAGGGATCTTCTGTCCACACGCTTTTTCGAACGCGGCTACTACTTCGAGAACGGAATTACCCCGGCCTGTACCCAGGTTGTAGGTCACGGTGCCAGGATTTGTAGCCAATTTTTCCAGAGCTTTAATGTGACCGAGGGCCAGATCGACTACATGAATATAGTCGCGAATGCCAGTGCCATCCGGCGTTGGATAGTCATCTCCGAAAACACGAACATATGGATAATTGCCTACGGCCACCCTCGCGATGTAAGGAACAAGATTGTTGGGAATGCCATTGGGATCTTCACCAATACGGCCGCTTTCATGAGCACCGATAGGGTTGAAGTACCGTAAAATCGCGATATTCCAAGCGTTGTCAGAAATATAAATATCGCGTAAGGCATCTTCCATCATCTGTTTGGAACGGCCGTATGGGTTTGTGGCCGGCAGCATGGGGAAATCCTCGAACAAGGGTATTTTCTTCGAATCCCCGTATACTGTTGCCGAGGAGCTGAAAACGATATTCTTGACCCCATGATCGCGCATCACTTCACAGAGCACCAGGGTTCCGGTCACATTGTTGTAGTAGTAACGCATTGGCTCAGCTACTGATTCGCCTACCGCTTTTAAGGCAGCAAAATGAATGACAACATCTATGCGATTTGTGGCAAAGACCTTGTTCAGGCTGTCCTTGTCCGTAATATCCACCTTGTGAAAAGCTACGGATTTGCCGGTTAGTTCCTGAACGCGTTTTAAAGACTCTTCACTGCTATTTGAAAGATTATCAACGGCAACAACTTCGTAGCCAGCATTCAATAATTCAAGTATGGTGTGACTACCGATGTAGCCTGCTCCACCTGTGACCAATATTCGCTTCATGCTTTACTCCCTGGCAATACTTATCCAGATTCAATATAAACAGCTTTGCGCCACTTACGCACGGAATTAATCAAAAATAACTGTGGGCTGCGCTTCAATTCAGCTATTGTGACAGGCTCTTCACTGATCAGGCCTTGTTCAAGCAGATATCGCCGGTACGTCCCGGCCAGCAAACCAGCCGTCACCGGCGGCGTGACCAAACGACCATTTAGCTCCACAACGACGTTGGCACCTGAGGCCTCCGTGATTTCGCCGCGTTCATTCCATAAAATGACCTCGTCACCATGTTGGCGAGAATTGAGGGCTTCATCGTATACCTGGCGATGGGTTGTCTTATGATACAGCCAGATTTCACTCGCATTTACCGGTGTTGCCGCTAGATCCACGCGCACAGGTTCTAGTTTAGCCCCATCCGCTAACGAATTAACTTTCGATGTCAAAGCGCCGTCGTTGGCCAGTAAGAGCCGTACCTTTCTGGGGCCGACAAGTTTCTCAGAAAGCTTCATCAGGTGCAGGCGAATCGACTGCGCTTTAAAAGGGTAGCCAAAGTATTCGGCCGACTCGGCCAGCCGCTGCAGATGCAAGTCCAGTAGGAAAAAGCCTTCCTCAGGCGTCCAAAGTATCGATTCAAGCAATTCGAAAGAGGGCCATCGCTGTACCAGAACGCGCGATTTCAGGCGGCACTCGGCATATTCTTCGGCCGCCTTGGAATCCCAGACAATGCCACTACCTACCCCATAGTCAGCCTGGCCCGTGTCTCTGTCAATCACGACAGTACGAATGGCTACATTGAAAGAAGCGCGGCGCTCCGGACCGAAGTAACCAATCGTGCCCGTATAGATACCGCGCGGCTCCGGTTCCAACGATTTGATGATTTGCATGGTACGCACTTTTGGGGCACCGGTAATAGAAGCGCAGGGGAACATGGCAGCCATGATATCCGGCAGCGAAGCTGTGCTGCGCGCTTTCACTGTGGATGTCATTTGCAGCAAGGTCGGATACCTCTCAACTGTGAAGAGCTGCGGTACCTGGACAGTGCCAATCTGGGCCACACGGCCGAAATCATTGCGGATCATATCCACTATCATCACGTTTTCTGCGCGATCCTTCGTGGACGATCGCAACCTGGCGATTTGCGCCTTGTCTTCGGCCAATGTAAGGCCGCGTCTGGCCGTTCCTTTCATGGGTCGTGCGGTAAGCAGATCGCCCTCAAGACGAAAGAATAATTCGGGCGAGGCCGAACAGATGGCATAACGGCCGAGATCCAGGAACGCCGTATGAGCAGCTTGTTGCGCCTGACTCAGCTCACAAAACAGTGCCCAGGAGTCTCCAGCAAACTGAGTGCGCATGCGCATGGTAAAGTTCACCTGGTATGTATCGGCATCGACTATATGGTTTTTAATTTGTTCGACGGCCGCGAAATACGCTTTCTGGTCCAGGTTGGCTTGCCATTGGCCCAGATCGCAAGCTGCATTCGAGATATTGGGAGGCGCACTTTCATACGGCCGATCATAAAGACCGAACCAAAGCAAAGGTAAGTCAGCGGAATCACGCCCGTGTACGTCCAGACCATAGGCGGCTCCTGCTTCGTAGCTCATGAATCCAGCGGCGTATAGTCCCTGGCGCTCGACAGCTTTCTCGATTTCAGCCAAATAATAGGTTACGTCTTGCGGTTCGTAAGCCGCAAAGACGTGGATTGGATCGCGAAAACAGAGCCAGCGCCGGCCATCCTGTAACACCAAGTGGCCATAGGAGATTGATCGATTATCGATTTGTGCTGTTGCCCCAACAGGCATCATCACGTCGCCCATAGTGGTTATCAGACCGGATGGCTCCTTATGAACCAGGATCTTTCACGTCCTCACCCTTGCCCAACTCCACGGAACGTTGGTATGCTGCCCAGATACCACGCGATATCACGGTACGCAATCCGCCTTTTTCCATGTGGTAGAGGGCGGCTGCTGTGGTTCCTCCCGGAGACGTGACCTGATTGCGCAATTCAGCCACATGTTTGCCAGATTGATCGGCATATTCTACCGAACCACGCATGGTCTGGAAAACAAGCTGCCTGGCCACGTGTCGCGAAAACCCGAGATGGACGCCAGCGTCTATCAAAGCTTCCATCATCATGAACACGTAACCTGGACCAGACCCGCTTAGTGCGGTTGCCATGTCCAGATAGGACTCTTGCTCAACATAGATTTCTTCTCCAAGAGAACCCAGGATTAGTTTGGCTTTCTGTTTGTGGTCCTCGCTCACTTGTGCCGTGGATGTCCAGACGGTAATACCCATGCCAATCTGGGCCGGCGTATTGGGCATGGCACGAATCACAGAGGCATGAGCGGAACCATCAGACAATTTCTTGATAGGCGCCCCAGCAATAATGGAAAGTAACAGATCCTGACGGCGCAAGTGGCCGCGAATATCGGGCAGGACATAGGGGATGCTCTGTGGTTTGATAGAAAGGATGACGATCTGGCCAGTTTCGGCCGCCTCACGATTGTCCCGGGTGATGTGAATTTTATATCGTTCCGCCAGGTACTCGGTCCGCTCTGCCCAGGGATCAGACGCTACGATCTGATCCGGTTCAACAATATTTAAGCCCAAAAGGCCACGAATCATAGCCTCACCCATCGTTCCCGCACCGATAAATGCGATTGTTTGCTCTGTAAACATGATTGCCTCTTCCAAAAAACGCTTAATCCCCGGAGTTCACCTTATCGTCGCTTGGTTCCCGGAAATATCTACAAGTGTTTGTAAATTAAACAAAAGATTGCCTACGGCTCATAACTGCTGCCAGCCGCGCCATATCTACTTTCACGCCTAAGCCTGGTCCCTCAGGGACGTCAATGGTGCTGTCCTCAGCGTTGAGAAAAAATGGAGACGTGATATCAGGCTCATAATAACGCTCTGTAGCGGAAATGTCACCAGGTAAAGTAAAGCCCGGCAGCGAAGCCAGGGCTAATTGCGCGGAACGGCCGACTCCCGTTTCCAGCATTCCGCCAACCCACAAATCAATACCTGCTTGCCAGCCTAGATCGTGAACTTTGCGGGCTTCAGTCCAACCGCTTACACGGGTGGGCTTAATATTAATGATATCGCAAGCGCCGATCTCAAGTGCAAACTGAGCCTGGTCGGCCGATTTAATGCTTTCATCCAGACAAAGCGGCGTCTTGATTTGAGGGCGGAGTTTGCTGTGGTTGTAAATATCATCGTAGCCTAGTGGCTGTTCCAACATTAATAGATCGAACTCATCCAGCGCTTGCAAAACCGCGACATCTTCAAGGCTGTAAGCCGAATTGGCGTCAAGCATAAATACGAGATCGGGGAAGGTCGTGCGCACGGAACGAGCCAATTCGCTATCGTGACCTGGTTTGATCTTGAGCTTAATTCGTCCGTACCCCTTTTCTACATGTTGTTGGATAAGGTCCAGCGTTTGCTGCATCGTGGGCTGAATGCCAATGCTCACGCCTACCTTAACACGGGAGCGTGGTCCTTCCGGATAGGGAGTGGCCAGCTTCTCCGCGAAGGAGAGGCCATCGCGCTGCGCCGTCAAATCCCAAAAAGCTTGATCAAGGGCAGCCTTGGCCAGCGGGTGGCCACGCACGGTGCGAAACAGGGTCTGCAAGCTGTGCGGTTCCTGAATTTGCTTACCGATCAGGACAGGGATTAAAAAATCACTCAGAATATGCCAGGCGGTCACGGCCGTTTCATAACTATAGCCAGGATTATTGGTAGCAACACATTCACCCCACCCAGTTAATCCCTCGCTGTGTATGGCAACGAGCAAGCAGGATCGCTCTTGCTGCAGCCCAAAACTGGTGACAAAGGGCCGGATCAACGGTTGGCTGATGGCATATAGATCAATGGATTCAATCTTCATGGTTTTTCGTTGCTCCACATAAACTCGTTTCCCTCAATTGGCCATTGCCTAGTATGAGATTATCTCAGGCATCCTGAAAAGTTAGCAAATAGAAGCTACGTCGATGTTCATTCTCATCAGTGTATGCCACAAAATCGGTGACTACAAAACCGCTATGGAAAAGCCCTTCGAATAAAGTACGTGAATGTCTGCGCCAGCGCAATGCCAATGGGAAATCACGCCGCTTGACCTCTTGAAAGTCAGCGGGTATCTCTACAAGCATCAGGTTTCCCGGCCGGCTAACGTAGTTAGCCGGGGGAACCGGCAAGCCATCTGCGTTAAAGATCACCTCATTCACAAGAACGGCGCCGCCATCCAAGAGCGCCTGGAGCGGTAACGGTTGTCTCGGCCGATTTGCACGGCCTTTGGCGCGGTTGCTCGTCACCCACCATTCAACTTCAAAGCGATCTGTTTCCAGGCCGGCGTTAATACCCACCATTTCACCATGAAAATTGCGCAGGTAACGATGACATATGGCCCCCAACTTAGCAATATTGAAACGGCCGTTGCGGCTTTCTAGGGGATCAAATGTCCAGGTGATCAGTCGCACGCCGATACGCAGAGCGAAGTCGCGCTGCGCCATCTTCAACATATAACCTACGCCACCGTCCCGATATTCAGGCAAAACGCCAGCGATCACTGAGTACATTTTCAAACGGGCTGCGGCGACCTGGTCAATACGATCGGTCAAGCCCTCTACAGTCGCCAGAACAGCCAGGGTAAAGCCTATCAGTTTTGAGCCATCAAAAGCTCCGAGCAAGGCAGCACCATTGTGCTGCAAGGCGTGACATAAGTGCCCCGGCATCATCTCACGCTCATCCTTGCCCCAGATGGCCAATTGCAGTTCCTCAATATCTTGCATTTCGGCCATACTTTGCATCGGTCGTATTTCAATTTCGCTCATAACGATACTATGCTGTTCCAGACTAGCATTACAACGCCGGCAGCAGCCAGATATGCCCCAAAAGGTAGTGTACGCTTTTGACCGGCACGACCCGCCAAAATGAGCAGGATCGCGGCCAGGCCAGCAAGAAGCATACCCAATGCCAGCGTGAATAAGATGTGCTGCAATCCTAACATTGCCCCTAGCAACATGGCCAGTTTAACGTCACCGAAACCCAAGGCTCCTGGCCCATATTTCCTTCCTCCCAACCAAAATAGCCCATAGAAAACCACAAACCCGATCAGGGCTCCAAGAAGGGCGAGCAAGAATGGTTGCCAGCCATAGGCAAGGCTTATTAACAGCGCCACCAACGTCCCCGGCAGGGTTACTTTATTTAGAATCCGGCGTTTTTGCAGATCAACACCCATGATTAGCAGCAACACCATGATATAGAGACAAGTGATTAAGAGTATAGGCAGCGTATTAACCATCCCGTTCATTATAGCTTTGAAACGGCAAACAGAAAATGAGCCGTAAACATTTCGGGTTTAACCTCATTCGGGTATCATTGTCAATTGGAACTAGGAGAAGTCACGGATAATAGTTGACAAGCTGGAGGAGAAGATGAATCGCTTGATACGCATTGCCATCATTGTATTGGGCATAGTTGTCGTGCTGGGCATTGTGGCGGGTGGTGGCGCCTATTACGTCATGCGACAACCGTTTCCAGAGTCAGACGGCCTGGTAGCTGTACAAGGCTTACAAGACGAAGTACACATTTATCGCGACGAATACGGCATTCCCCATATTTACGCCAATAATCAGGACGATCTCTTTTTTGCCCAAGGATATGTGCATGCACAAGACCGTTTCTGGCAGATGGAGTTCTGGCGACATATTGGGCAAGGTCGTTTGTCTGAGATCGCCGGTGAAGCAACTATCGAAAGTGACAAGTTCATTCGCACCGTTGGCTTTAACCGCATGGCGGAGTCGGCCGTTACCTATTATGCGCAGGAACAGCCGGAATTCATGGCGATCTTGGATGCCTACAGCGCCGGTGTGAATGCTTATATCAATGACAACCGGGACAATCTCTCGCTGCACTTTGATATCCTGGGCCTGGTGAAAGAATCGTGGGAGATCGAACCATGGACGCCCGTTAATACTGTTTCCTGGGGAGTGGCAATGTCGCATGATCTTGGCGGCAATATGAGTGATGAAATCGCACGCGCCAGCCTGCTGCAGGACCTGAGTAAGGCTACCGTGGAGCAGGTGTGGCCAGCCTATCCTTATGATTCCCGTCCAGTGATCGCCCCGACTGAGGAACAGGCGAACGCACTGAACGAAAAAGCGATTGATAATGAGGAAACCAGCAAAGAAGCCGGCATCGATTGGGAAATGGTCAACCTTGATCTCGTGGGCCAAATCCCGCAGAATGGATTTGCGGTAGGCACCGGTCCATTCGTTGGAAGCAATAATTGGGTGGTCGGAGGGGAACATACGGAATCAGGTTTGCCGCTTCTGGCTAATGATATGCATTTGGCCGTGCAAATGCCTTCTATTTGGTACGAGGTAGGCTTACACGCACCGGAATGGGATGTGACCGGTTTCTCGTTTGCCGGCGTGCCCGGTGTCATTGTTGGTCATAATGAAAAGATCGCCTGGGGTGTGACCAATCTCGCCCCAGATGTGCAAGACCTGTTTATCGAAAAGATCAATCCTAGCAACTCGAAGCAGTATGAATTCGAGGGCGAATG
Organism: Chloroflexota bacterium; assembly: GCA_009937635.1. Classification (GTDB taxonomy): domain Bacteria; phylum Chloroflexota; class Anaerolineae; order Promineifilales; family Promineifilaceae; genus JAACFF01. The sequence goes on from JAACFF010000034.1 coordinate 14,526, forward strand.
GCTTGATATGGAGGTTATCGAAGAGGTCATTAAAGTAAACGGAGGCGAGGACATCAACCTTGAGGTGAGGGTAACACATCACGGTCCGATTATCAGTGATATTAGGGATGATGTGAACGATGTTCTAGCCTTGCAGTGGACACAGCAAGAACCATCACGTATTCTCCAGGCGGTTGCCATGTTGAATCAGGCCCAGAACTATGAAACGTTCCGCAATGCGCTGCGATATTGGGATGTTCCTTCGCAAAACGTCGTTTATGCGGATATAGAGGGCAACATCGCTTACCAGTCACCTGGACTTATTCCGGTACGCAAGAACAGCAGCGGGGAAGTTCCTGTTCCTGGTTGGACAGGCGAACACGAGTGGGAAGGTTGGGTGCCTTTTGAAGAGCTACCTGCGCTTTTCAACCCAGATCAAGGTTTTATTGTTACCGCCAATCATGCCGTAGTGGACGAAGATTATCCCCACTTTATTGCACGCGATTGGGCTGACGGCGATAGGGGGCAGCGCATTGAAGATATGATCGAGAGAGAAATCTCAAATGGGGGCAAAGTCTCGATCAAAGATATTGCGCGCATGCAGTTTGATACCAAGTCTCTGCCGGCCGAATCTTACGTGCCCCTTCTAGAAGGATTATCTAGCGACGAGCCTAATGTTCAAGCAGCTATTGAGCGTTTGCGCGGATGGGATTTACGCGAAACCCAAGAGAGCGTTCCGGCTACGTTATTTGAGATCTTCTATATGCACCTGATTCGGAATGTGTTGGCTGATGACATTGGTCAGGAACACCTGGATAAGATTGATTCCAGCGCAAAGAATATTTTCATGCACGATCTGGCAGATCAACTTAACGCAAGCTGGTGGGACAATGCCGATACCACGGAAAAGGAAGATTGGCAGGATATTTTGCTGCAATCATTGGCTGACGCGACTAGCTGGCTGGAGGAGAATCAAGGCGGGAGTATGAATGATTGGTCCTGGGGCAAGCTGCATACGACCACTTTTGAAGACGCAATTCTGGGGGCCAGCAGCATCGCTCCAATCGAGGCTATCTTTAATCGTGGTCCATTTCCCGTGGACAGCGGCCGGGGCATGGTTAATGCTCAGGTCTGGCGTGATAGCGAACCAGCCGCAGTAGTTCATCACGCATCTGAACGCATGATTGTCGATTTGAGCGAATTGGATGCCAGCCAAAGTGTCATTCCGACTGGTAACAGTGGCCACCCATACAATAAGCATTACGACGACCAGATGCCACTTTATTTGACCGGCCAGTACCATCCGATGCTCTTCAGCCGTGATGCTGTTGAAGCAGCGGCCGTCGAACATCTTGTTCTACAGCCCTAGCAAAAAAGCATAATGGGGAGTTGGCTTAGCTCATTTGAAGAATGCCGCGCGTACCTCAGATCGTAAGAGGTAGAGCACCACAAAGATACCAATGGCAATGGCCAGAAAGTCTATGCCCACACCGGTGATCCAATCATATAGTGCAAAACCAACAGCAATGAATTGCAGCACGATGGTGCCGATCCAGGCCCACGACCAAAGTTGCCAAAGGCCCAGGCTCAGCAAGATAGCAATCGCGCCCATAGCGATCACCAAGGGGCCAGCTTGAAAACTCAGGCCATTAATTAGGGTCAAGATACCATTCAAGGCCATTACGACGGCCAGAATGCTTACGACGACCGGGCGTTGCGTTGCGCTCGCCTCGTCCATGGTTTCTTCATTGAATGCGTTTTCGCCCATCTATCCTCTATTTTTGCTTTCAGTTTGATTTCGCCGTCTACGGCCGGCAAACCATAGCAGCAGTGAGCTAATCAATAACACAAAGGTAACAGCAAGACCACCTTCCGGCCCAAATGGGCCACCGGTCAACCAGTCGGGGCCAACTTCCATCAAGTCTAGAAGTATCCCTGCGCTACTATCCAAACCGCTCACTGGAAAACCAAACAAGTTGCCCTGAGCCCAGTTCCAAACGGCATGAATAGCGAAGATGCCCCACAATCCTCCCTCAAATAGAGCATACAGAGACGCAAATACACCAAATAGGCCGAGGTTGACCAGACTGATCAGGCTAAGATGGGGATTAGAAAGATGCAACAAGGCGAAAAACAGGGAAGATACAAGGACCCCGGCCAGCGGACCCCAGCGCACACCTAAGGCAGGAAGCAATAGACCTCGAGCCAGGACCTCTTCCGCTGCACCCTGGACCATCCAGCCAAGAAAAATAAGCAACGTTCCGCCTACGGCGACTGGGGTTAGCCGCTCTGCAACGGCCGTTTCTGTAACAACTGTATCTATTAAGGCTAGGGCAATGATCGCTGCAGTGAACATGAGTAAGCCAACGCCAAGCCCACGTAAGTATTTGCGTAGTAACGGCCGTTCCATACCGGTGGTCCACAACGGCCGTTGTTCCACGATCAACAACCATAGCCAAACCAGGAAGAAAAGCGGCAAGAACGACGCTATCAAGAGCAAGAATAGGCCGGCCGCAGATTGCTGGATTCCAGGCAGGAATAAGGCGACCGCCTGTAATGGCAATCCCAGAACCGCGCTGAGCAAAGGCGCTAAATAGGCAAAAAGGAGGAGGGCAGCGGGATAGAGCGCCTTATCAATCAGAAGCGGGTATTTCGCCAGCCACGAGTGAGGCAAGCGCAAATGCCCCGTCCGCGCTAGGTGGAACAGGTGACTTTCTTGCGATAGGAGAGAATTGTTTGCGGCCAGGCGGCCAATATTGTTTTCGCTCAAAATTCGATTAAGAGTTGGTTCCTACTTTGTACAAGGTTCAAACTAAAGGTTCAGGAAACGATCAAGGTGCCAGATATACCAGAATTACTTCTCCACCGTCATTCAACAACTGCAGCATGTTATCTTGAAGTTGATATGCGGACACGCTGGGTAGATTGCCGAGATAGCTCGTCTCCAGAAGCATAATGCCATCCGGTTCATCGCAGATCTTGCGCGTCAAGGCAGGCAAGCTGATGCTCAGATCATCTCCATCATCTCTGAATAGACTGGCGTAATCGTTGCAGCCAGCGGAGCCGGAAACCCTGCCGTCCGTGCCAAAGACCGCCGTTATTTCCGCCCCTGGCAAGACTTCCACCAACTGGCCAGTGCCATCGCTAACCATGGTCAACGCCCAATTGGTGTTCATCAAACCGGTTGATCCAACCACGCCCGCTTCGCCCGTCCCAGATTCAGTTTCTTGCTCTTCAACTGCATCGATCTCGGCAATCTGGGTTTCGGTGGAGATAGCAAAGTTCTGAAGCACAGGTTGCAAGATAGTCTCCTTTTGCTCAGTTTCCACAAATAGACTTACAACGAAGACGGTTCCGCCATGTTCTGTCATAGATACTGTCTGGACCAGGCCCACTTTAGGATTATCGATGGAATACATCGCCCACGTATAGTTGCCGATTTGTTCCTCCCAGAACTCACCTTCTATTGATCCATCTACCAATTCTTCGGGGGTAGTGCCAAGAAGCTGGGCCATGGCTGATTGCACATCGTCACCGGGCACTGAGTGAAAGGCGACAAATCGATACTGCCCAGGTCCCCAAGCATCCCTTAATAACGGATCTCCTTCGATCCTGGGCCAATCGGCCGGAACAACGGTTGTAATACCCAAATCTTCCACAACAATTGGTTCAAACGATATTGGAACAGGGGTTTCCTCGGCCGGTTCAACCTCCGTATCTGTGGGGGCGGCGCTGGCTGTTTCACCCACGCCATCAGTAACTGGCATCTTACTTATAACTTCCTGCACCGTCCATGTTATGGAAGATCCTCCGGCCGGCGGGTTTTCAACCTGGTTCTCGGCAACTATTACCTCATATGTATAACCGGCTTCGTAATCGAGTCCTTCAATTTCAGAGTAATATAGGCCCCAGCTATCTGTGGCGTTTTCCTTAACCAGATAGCAGGTTTGCGGTCCTTCTCCCTCACAGTCTACTCGATCAGGACCGACGAAAATGGTCTTGAGTTCAGCCTCCTCCTGATTTAGCTGATCACAACCAACAAAGAGCAAGATAACGAATGGTATAACAAGCCATAACAGGACCTTTTTCATAGTATTGCTCACTTTTCCCACTTGAATTCACTATTTCATCAAGCACACAAACACGGGATCATCCAACGCGATCGATTTATTGAGGCCGCTATCAGATGTAGAGATACCGTTGCTAATGCTCCATCCAGCCGGCCACAATGACTTTATCCGCACCACCGATAGCTTCTTGTACCCGCTCCTGCAGCATAGCCGGCAAGTCGGCGCGCGGATCCTTAGCATATAGTATGGGAGCGTGCCCAGCTCCTGTCATTTTTTCACCTGTAAACGGTTGAACCGATATCTCATTCTCGTGCTTCAGCGCAATATTGTCACGACGACGCCATTTTCTCGATGGGCGGTCAAAGGTCAGTTGGATTGTGGAACCATACGCTTTTAGTAATTCATAAATGTGCGTCACTTTGTTCCGGCGGCGCATTAAAGCGATAGCCAGCTGGTTACGCTCTTGACTATCTAGTCCATCCAACCCCTTTTTATTTATGCGTTCTAGTAATTCGGGAGGCGCCACCTCTTTTAACAGTGCCTGAAGCGGTGCATCAATTTGCTCTTTTTGGTCCTCCAGATGCGAAACTTCTTCAAAGGCGCGAGCGACGTCTTCCGACAGTTCATCCTCATCGCTAAAACCAAGAGATCGATTGCCGGTCAATTGAAGAATGAGGCGATAGCAGTCATTGTTCCAGGTTCGCAGCGCACGAATAGCCCGGCCGCGCAACTGCTGCCAAGCTGTTACATCCCTTGTTGCAGTAGCATCAATCAGTACGTTTGGTTTGATGACATTCCATCCGGTTCGCGCCCAGTTGGAGACGATGATCAAATTAATGTCTAAGGATTCATCATCTACGATGCGGGCGGTCAGGTCATACATCAACTGCTTCCGGCTACCGCTGGGCATCTTTACAACAAAGAATTTTCGGCGAGCTCCGCTTACCTGCTCTAGTTCAGCAAGGTGGGCTTTTCGGAAATGCCTGGCAATAAGCGCATAGTCGAAAAAGGTTTGCACGAGTCCGACCAGATGAACATTTCGCAGGTCCAGTCGCATCAGCAGCCGCTGGCCATCTGCTCCCAGCTTTAAGCGGCGTACCGTACGGCGAAGCGGATTAAGAACACGTTTTCTGAAATCCCCCGGACGACGGGCATGGATATTGCTCAAGGTGGGAATGTAATCGTCAATCAATTGAGTGAATTGCTTTTGTAAGCGTGCACGATTTTTTTCTGTCAGGCTAATTCCTTGCATCGTCAAACCATAGATGGCCTCGGCAACCTCACCACGCATAAGTTCTTGTTCGACGAAATCAGCGACCCTTGGCGGCAAGGGATCCTCTTCCGCATAGGCCAGATACATCTCACCTGATAATACGGCAACAGGTACAAATCGCTCATCCCCAAGCATTTGGGCGAAGAGACCGCCAACACCCTGGTATCCTGGAGCGACTAACCCTTCTCGCCAATGGATCTGGCGAGCGTTGTCGAAGACGATGATTCCGCTAACAGGTCGAGCAGCCCGCTCCGCTTCAATAACCGCTTTGATGGCCTCTACTCGACCCTCACCAACACGACGGAACCAACCACTGAGTTCATCATATAGACCCACGATAGAGGTCGTCAGCAATTCTTTGGCATGCTTGATACGCACTGTGATAGCAAGCGGCTCAGTTAGAAGGTCGTTCAACGCAGTTGCATCAAGGGTCGTTGCAAAGCCTGGTTTTTGCAGCCGAGCCAGGGTGTCCGGTGAATAAATCAGGTTGGTGAGCGCATGGCGAATTTCCTCGAGCTCTTGTCTGATGAGGTCGAAAGCAGCGGGATCTACACCGAATTGCTTGGCCAATTCTGCATCTGACCAGCCAGATGCCGTTTGTAGTATGGTGACAAGCTTGGCTTCGAGAAGGCTGAGGAAATCGGAGCGGCCGTACTCCCAATCTGTGAGCCGCTTAGCCAGTGCGGCGTCCGCATTGGAACGGCCGCGGTACATCCCTAAGAGATCGCGTGCGATGGCTACTCGCTCATCGAGCGGCACCCCAGCAAACATCTCCCGGAGGCGTCCGGGATCTAACATCGTAAAATAATTTCGTAAATATTCCTTGTATTGGTCCAGCAAATCGCGGACCTGCCGCTCACGGGCGGAGTTAGAGAATGGCACACCAAATTCAGCGAAGGGAGCCACAAACCCGTAAGCAATCAAGTCATCCAGGGGTATATTATGGGCCAGATGCAGTCCAAGTCGCTCAAAACGAGAGCGATACGACTCAGCGGTACCGGAAAAGCCAATCAGCCCATGAAGGCTGCTGTCTTCCAACCATTCCACCAACAACCCGGTCACAGATGCGGATACGCTTTTCATATCCTCGACAACTTTATGCACCTCATCCAACACCACATAATGGATATTGGCCCCCTGCAGGAAAATCTCAATGGAGTCAGCGTCAAATCCCCCTTTGCCGATAGCCGAACCAGTCTGGGAGAGGGACGTATAGGTCATGATCAGGATAGCAGGATGATTGCCGGTTTGCGCCTGGAACCGCTCGAGTTGGGCGGGCGTACCAGAGAAAACCACTTCCGGTGACAATCGTAGGCCAATCGGCTTATAACACAACTCGCCGATCCATTGCTGCTGGTAATTCTTCGTGGGCACCAAGATCAGAATGGATTGGCCGGTTGAAAGCGTGCGTAACCAATCCTGGATACACATCATACCGATCATGGTTTTGCCACTTCCGGTGGGCGATTCGACGACTTGACCCTGGTAGCCTGACCCGCGGAAAACGGCGTACGCCTCATACTGGTAGGGGCGCGGATAGGAGGAACCAAGCAAATCGTTATGGTGCCAGGGACTGGTCTCTTCAGAAAGTGTGTCAAGTAAAGTGGCCACGGCCTTTAGAAAAAGATCGGCCGTCAATGGTTGGTCGAGGGTCGTTATCGTCTTAAATTGCTCGCGAAATAGGCTTTGGCGCGCATTTACTTCGTAAAGATTGGTGAAGCCGGCATCCTCGAATTTCTCATACAACTGGGCGCCGAGCATGGCACGCAAACTAAGCGCATCCAAGTCAAGTTCAGAATAGACGCGGTGGGAGCGAACATACCCGCCCACGATGCGTTCAACAAATCCAGCAGCCACCAGGTTCTTTAAATGACGCTGGACCGTTCCTTTGCGGATGGTGCCTAAAATATCGAGGTCATTGACGCGTTCGATCACGGTATCTAAAGCTAAAGGTTGCGGACTTTCTGATAAAACGCGTACTATAAGATCGCGCACCAAACCATCGCGACCCCGGCGATCCAAGGAGAGGGCTAAGGGTACACTGCCTGGCGCTGCGCTATGCATCTTGGCCAACGGCCGGTGTAGTGTTACCAGATTCTGTAATGCGGCCTGGACCAGTGGCTCCTTGCCATTGTTGAGAGCAGTACGCACAATGCGGAGCGTGCGCCCGTAGTAGTTGGCAAGTATATAAAACTCGCGTCGTTGCACGGCTGCATTTCCGTCTTGAAGAGCATCGTTAAATTCAGCCAGCGCCATTTCGGCCATGCTCTGTGCCTGCCAATAGGGACGACGCTTGGTCGTTGCTTTGGAAGTGCTTGTTTCTTGGGTCATGGTTATACTGCGGGCAAGTCCCACTTATTCGGGTGGCAAGTCAGCTTTTCGGCCGGCTTTGATCAAGGTAACTTTTACACGAGCAATAAGTTCGCGAGGAGCAAAGGGCTTTGTGATATAGTCGTCTGCACCTCCCATCAACCCCTGCATCACATCATCTTCGGTTCCTTTGGCGGTTAACATCATAACCAACGGGGCTGGATCCATCTCGGTCTTGATCTTCTCCACGGCCGTATAGCCATCCATTTTGGGCATCATCACGTCCATCAAGATCAGGTCTGGATTTTCAGACTTGGCTTTTTCAACACCCTCTTCACCATCGACGGCGGTGATAACTTCAAAACCAGCTTTTTTTAGTTTCACCTCGATAAGGCGTCGCACATCTGGTTCGTCATCTACGGTTAGAACCTTGATTGTCATGATCAATCCTCCTCTTCAAGAATAAATAATCGTACTTCCTCGATTAACACATCCAGATCAAACGGCCCGGTCACAAAGTCAGCGGCGCCGAGAGCCAATGCCCGTGCGCGTTCGCTCAATTGGTACCCCTCGCTGGAAGCAATGATCACAGGGATATCTACTGTTTCAGGTGCATGCTTCAGGTCTTGCAGTATGGATGTCCCATCCATGTCAGGTAATCGCAGGCCAAGTAAAATCAATCCGGGCTGCTCTCTATTTGCCAGTTCAAGCCCGCTTTTACCATCTGTGGCTTGAAGCACCCGGAAACCTTGTCGTGTGAGTGCTGTACGCAACTCCACCTGCGATTGGTCATCATCCTCGATTATCAGAACTTTGCCGCCGGCGTCTGCCGGCCCCAGCATACCGGCAACTTTATTTAAGAGCTGCTGGCGATCGATGGGTTTGGCCAAGGCTTGTACAAGCCCTAATTTGTCCCGGCGGGGATCATCTCCATAGATAGATATCACAAGAACCGGGATGTCAGCCATCTTGGGATCGGCGGCCATTTTGGTGGCGAATTCAAAGCCATTGATACCAGGAAGTTCGATGTCCAGCGTGATGAGATCGGGCATCTGTCTTGAAGCCTGTAGATAGGCCAAAGCATCTTCCCCTGAAGCGGCCGTAATAACCGCATAACCCACCTTTTGTAGATGAGAGCGAATTAATAGGGCGATATCTTTATCATCCTCCACGACAAGAATCGTCCGGTCTTTGGGCGATCCTCGAAGCTCTGCGCTTGATTCGATATCTGAACCCGTTTCAGTTGCAACTCTATCTGAAACGAATGGAATGGTGAACGCAAATGTAGAACCAACCCCTAGTTCACTGTATACTGATACTTCTCCACCGTGCATTTCAATGATCGTTTTGACGATATTTAGCCCCAGTCCGGTTCCACCAATTTGGCGGGTTAGCGCGCTGTCAACACGGAAGAAGCGGGTAAACAATTTCTCCTGGTCTTTTTCGGATATGCCAAACCCATTGTCGGCAACAGCGAAATGAACAAACTGGTCAGATTGTTCAACCGTCACACGGATAAGGCCACCTTCTTGCGTATATTTATAAGCGTTGCTAACCAGGTTGGTCAGAACCTGAATGATCCGGTCACGATCAAGTTCTATCTGGGGCAAATCTTGATCAACGCTTAGTTCGAGCGTCTGGGACTTTTCCTCGATCAAGTGGTCCATCGTAGCGACGATAATGGTCATCATCTCGCCTACATCCGCCGGTTCGAGCTTCAGTTGTACCCGGCCCGATTCAATACGCGAGATATCCAGCAAATCATTTACAAGCGCTATCAACCTGTCCGCATTGGCGTCGACGATGCTCAAAAACTCCCGCTGTTCTTCATTGATCTCTCCCGCATCTTCATCCAGGATCATCTCCGTAAAGCCTTTGATCGACGTCAGAGGCGTGCGCAATTCGTGGGAGACCATGGATACAAACTGGGTTTTCATGCGATCAACTTCGCGTTCATGGGTCACATCGCGAAAAACATAAAGGCGGCCAACGTGCCTGCCGTGCTTTGTCGTGACCGGGCGTGATATTAAATCTAGTTCGCGGTGCTGTGGCCAGCACTGAGTCACTAGGGCACGGATCTCCCGTTCTTTGTCAGGGGCTGTATTGGCCAGAAGTTCCAATACTTCAGAGGGGTTTTCAAAAATACGGCCGACCATGGGGATCATATCTGACCAGTTGCGCTCCATGATCTGGTTCTCTTGGATAGCAAAGAACTCCGTGAATTGTGTATCTATACCCCTGAAAGTGCCATCAGGAGCAACAAGGGCAATGGCATCAACACTGGTATTTATGATGGCCCGAAATTCACTGCGGCGTTTTTCAGACACTTCGCGCTCATTCTCCAATGCTTCCAACGCCTCTTGCCAGGATTCCTGGCGCATCTTTTCGGATGTTTTGTTCGCCGTGTCATCTCGAACAAGGGCCATTTGAAACAGTTCGCCCTTATAGGTGAACTCACTGATATCGAGACGAAGGGGAAAAACAAGCCCGTCTTTGCCCACGCCTGTATGTTCTATATCAATACCAGCCGAAATCCTTTTACCAGCGACATTACGCTGCTGCGAGGATAGCAAATCTGGTATGAGTTGGTTGATTGAGTGGCCGGCAATTTCCGAGGTCTGGTAACCAAATAGGCGTTCCGCAGCCGGGTTGAAGGCATTGATTGCGCCCTCCTGGCTAAACAGAATCAACGCTTCGACAACATTGTCCAGGATAGCTTGGTACCAGCCTACATCAGCACCAACCTGAAATAAGTTTTGGGTCTCCGGACGATTCACCACACTACTCCTCGAAAAGAATGCGTAAGGGCATTCTTGCAACTGCTACACTATGTCCCTTGTTAACCAGGTGTTTACACAAGTTTCCCGGAAACTTCGTCGCGTCTTGCACTGGGGAATCGGCATTTCATTTTCTGGGAAAATGACAGAAATTTAATTAGCGGTGTACCAAGAATGGCTACCTTTAATAAAAAGGGGATTGTACCAGCAGTTATTTTCTTGTCCACAGCGTGATAGAGTGGTTTCCTGGTAATGACACGGAGTAAGTGGCGTTAATTGTTTTATTCTGTGAAATCAATTATCGACTAAAACAGTCGACACGTTCGTGTAAGTGCAGCGGTTCAGCCAGGTAGACGGCCTGAAAGAACCAGCACCCCCAAAGCTATCACGATGAGATTAAGCAACAAAAGCAGGACGATAAATAAACATTGCCAAAGTGGCATCTTCGTCACAGGAAGACCTCGCTCAATCTGACATCTCCCGCCGCAATTGCATGTAGGTGACCGTGATCATCACGTACCAACAGTTGGCCCCATTCCCCCGTACCCTCGACTGTACCCAATATAGGGTCAATCTTGCCTGTAAAATTGACTTCTACGCGCTTGCCAATGGTCATCAGGCGCTGTTCCCACATAGGCTGTGGCGATTTTCCCCGATCCGCCATTTCATAGTTTTGCTCAAGCCGCTGCAATATTTCAGCGAGAAGGGTTAATCGCGAGATAGCGTGGCCGGTCGCAATCAACAAACTGGTCGCCGGCCGGATTGTGTCTGGCAGCATTTCAGCCGGGATATTGACATTGATACCCACCCCCAGAACCGCGTATTCCAGGCGTTGTTCGGCCGACACGTGTCCTTCCAGCAGGATGCCACAAACTTTTTGCCACACCCCTTCTCGATTGATCACCACATCATTGGGCCATTTAAGCGATATAGAGAGGCCAGTCTGGACTTCAATCGCTTTGGCGACAGCCAATCCTGCTAACATAGTCAACCAGTGCAATTGTATAGGAGGCCAGTCCGGTCGAAACAAAATTGAAAGCAGTAATGAAGTCCCGGCTGGCGCTTCCCAACGGCGATCGAGACGTCCGCGTCCTTGCGCCTGATAGTCGCTTAAAATCACCGTGCCGGCCGGTGGATCAGATGAACTACCGGCAGCCACTTGCTCCTTAAGCAAGTCGTTGGTAGATGCGGTGCTTTCCAAGTATTGATAATGCCCGCCAATCCACTTGCTTTTCAGAGCATCGCGAACGGCCGTTTCGGTAAGATCTTGTTTCATGATGATGGGTCCAATTTTGA
>JAACFF010000035.1 GCA_009937635.1 Chloroflexota bacterium
CCATCCTTCTTCGTTAAATTTGTAGGTTGCCAGATCTTCTTTAAAGGGAATGAAAAAGTTTTTTGGCGAGCTGTAGGAGCGAGTGTAATCCATTTGCAGCTCTTCAAAGTTGTTGAGCTTTAAGAAACGGTAGATTTTATTCCCATCTCTGTCCCGGTCGCGCCATTTAGGTCCGATTACCTCATTGTCTTCCATGAGGAATTCGACCATTTTTCTAAACTTATCCTTGGAGATAGTTCTATACAGCATACCCAACCCCCTGGGACTTACTGAGTTTAATGAGGCCTCTTTCCAGCTTCATTATAACTTTTGGAAAAGTGCTTGTCTAGGAAGTTATCCGCGGGTACATGCAGGCAATATCGAGCAACGTTGCACTATCTATAGGGCTCGAGTTATTGAAGTTCTGGGAAAAACAAATCAAGACTGGGGGCATTTGTAGATAAAAATCCGGACACGGATAATTGAAGATGAGTGTTATATTTATACGAAACTATTATTAGGCAGAAATCGATGCTTGGAATACTGGTTGGCATTGCGATAAGATGTCATTATTGGAAGAATCCATTGACAGATAATCTTGGTGGATATATTGGGGAAGAAACATCACCACCGTAATTTTACACGTGAGTGCCCCACCCCTCGCTCCCGCACTGGTATAAAAATGGGTCAACCTTTTGATAGGTTGGCCGTAGTATGCAAAAACTGAGATCGCGCAATTGATCGTCGAAAGGGAGCAGTCATCACCGTCTGATCAATAGGAATCAGTCGATAATTACAACCCATAATTGGGCTTGGCTTTCAGCTTGTACAGCATAATAGACTCTCAAACAAGTCGTTTCTGGATAACGGCCGTGCCAAAGCCACCCTCCGCTTAAATGGGGGGAGGGGCACTTTGTTCAGGATCAAAAAAGGCTATGCAGGGGAAGTAGTTGCCGTTTTTGGCACACGAAAGTAATCGTTGATTATACCGCCAAGCACCTTGCGCCGATTGACTGCTCCTGTCGTCATTGGTTTGGCACGTGGAATCGGGGATTGTTGTTCAAGTCCTTGATGGGGTCGCCGACTGTTATAGTAAGCCAAATATTCGTCTAGAATCCGGCGCAAGTGAGATTCATTGATAATCAAAATTTGATCAAGGCATTCTTGACGTACTGTCCGTACCCAACGCTCAGTGAAAGCATTCGCATTCGGTGCCTTTAACGGTGTCGGAATGATGTGAATGTTGGTGGATTCGAATACAGTGTCAAAAGCTTTGGTGTACTTCTTGTCATTATCCCGAATGAGGCAGCGAAAACTGGATTCCGTTTCCTCAAATTCCCAAATGAGTTGTCTGGCCTTCTGAGCTACCCAAAGTCCATTAGGATGGCTGGTAACTCCGGCTAGGTGGACTCGTCGCGTGCCTAATTCGATAAACACCAGCACGTAGATTGTTCTCAGAAAAACTGTTTCTACTGTAAAGAAATCACAGACCAACAGCTGTTCTTTGTAATGATTCATGAGCTGTCGCCAGCCGAGGGAACCATAGCGAACTGGAGCTGGCACAATGCCATTCCTGTTGAGCACATTGCGAACAGTTGATATGGAAACCTTGTGGCCGAGTTTGAGTAATTCGCCTTCGATTTTGGCGTAACCCCAACGATTGTTCTCCTGAGCCAAACGCACAATTAAGCTTTCGATCTCTTGGCTGATTCTTGGTCTTCCACCTTTGATCTTATGTTCTTGAGTCCATTTGCGTCGGACCAACTCGCGATGCCAACGGATGACTGTTTCTGGCTTGATGATACGAATGACATCACGTAGTTGGTGAATAGAACGGTTGGTGGATTGTTTGAGTTTCTTCGTCAGCACGGCCAATGTCAACTTTTCGACCCGATTGGGCTTGACCGGCTTGGACAGCAGGCGGGTCATTACATCTAGTTGGTGACGTAGGATCATGATTTCCAAGTCTTTATCTTTTTCAGATAAACGGCCAATATGAATTAACTCCAGAACAGCGGAGAATACCCGTGAAAGGGCTAACCAAAACATAAAAGAAATCCTGTTTCAAGATAAGTGTAGCAGGATTGTATTAGGGTATTCGACAATGGCGTTCGGTCAGCTTATCTCGCGAGTAGAGAGGTCGGATCCCGGTTTTTACATACTATGGGGACTTTTTGCATACTACGCGGTTGCTTGCCTTTACCGGCAACTTAGATTCTGGTTACGGCCTCGACAATCACGCTAGACTTCAGCAAGGTTCCGAAGAAGAGTCGATTGAAGATCGTCGACTATCGTGTCAACGTCACCTGTTAGCCCGCCTGCCGTAATTAAGTGAGGACGACCCCCGCCTCCGCCCCCATATTTTTTAGCAGTTTGTATGATAGGCGAAGCTAGATTAACATCTAGATCGTGCGACTGGGCACCTACAATAAAAATTCTTCCAGACTCCCCTACTATACACAGCACTAGCCTCGCTTCACGCTTCATCAATTTGCTTGCAGCAGATCTGGCAGCGTTCTGATCCACATTTCTTAGGGCGACAACAACCAAGCGCATAGTTCCAATCTCAACTGCATTATTTATTGAGTTTAGAAGTTCATACTCAGAGTATTTTTCCCGTACCTTTTTAAGCTGTCTCGTTTTTTCTTCAACCTCGTTATTTAATTTTTCTGCGTGAGCTACGAGCTCGTTTCTATTTACATTAAAAAACGAACTCATTTTGGATATCGCCCGATGTGTGATCATGTTCTCGTCTAAAGCGTTTTTCCCTATCGCATAATCAATCCTGGTGACGTCTTTCTTGTGTTTTGTACGACCAATGATGGCGATGGGGCCAACCTCTATTGTTCTGGTGAAATGTGTTCCGCTGCACACTGCTACATCCCAACCATTTATGTCAACGATTCTCACGTCTCGTTCTGGTAACTTAACGTTGTATACAACATTCTTTATATTGGTTACTTCATTGGGAGTTACAAAGTAAGTTGTTATATTCAGATCTTCGAGCATTGCCATATTGCTTAGTTGAGTTAACTTATGGATGTCTTCTGACGTAATTGACCGCGAAGTATTTAGGTAAACGGTACCCGTACCATCACCGGTTATGGAAAACCCAGCATAGCCCAATTCTCTATACAGTTTTCGGGCAGCTCCATAAATCAAGTGGCACCCCGTGTGCGATCTCATGTTAAGCAACCTGTACTCCCAGTCAATTTTACAAACAGCTGCTTGACCTGGTTTTATCTTTTCTAAATTTGTGTGTGCTGCATCCAAGTAGTGGAGTACAGTCCGATGATCCCCCCCACTGAACTGAACATCAGTTACGGGAAGGGCATTTATCGTTCCTCGATCGCTTCTTTGTCCGCCCCCTTCCGGATGAAAGTAAGTTTCAGAAAGCTCCAGTGCGACTACATCCGCCCCGACCACAACGTTAACGATTTCCGCTCTAAATTCTGTTCTATAAGGATCATCCCAGTATTTTAGTTTCAACATTTCTTTCACTTACGTGTCTAACGACATCTCCAGGGCTCAACCTTCGGTAATTATCTTTGGGCATACCATTATACATAAATATCGCTCATTGTTATATGGCATATTGGGGTGCCTTTGGCGGCAGAGACTTTTCTTTCAACTTCTCTAAACTCGGGATGCAATAAAAACAGAGACTACAAACTCAATGGCTAGAAGAGCAATCAACAAACAAAACAGCAGGGCTGTTTCGTATTCATTTTGAGCATTGTCAAACCCTTCAAGCAGTTCGACGAATGGACGAATTACAATTATTGGAAGCACAACAAACAGAATTACTAATGACCACTTCGCCTTGTTCGTCAAATGGTAATGCGAATTTATCACGAGAGTATTTGGCAGTACATTTACGATCGTGTAATTTATAGGCATACCTTGAAAACACTCTCCTGGAGACCACGGTCCAATTTCACAGGGACCTGGGAAATAGCACGGAGAGTATTCCTCACCTTTTAAAAATGACAAGATATATTAAACAAGCCAGGAATAATTAATCCGCGAAGATGTTTAAAAATAGCGAAATGAGTTGCGTCATCCATTCTTATGCTTGAATAAATTCCCGAAAAATTCTATACTTCTCAGCCAAGACTTTGCTCACTCAATTTTCCACAGAATGAAGATTAGCTTCATGAAAGCGGCCGTTTGTTATGAATTTGGGAAGCCCTTGGTGATTGAAGAGGTTGTTCTCGATCCACCTCAAACGGATGAAGTACGCGTCAAGCTCTCCACCTGCGCCATCTGCCATAGCGACATTCTCTACATGGATGGGGCGTGGGGCGGAACGTTGCCTGCCGTATATGGACACGAAGCGGCGGGGTTTGTAGCTGAGGTAGGCCCCGGTGTTACGCGTGCCAAACTAGGCGACCCTGTCGTCGTCACGCTTATTCGCTCCTGCGGGCGCTGCTTCTTCTGCGACAAGGGCGAGTCTCATTTGTGCGAAACGATCTTTCGGCTTGACAAACAAGGCCCTTTGCATACCCAAGATGGTCGACCTATTCTGCAAGCATTGCGAACGGCCGCTTTTGCTGAAGAGGTCGTCGTTCACGAATCCCAAATCGTACCAGTTCCCACAGACATGCGTATGGACAGCGCCTCCCTCATCGCTTGTGGCGTCATCACCGGCTACGGAGCGGTCGTCAACACCGCTAAAATACCGGCTGGCAGCAGCGTTGTCGTCATCGGCAGCGGAGGCGTGGGGCTAAATAGCGTTCAAGGGGCGGTTCTGTCGGGCGCAACGCCGCTAATTGCCATTGACCTGCTTGATAGCAAATTGGAAGCAGCCAAATTCTTCGGTGCCACTCACGGCATCAACGGTACGAAGGGAAATGTAGTTGAGCAAGTTCAGGCCTTAACAAACGGACGTGGCGCTGATTATGTCTTTGTCACCGCGGGCAGCGAGAAAGCAATGTACCAAGGCATGGCGCTGGTACGCCGGGGGGGAACGCTTGTTATGGTAGGGATGCCTGCCAGCGGTGTCAAGCTATCGATTGAAGCCGCCGATTTTGCTGACGCCAGCCAGCATGTGATGGGTAGTAAAATGGGTTCCACTCGCCTGCACGTTGATGTTCCCAAACTGGTTGCACTTTACCAGGACGGCCGTCTTAAACTAGATGAGCTTGTCACCAAACGGTACTCGCTGGAGGAGATTAATGAAGCGGTAATGGCCGTTAAACGCGGCGAAGCGTTGCGGAATGTAATTGTGTTTTAGTTGTTATTATGTGAATCAACCCTGTTCTCGAAGCCCACGACGGCAAAGTCCAAATTCCTGATGGAGACCTGACTGAACTAGAGGCTGGCGCCAATCGTTTTTCTAGCCCGAAAAGATAGCGGAAATAACGCGTGATTAGAACAATTTCTACCGCTGAACTAGCACAACGATTAGATGATCCTCGCGTTGTAATCGTCGATGTGCGTCCCATTGCCGCCTACAATGGCTGGCGCTTGCAAGGTGAGGTACGCGGTGGGCACATCCATGGTGCCGTGACCTGCCCCCAATCTTGGACCGAACTACTCGGCCCTGATGAACTGCAGACATTGCTGGCATCCAAAGGTGTTGTTCCTGAGAAATGGGTTGTCGTGTACGGCTATGACCGCCCGTCGGCCGAGGCGTTGGTCCGTCAACTGGAGAAGCATGGATACGATGAGGTCAAAGTGTATCAGGCAGGGTTCCCGGCGTGGGCAAACGACTCTGAATTGCCTGTGCAGCGCCTGGCCCGCTATGAGAGTCTGGTACACCCACAATGGGTACATAACTTAATCAGCGAACAGGAGGCACACACTAACCCCATCAACCGATATGTGCTGTGCCATGTGACCTTTGGCGCACGCCAGGAGTACGAGCAAGAGCATATTCCCGGCGCCGTCCATCTCGACACGAACGACTTGGAAGACGATCGCGACCGGAACCGCCGCTCCCCCGCAGAACTTCTCAGAGCCGCTATTTCACATGGCATTACGCGCGACACAACCGTCGTGTTGTACGGGCGCAACTCCAACCCAAATATGAGCCAGGCACAGCCAGCGCGTAAAGCGGGGCAACTTGCTGCCGCACGCGCGGCAAACATTCTAATGTACGCTGGAGTAGAGGATGTACGCCTTTTGGATGGCGGCTTCGACGCCTGGCTGGCGGCCGGGTATGGGAGCGAAAAGGGCAAGCAGCATCCTGTTCCCGTTCCTGCCTTTGGTGGCGAGATCCCGGTACGCCCCAGCTATATTTTGTACATCGACGAAGTGCGAAGCATACCGAAAGATCCTCATGGCGTGCTGGTTAACTTCAGTAACTGGCGCGAATTCAAAGGCGACACGAGCGGTTACCATTACATTGGGCTTGGTGGGCACATCCCCGGCGCGATCTGGGGTAATGGGGGAACGGACGCACACCACATGCATCATTATCGAAACGTGGACAACACCATGCGCGAGTATCATGAGATTGCCGCTAATTGGCAGGCTGCGGGCATCACGCCAGACAAGCGAGTGACCTTCTACTGCGGCACCGGTTGGCGCGCCAGCGAGACTTTCTTTTACGCTTATCTGCTGGGATGGCCGGATGTGGCTGTTTACGATGGCGGGTGGTTTGAATGGAGCGCGGATCCCGCCAACCCGATTGAGACAAGGCATCCGATGGCAGGCAGAAATTGAGGGATCAGAATAAGTTAATGAGGAGAAAATAGTGCCTATTCAACTCATCAAACAGGCTATCAATGGAAACCGGCCGCTGCCCCGGATGTGGCAGACGCATGACCTGAAAGAACGCTACGATGTAGTTATTATCGGCGGCGGGGCGCATGGACTGGCTTGCGCCTATTATCTGGCGAAAAATCAGGGCATTACTGATGTTGCCATTCTGGAAAAGCGATATATTGGCTCCGGAGGCAGCGGCCGTAATACGACCATAATCCGCAGCAATTACCTTACACCGGAAGGGGTGCGTTTTTACGATGAGAGTGTCAAGTTGTATGAGCAAATGTCGGCCGAGTTTGACTTTAATGTCATGTTTAGTCAAAGGGGGCACTTGACCTTGGCGCATACGGATGGTGCCTTGCGTACAATGCGCCGTCGTGCTGAAGTGAACCAGTTGCAAGGGGTCGACTCGCGCGTCATTTACCCGGAAGAGATTAAGCGGCTCTGCCCACCGATTGACGTTTCGGAGCATCCGCGGTATCCAATTCTTGGGGCTTTATACCATCCGCCTGGAGGCATCATCCGGCATGATGCGGTGGTTTGGGGATATGCTACGCATGCAGACCGGATGGGGGTGCATATTCACCAACTGACAGAAGTGATCGGCATTGAGTCAGAACAAGGAAAGGTCACGGCTGTGAATACAAGCCGAGGTCGCATCAAAACCGGCATGGTGCTCAATGCCACCGCCGGGTGGTGTACGACCATAGCCGATATGGCCGATGTGCGCCTACCGGTAACTACCTTTCCCTTACAGGCG
This sequence comes from Chloroflexota bacterium, assembly GCA_009937635.1. GTDB lineage: Bacteria > Chloroflexota > Anaerolineae > Promineifilales > Promineifilaceae > JAACFF01. Next base: position 7,451 of record JAACFF010000035.1, read on the forward strand.
TGTGTCACCGAACCGCTGAAGCCGTTTTTGGATGTGGTTATCGTGTCTGGCAGTCTGCATGTGTATGTCAGCCAATCGGATCGTGGGGAGTTGGTGATGGGTGCGGCCGTCGACCCCTTCGCCTCGTATTCGACACGCGGCTCGCTGGGTTTTACAGAAGGGATTGCCGGGCATATGCTGGAACTGTTTCCTTCGCTCTCACACGTGCGCATTTTACGGCAGTGGGGCGGCTTATGTGACATGACACCGGATTACAGCCCAATTATGGGCTTTACACCGGTTGAAGGATTTGTTGTGGATGTGGGCTGGGGTACTTATGGGTTTAAAGCCTCACCCGTTTCTGGCAAACGCATGGCGGAGCTGATTGCCACGAACAAGACACCGGAACTGCTTCGACCCTTTCGCCTGTCACGCTTTAGTGAAAATGATTTAGTCGGGGAAAAAGGAGCCGCTTCTGTCGGACATTAGGAGGTGCAGATGATCTTGCTCGAATGCCCAAATTGTGGTTTACGAAATACTCAAGAATTCAGGTTTGGTGGGGAATATAACCCTCGTCCCGCAGCACCTATGGAAACGTCTAACGCTAATTGGACAAACTATATTTACATGCGAGACAACAAGGTGGATGTGCAAGAAGAATGGTGGTATCACCGTGCCGGCTGCGGTCGCTGGTTTCTAGCAGAGCGGCATACAAAGACGAATGAGGTCAAAAAGACTTACATGTGGCAGGCCTCGGAATGACAATTGTAAGGATCGAGATAAATGGGTGATCAAACAACCATGAAAGCAAATCATCGTTTACCTGTCAGTTCATCTGAGGTAATTGATCGCAAGCAGACAATTCAATTCTCATTTGAAGGAAAGCCATACGCGGCTCATGCGGGTGATACGATCGCCTCTGCTCTGGCGGCAAATGGCGTGCAGTTGATCAGCCGCTCATTCAAGTATCACCGGCCGCGCGGGCTGCTCTGTTGTGCCGGACATTGTCCTAACTGCCTGGTGCAGATTGGGAATGAGCCGAATGTGCGGGCTTGTATGCGTCCTGTTGAAGAAGGGATGGACATAAAGCCGCAAAATGTACGACCGTCGCTGGCACGCGATGTCATGTCCCTGTCCCAATTAGGGGATCGTTTCATGCCGGTAGGTTTTTACTATAAAACCTTCATTCATCCTCAGCGGCTCTGGCCGTTGTATGAAAGAGTGCTGCGGGAAGCGGCAGGCCTTGGCAAGATTGACCCAGAGGCAATGGTTCCTGATGGGTATCATAAACAATATCTCCATATCGATGTGGCAGTTATCGGCGGCGGACCGGCCGGTATGCAGGCTGCCGCTACCGCTGCTGAGTCCGGCGCACAGGTCGCCCTCTTCGACGAAAATCCCGCCCTCGGTGGCCACATGCGCTTCACCCAAGACGTAAAACGCAACATGCTTCTCAATTTCCAATCCCCAATTGCTAATCTGCAAATTCACACTAACACCATTGTCCTCGGTTGGTGGGAAGACAACTGGCTAGCGGCTGTGTGCGGACGGCGACTTTATAAAATCCGAGCGGGAGCAGTGGTGGTGGCGACGGGAGCCATTGAGCAGCCGCTTGTTTTTGATAACAACGATTTGCCCGGGGTGATGTTGGGCAGCGGAGTGCAACGGCTTGTCAATCTGTATCGTGTTAAGCCAGGTGATACAGCGGTCATCATCACCGCCAATGATCAAGGCTGGCAAGTGGCCGCAGATTTACAAGCCGCCGGCATCACTGTGGCTGCCATCGCTGATGAACGGCCGGCTTTTGCCAGCTTGCTGGTGGAGACCATACAGGCTGGAGGTTCGGCCGTGCATTGGGAACACACGATTTTGGCTGCCGAAGGAAGGGGCAAAGTTCAGAAGGCCGTTATCGCTCCTGTCGATGCAAATAGACAGATCAACACCGGCGCCAAAAAGCCTTTCAACTGTGATTTGATTGCCCTTTCTGTAGGTTGGACCCCCGCCAATGGGTTGCTGTACCTAGCTGGGGCTACCATCACTTATGAAAAGGAACGGGCGATGTTTCTGACACGTCGCTTGCCCGATGGCGTTTTTATCGCTGGGCGCGTGAATGGCACCTTTTCTGATGAACACAGTTTGCGTGGGGCAGAGCTAGCAGGCCGGCAGGCAGCCGCTTATGTAGGGTTTGCTGCCGAGCAGGAAGCCGCCATTCCGAAAAAAGAGAGCCGGCGTCATACATCGACCCTGGTGAGAGTTCCGGGTAAAGGGAAACGGTTCGTCTGTTTTTGTGAAGACGTAACGGACAAAGATGTCGAGACAGCCATCGCCGAAGGTTATGATAGCATCGAACTGCTCAAACGATACAGCACAATCTCTATGGGGCCGTGCCAAGGAAAAATGTGTTCGCTGAATGCGATTCACCTATGTGCCCGGGCCAACGGATGGCGTGTTGCTGAAACAGGCACAACGACATCCCGCCCACCAATATCCCCGGTAGAATTGGGCGCTCTGGCCGGACAGATGATGGAACCGGTGCAGGTGACACCCGTCCATGATTGGCATGTAGCCCGTAGGGCCAAAATGATGGTGGCTGGGATGTGGCTGAGACCAGAACATTATGGTGATCCCACGGCTGAAGTTATGGCCGTGCGCCAACGCGTGGGCCTGATCGATGTTAGCACCCTGGGTAAATTCAAGCTGACCGGCCCCGGGGTGCCAGAGCTCCTATCAAAGATATATGTCAATAAATGGCGAAAGTTAGGTATTGGCCGGGTGCGTTATGGCCTCATGTGCAATGATGAAGGCATCATTTTAGATGATGGGGTGACGGCTCGCATAGCGGAGCAGGAGTGGTACATGACTACTACGTCATCCGGGGCCGGCGCGATTTATGAATGGATTCAATGGTGGATACAGTCTGGTTGGGGGGAGGGCATTCATTTGACAAATGTGAGCGAAAATCGAGCAGCGTTCAACCTGGCCGGCCCCCATTCGCGAGCAGTTCTACAGAAACTTACAGATGTCGATCTGTCTAGTGAGACATTCCCTTACATGTGTGTGCAGGAGTTATCATTGACTGGGGTGTTCTGCCGCCTGCTACGCATTGGCTTTACCGGTGAGTTGAGTTACGAGATTCACTGCCCGGCGGGTTACGGCCGTGCTCTTTGGGAAGCAATCATGACTGCTGGGGAGGAATTCGAAATTACCCCCTTCGGGATTGAGGCGCAGCGAGTGCTGCGGCTAGAAAAGGGGCATGTTATTGTCGGGCAGGACAGTGATGCCCTTACCGACCCTCTTAGTGCGGACATGGCCTGGGCAGTCAAGCTGGACAAGGTCGACTTTTTGGGCCGGCGTGCTTTAACGCGCATTGCTGCAGAAGGAATAAAACAACGATTAGCCGGTTTCAAAATGCATGATAAGATGATTGTGCCCGAAGAAGGGCTGCAAATTGTGAGGCCGAATTCAGCGGAGCCGATTGGTCTGGAAACTATTGGCTGGGTCACCTCATGCCGCTATAGCCCAACACTGGATGAAGTAATTGGATTGTGCTGGCTGCCATCAGATCTAGCAGAGCAGCCAGGTCAGACGTTTACTATTCGTAAGGATGGACAGTTAGTAAGCGCACAGGTTTATCATGGGGTATTTTACGATCCGGAAGGGGCACGGTTGAGAATGTGACAAAAAATGAGGTCTTAACATGAAGCGTCTTACGAAATTATCACCCATTCACCATGCGGAAGAGAAATGGCAGGGTCAGTTTGAGGAGCAAGCCGGCTGGCAGGTTGTGCAGTGGTTTAGCTCGGTGGAAAAGGAAATGGCCGTGGCCCGCAATGCCGTTGCCCTTTGTGACCAGACGCATCGGGGCAAACTTCGCATAGAGGGGCGGGCGGCCGGCGCCATGCTGACGTCAGAGGATCTGGCGGTTAACGCTGGGAAAAAATCCAGATACGGGTTCCTCTACAGGTTGCGTTCGGATCTCTTCTTTGCGTGGACAGAAGCTGATGGTGAAGCGGCAGCGCTCCGCGAGTTCAACGAAATGGCGAATGAGGCCGATTCATTGGTTACCGTTACCAATATGACGCAGGGTAGCGCGGAACTTTGGCTCATAGGGCCCAACAGTTCAAGATTGCTCAGCCGTTTATGCAGCCTTGACCTGCACGACAGCCAGTTCCCAAATGGTACCGCCAAACAGAGCAGCGTTGCCAAAACAAGCCAACTCCTAGTTCGGCAAGATATGAGTAAGATCCCTGCTTATGCGCTTATTGGTGCGCGCTCCCTGGCGAGTTACGTGTGGCAAACACTCTTCGAAGTGGGAAAGGATTTGGACCTTGATCTCATAGGTCAGAAGGCGTTTGAGCAGTTAACGAATGAAAAATAAGGGCACCTTGCACTGGAGAGATCGTTCCATTGTGTTATTAATGATCTGGATGATAGAGCATCCTTAGAATTGTTGGCGGCCGAGGTAATGCTGCATGTATGACAAAATTTAAAGCGATCACGCGCGTGATCGGGATGTTTCTTGGTAGGTACTTACCTTGTCGCTCCATGCATTTATTCACGATTTAGGTTGGTCAGATTTGCCTGAAATGGTTCGGCATCAGGCTACACGCTGCTTATTGGATACGGTAGGTACAGCCATTGCCGGTCACCAAACTGATTTGTCGCGCATTATTCATGATTTCGCGGCGTCGGCTTTTGGCGGAGACGGTGCGCAGTTGTGGTTGGACGGCCGGTCTGTTTCTGCACCGGGTGCGGCGCTTGCGAATGGCATGACGATTGACGCGCTGGACATTCACGATGGATACAATCTAGTAAAAGGGCACATCGGCGCAGCTATTATACCAGCGGCTTTTGCCATGTTGAATAATGGGGAGGTTTCTGGAAAGGAATTGTTGGCGCGCCTGGTGGTTGGATATGAGCTTGCAGCACGAGCGGGGCTAGTGTTGCACAGCACAGCGTGCGATTACCATACATCAGGGGCGTGGAATGCGTTGGGAGCAGCGGCCGTTTCAGCTCGCCAGCTACAACTCACATCTGAACAAACCAGGCATGCACTAGGCATTGCTGAATACCACGGCCCACGTTCTCAGATGATGCGCTGTATCGAATATCCGACGATGTTGAAGGATGGGTCAGGCTGGGGAGCAATGGTGGGTGTCAGCGCAGCGATGATGGCTAAGGGTGGGTTTACTGGCGCGCCAGCAATCACCATCGAAGCAGAAGATGTTCAAGGGCATTGGCACGATTTAGGCGAAAGTTGGCATATCATGGACCAATACTTCAAGCCTCATGCGGTATGTCGTTGGGCACAGCCGGCGATTGCTGCAGTTCTCGAATTACGGAGACAAAACAAATTTTCTCTGGAAGCCATAAGAAAGATTCGCGTCTATGCGTTTCGTGAAGCAGTGAGTTTGTCGATGCATTGCCCGAAATCGACTGAAGAAGCGCAGTATAGTTTGCCTTTCCCATTAGCGGCCGCCCTGGTGAATAATCAGCTGGGCCCGAAGGAATTAAGCGGTCCATCGCTTGAAGATCCAACTATTCTGAGTTTGTCGGAACGGGTGGAGTTAATTGAGGATGATACTTATAGTGCTCGCTTCCCTGCCAAACGCTTTACCCGTGTTGAGATATTGTTAGCAGATGGCACGGTTAAGCGATCAAGAGAGCATTTACCAGATTGGGATGCTGACCAGCCGGCGACAGATCGTAAACTTAGGCATAAGTTTCGCTGGCTGGCGGGCGAGATGCTGGAGGAGCAACGAGTGGAACGTTTGGAAAAGGCGATTTGGCATCTTGCAGAAGCAACCGATGTAACGAGGCTGACCACGTTGATCAGTGCGTCGCCGCATGTCGGCCTGGAGACACACCGCCGATCTGTTTGAAGACGCGGGAAAATATCTCGGGTCCGTGAAGCCTATTTTGTAAGGCGATCTGGGAGATATTTAATCAATGTTGGCAACGCAAGCGCAGCCCTTCACCAATTCGATATCTGGTGCGAAACTGTTGTAATGGATCCAAGGCTTGTATTTCACTCGACGATTATTCAGGTTTAGGTCGCCGTTCAGCGACAAGTTGCCGTCATCTATGCGCACACAAATCACTGACTTGTTAGACACACATGGCATCCCGTACCGCTTACTGCCTCACTCTGAAGCTGTTTATACGGTGGAAGCGGCAGCTGCCCAGCGTGGGGTCGTGGCAGAGGAAATGGTGAAATCCATATTGCTGCGCGAGAAATCGGGCGAAAGAAGGTATGTAATGGCCTGTGTACTGGGGCACGAACGGCTGGATCCTAAAGCTGTTCGTATGGTTCTGGGAGATGAGCAGTGGCGGCGCCTTACTTTTGCCTTGGCGACAGAAATAAGTGCTGTTACCGGATATATAAAGGGTGCAGTGGCACCTCTCTGCCTGCCTGAAGAATTGCCCGTGATTTTTGACGTGGCCATTGCCGACTGCCATAAAGTTAACATAAGCTCGGGCGACCCTATGTCCGGGTTGGAATTGGATCCGCAAGCGCTTATAATGCTGGCGAATGCGATCACGGCGGATATAGCAAATTGACTGACTTAAAGTGTGGGACCAAGTACGTTACGCTCAAGTAGAATGTTTGCATAATTTTTCTTGAATCGTTTAACGAGTCGCCTCACTCGTTCTTCGAGTCAAGACAAGGGATGGTTACGGTGACACGTAAAAAGACAAGAAAGCACCGCCGGAAGCAAAGTAAAACGGCGGCAAAACCCAGTGTGGTTCAGCCGGGGCTATTGGGTGGCCAGTATAAACCGCTTAAGTTACTGGATATCCAGCGGATCAGTGAGGCTTCTTTTGAACTTCTGGAACGGGCAGGGATTGAGGTCCACCCTTCGGAGTGCCGTGATATTTTCCAAAGAGCCGGCGCGCGGATCGATGCGAGTCGCAATCGAGTATTTATCCCGCGTGGTATGGTGGAAGATGCACTAGCGGTGGCACAAAATGAGATTTTTCTAGCCGGCCGGGATCCTAAACATGACATGATATTGGGCGGCAATCGGGTATATATGGGGACAGGGGGAGCGGCCGTTAAAGTTTTAGATCCAAGCACAAGACGAGCTAGAGACACGACATTGGCAGACGTGGGTCAGATTGGTCAACTGGTGGATGCGCTGGACAACATTCATTTCTATTTGCGGGCTTGCGTGGCACGGGATATCCCATCGGAACATCTGGACCTGAACACGTATTACGCGGCTATGATCAACACGACCAAACACGTTACTGGTAATTGTTTTTCGGTGCAGTCGTTACGCGACGTGATTGAGATGGGAGCGATGGTCGCCGGCAGCGAGGAGGCGTTGCGAGAACGGCCGATTTTCTCCTTCGTTACCTGCTGGACGGTGAGTCCTTTGCGTTACGCGCCAGAAACGGTTGAAGTCCTCACCGAAATCGTCCGGCAAGAAATGCCTGTATTCCTCTCCTCCGCGCCCCAGTCTGGAGCTACCAGCCCGGCGGCCTTGGCCGGCACTCTGGTACAGATCAACGCTGAAGAGTTGTCTGGCCTCACTTACTGCCATCTTGTCAAGCCAGGGACGCCAGTCGTCTTGGGCTATGTGCCATCGGTTTCTGATTTGCGCACAGGCAATTTTGTCGGCGGCGCGCCGGAGTTCGCCTTGATGCATGCCGCTGTTGCTCAACTCGGCCATTACTACAATTTACCTGTTTACAACTCTTCTGGCTTGGCTGATTCCAAGATTCCAGATATTCAGGCAGGTTATGAGAAAGGGATGACCAGTGTGACGGCCGCTCTTGCCGGGGCCAACTATATCCATCATTCGGCCGGGCTGTTGGAATCGATGCTGACCGTTGCTTACGAACAGTATGTGATTGATGATGACATTAACGGGGCAATCATGCGGATGGTGCGCGGCATTGAAGTGACTGATGAAACTCTTTCGCTGGATGTCATTGAGCAGGTTTGTTTTGGGGAAGGTCACTTCCTGGGGACCCAGCAGAGCCTGGACTTGATGCAGAGTGAATATTATTATCCGCATACAGGCGACCGTCAAAGCCGCGGTGACTGGGAAGCGGATGGGAGTCTGGACATGTGGGAGCGGGCGCGCATCAAGGCGCGCCAGATTTTGCAATCCCATCGGGCGATTCCAATTGAACCGGAAGTCGATGCAGCGATTCGAGCCAGATTTACGATTCTGCTAGATGAAATGTGACAACGGAAGAAATAAATGTAATTCATGTGTGGCATTGTTAGTTACTTTGGTCCCAACGATGGCGTCGACAGAGTCCTGAATGCGCTAGAGCTCCTGGCTTACCGCGCCCCTGATTCCTCCGGCCTGGCGGTGATGGGCGGTGATGGTAAGTTGGCGGTACGCCGAGCCGTAGGCACGGCCTCCGAGCTGAAAGCGGTCATTGCTGCTGATCCTTTGCCCACATTGCGTAAATCAGGCGCGCGGGTTGTGCTCGGGCACGGCCGTTGGGCCATGGTTGGGGCTGTTACAGAAGCCAACACCCATCCCATAAGTGATCGCAGCGGAACGCGAGTGGTTTGTGAAAACGGCTCCCACAATCCCTCGTTGATGTTGGGTAGCCTGATTGCCCAAGAGAAATGGTGGCGGGCGCGGAGTGTGCCAGATTCTGAAGCGGTTCATCGAACTGAAAACACGTCCGAGGTACTCACTTATGAGTGGGAGCATATGGCATGGGTAATGGAGGAAGGTACACTATCGACCGAAGATCAGTCATTCCTGGCGCGATTGATTGATTCTGGCGTTTCAGATGTGGAAGAGCAGGCTTTGAGACTGGCCATGTGGCGGATGCGGCAGGGTAATGCTCACGCATGTGCTTTTTATAGCTGCCGAAGACCCAACACATTGTATGTGACCAGTCATAACAAACCGATCGCTCTGGTCACGCGAACCGATGCCCAGGGCCGGCGAGAGCTAATGGTTGCCTCGGATGTAAATGCGGCTTTGATGTTGTGGCCGCGAGATGAAGTAGAATCGGCCGTCGCTCAAATTGAAGGGTTGCAGGCTGACAAAGCTGATCTGGCCATCATCGAGGCCATCCTTGATCAATTTACAGTTAGCACCATCTTTCTTGATGACCATCTCAATCAAGGACAGAAGCTGTTTGCCCGGATTACTCCATCTGAGATCAACAGCCAGTTTGCTCCAGAAGTTGTAATCAGCCGTTATGACGGCGTGCATATCCCGGTAGTGGAGCAATCCATGCGACTCAATCCGGCACTGGTTGGCAAACAAGGCTACCCGTCCTACACTGAGCTTCATATTGCTGAAATCCCGGATGTAATAGAGGGTCTTGTGGCGGCATATGTGTTGGACGGCCAAATTCAAATGGAGAGCAGTTGGCACGATAGACAATTAATTGCCCCAGGTCTTAACCTCAGAAATTTAGTAGCTCGCTTCGGTGAAAAACTGGAAAGATTGCGGCGGGTATCGCTGATCGGTGAAGGCAGCTCCTGGCGCGACGCCCAAGCCGCCGCACCACTCTGCCGGGAACTTTTGACCGGTGTGACGGTGACCACCTACCGGCCCATTGAGGTCCTCAACCTGGGGAAGACGATTGACCCAGCATCTGATTTTGCCATTGAGATTTCCTGGTCAGGTACGACTGATTCATTGCTAAAAGTGGACAAGTGGCTGGCCGAGATGGACGTTTTACGTCTGGCTGTTACTGGTAGATCACAGAGCGATTTGGGCCGCCGGGCAGCCCGCAGTGGCGGAACGATTGATGTTCATACGGGTGTTGAGGTGTCTGTGGCCACGGTCAAAGGGTACGAAGCGATTTTATTTACACTGGATTTGCTGTTTTTACATCTGGCTGATCTTCGTCATGGGGAGCAAGATGTAACAAACTCGTCGCAATTGGCGCACGATTTGACCATACTGTTACCCCAACATTTGCGAGCCATCGAAACTGATGACCGTAGAAGGGCAAGATTGCAGAGGGTGACGCGTGCCTACGAACATTTCAATAAATTCGCTGTCGTTGGCAATAGTCCGGTTGATGTCGAAGCGGAGTTAAAAGTTGAGGAACTGGCACAAGTACTGGCGCGAAACTTCGAATTCGATGCAGTTGATTTACGGGCCATCATCGAACATACTGCTCTAGCGGGCCACGATCGCTGGCGCACATTGTTTATCATTAATGCCACGACTATTAAGGCTCAACGTGAGGCACAGTTCATAATCGATCTTGTGCACGAATTGGATGTAAGGTGTCTCATTCACACTACGCCACATGAGAGGTTGGCGGAATGGCAGACATTGCCAAATGTCGATGTTTTCGTCTCCCCAGCAGTCAGTGCACCCCTTCAGCCATTAATCGATGCGCCCTTTTTCTTTGACCTGGCAGTCGCTATTGCTTATGCGCGGGGCCTATCGGCCGATGAGATTGACCGGCCACGCAATCTGGCGAAGTCGGTGACTACGACTGGGGCAGAAAAACGGACAGAAGTAGAGGCACGGCGTGATTTTATCAATGTTGATTTAGCGGGATTTAGTGAAGGTCATGTTGCTCATGCAGCCTGGAGCGAAAGGAGTGGTGAACATGCACGAGCTTCCTTGTGGTCAGCTATTTCAGCCATCAGCGAACTGTTGCCATCTATCCTGGAATTCAATGACCTTGGGCATCTTGTCGTCGTTACCGAGAATGGAGCCATGGAGAATGGTGTGCGGATGGCGCAAGGGGCGTGGCGGGAGTTGCTGGGCACAGAGCTGAGAACTCGCTGTCGCCACAATGGGGATCTGCAACAAGCACGGGCAGGCGCAGTTTCGCTGTATTTTGTACAGGCCGGAGCTGTGCTATCCGTGCGGGATGGGCAAACGATCGCTCTGCCTTCTGACTTGTCGCCGCTACAGAAGGAGTTGTCGACAGCTCTATTCTTAATTGGTCTGGCTGTTCATCTGGCGCGACATCAGGGTGAGAACACGGTGTATTGGGAGTCTGGTTTGGCTCAATTGCCTCCGCTAATCACCCAGCTAATGGAGAATACCCGGTTGACGAAAGCGGTAAACAACATCTTGGCTCCATATGTAGAGGTTGGTTTTGATAAGATGCAGATTATCGGTGGCGGGCAAGACTTTGTAGGCGCTGCTAGCATCGCTCGCTCATTCCGCTTACAGGGGTTCATGGTTGAAGAGTTGTACACTGATTCAGCCTGGCACGGCCCATTGGCCACGGTAGGCGGCCCCGATCCTGAGCATGATACGCTGATATTGATTTTGGCGACGGATCCGTTGTTTCAGGCAGCGGCGTTGGTAGACACACAGGTTTATCGGGCCCGTAACGCTAAGGTAGTCTTGGCGGTCCCTGAAGGAAACAGGGAGTTACCCGTTGTGCAAGGTGTGGATGCGTCGGCCGTGCTGGAGATTACGGCCGTGCCCCGCCCCTTTTTGCCGGTCATTCATGCCGCTTTGGGCGACATCCTGGCGCGCGAGATGGATCAGTTGTGGGAAGAGTAACCCGCCATTTCACGCACACCATTCGTCCATTGATCATTTATCTGGTTTGTTATGAGTGAAAGTTTAGCTTCAGACTTATGCCAACGGTCGGTCTGGAGCACAAGCCCCAAGAACCAGGTCGTTTTACCGGAATTTTACTGACACATAACTTCGCAATGTGCAAGTGGCAAACATATCCGAAAGGAGAGACATAAAAATGGCCTTACCCAACAAAGTTGAATACCTCATCATTGGTGCAGGCGTGCACGGATTATCTACCGCGTATCATCTGGGCAAATATCTTAAGGAAAAAGGTCAAGGGGAAGGTAACAATATCCTGGTCTTGGACAAGACTGGCATTGCAGCTGGAGCTTCTGGTGTGGCCTGCGGCAATGTGCGGTGCAACTATTATCAGGAACCGATGACTAATTTGATGATTCACTGCATGGACATATGGGAATCAGACCCGGATTATTTTGCTTACAATTCTGTTGGTTATCTGACGGCTTCTTTTGCTCCTATGGCCGAGGGATTGGCCGCTGTCTACGAACGGCACCAATCATTGGGCTATCCTTCCACCTTCATCGAAGGGGAAAATAAGGTTAAGAAGTATATGCAGAGCATTTTTCATGATTGGCAAGCGGAAAAATTAGAGGTTGTGCTGCATGAACATCGGGGTGGTCATGCCTGGAGCAAACAGGCGATTCATGGGCTGGGCATAAAGGCGGAAGGGGTAGATGCAAGGCTTATGACAGGTGTAAAAGTGACGGGATTTGATATTGCCGGGGATGGATCGGTCACCGTCGTGCACACGGATATCGGTCGCGTGGAGGTTGGCGCGGTAGTCGTCGCCGTCGGCCCGTGGATCAAGCAGCTCTGGGACATGCTAGAACTACCTCGAGAAGTGCCAGACCCTAGGCATCCGGATCAGATGACAGATCTCTGGCATTATCTGGCTCTCCAAGAGGGGGAGATCGAGATCAACCCGTACATTCACATTACCAATGATGGCCAGCGACCTCCATTGGTGCACGTAGATAGTGATGTACCGTTATTTAGCGAAGATGGACGCCTGGTATGGGACCAACCGTGGGGCATCTATTTCAAACGGGATAAGCATTCTGTACAGGGCGGGGCCGTACCATTGGATGTGGGTCTTGAGTGCGAATTAGATCCATACGGCACGCGCAGCCCCCATTATTGTGTTGATGACCAATTTTATGACTTGTGGGTGGCTTCTCTCGCGCACTGTATGAAACGATATGAAGGCACCCGGCAATATGCATCGAAGAAACCATCCGGGGGAGTCGGCGCATTCTCCGCCGATAATTTCCCGGTTTTTGACTTTGTACGGCCGAATGTTTATGCTATTGCCGACAGCAATCATGGCTTCAAAATGATTGGTGTTGGCGAACAGGTAGCTCGCATCTTAACGGGAGAAGGCAGCGAGTTGCTGGCACCTTTTGCGTATAGCCGTTTTGCTAATCGGGAAACGTTACCAAGGTCCAATGCACCCTTCCCCTGGATGTGAACTCTGTATGACCAGCGCGAAGATGCAGAAGGAAGAATTATGACAAAAACAGCCGAATTTCTGGTCATCGGCGGTGGGGTGATCGGGTGCAGTACGGCATATAATCTGGCTAAGCATGGAGCCCATGACGTCGTGCTGCTGGAACGAGGAGATTTATGTTCTGGCGGCACGGCTAAATCGTGCGCCATCATCCGCACACATTATTCCATCGAAAGCAATCTAAACCATGCCGTGGAAAGCTTGAAAATATTCGCCAACTTTGATGAAGTCGTCGGAGGAGATGCCGGATTTCGTCGAACTGGATACATTATTTTGGGTCCGGAAGCACACCGGGCGTCGATGGAGGCGGTTTTCAGAAAGCAGAACGAACATGGTATTGACACGGCCGTGCTTACCCCACAGGAAGCCCGCGATATTCACCCCCTGTTGCAGTATGATGATGCCGGCGTAATCGGTTACGATAGTTTCACAGGTTATGCAGATCCTTACCTAACAACGATCGCATATGCCAGCCGGGCACAAGGTTTGGGGGTTGAGTTTCATACAGACGCGGCCGTGACCGATATCACTCTCAATGGCCGGCTAAAAATCGTTCATACTAACCGGGGGGATTTTACCGCCCCCACTGTGATCATGGCAGCGGGCCCCTGGACGAACCAGTTAGGCCAGATGGTCGGCATGGAATTTCCCTATGAAATCAGCCGCCATAAAGTGATTACTTTGAAGGCAGAGGAACCTTACCGGTTGGATTGGCCGATTGTCAAGGATTTAACCACTCCTGAAAAAATCTATTTCCGACCAGAGACGGGCGGGTACGTACTTTTAGGAACCGGCGATCATGGCGATCCGATTGAAGATCCAGACAGCCTGATCGATCATGTGGACGGGGCTCACATAGAAAAAATGGCTGACCTCATTGCGCACCGTATGCCGGCCTTCGCAGAAGCTTCTGTCACTGCGGGTTGGACAGGACCCTACGATATCACGCCCGATTGGAATCCGATCGTAGGCGAAGTGCCGGGACATGAAGGGCTATATGTGGCGGTCGGTTTTAGCGGGCATGGCTTTAAACTTGCGCCAACAATTGGGGAGGGATTGGCACAAATGGTGCTCGAGAAAGATATTCGAGTCCCTATTACGCCCTATGCCATGGACCGGTTTTTATCGGGAGAACTGTTGCAAGGCGCATATGGCATCGGTTCCATTTCCTAGTCTTTTGGAGTGTTAGCATTGGGGAAGAAGCCAGCAATCTTTGATCGGGGAAAATCCGCTTAGGCTCCGGCGCTGGCCAACGCTGCTTTTGTTGATCTCGATTGGTGGAACTCGTCCCGTGAGTCGGATGAAGCGACTATGGAGTCAATTTGCCGCGCCGCACCGTAATCGCAACTGTTATGAAACGAAAACGAATTCGAAAAAGACGATCAAGCGATGTTAAGGCAAGGGCGGAAGTGAAAAGCCCCATAAGGCCGGGCCTTGAAGGCGGATATTACAAACCGTTGAGTGATGAAGACGTGGTTCGGATTCACGAAGCAGCCCTGTCCGTGTTAGCAAATACAGGCGTTAATATAGTTGATTCAGAATGTCGCGACATATTGCAGAAAGCGGGCGCAAAGGTGGATGCAGCTCTTGACCGTGTCTATTTCCCGCGAAATATGGTTGAGCAGGCCTTGAAATTGACCAATCGAAATGTTTTATTTTACGGGCGTGACCCAAAGCACGATTTGAACCTTACGGCCAAAAAAGTTTACCTGGGCACCGGTGGCGCAGCCGTGAAGGTATTGGACCTGGATTCAGGCCATGCACGTGATTCTGCCCTAAGGGATCTTTACGATATCGGCCGTCTGGTGGACAAACTGGAGAATATTCACTTTTACTTACGCCCCGTCGTTGCTCGCGATGTGCCCAATGACCTTATTGATGTCAATACATTTTATGCATGTTTTGCGAGTACGCGGAAACATGTCATGGGCAGTTGTTATTTCCCCGACAAAGTGGCGGAACTGAAAAAGTTAGCGATCATGATAGCCGGAGATGAAGCGGCCTTCCGGGCGCGGCCGTTTTTCAGCCTCAATTTAGGCTATGTCGTCAGCCCATTGCGCTTCGCCCCAGAAACGGTGGAGACACTGACTGCGGCGGTGCGCGCCGGCATTGCCGTTTCACTGGTCTCCGCTCCACAATCTGGCGCTACCTCGCCCGCCTCTTTGGTAGGAACCCTGGTGCAAACCGTGGCCGAAGAACTGGCCGGTATCACTTATGTGCAACTTCTGGCACCTGGCCACCCCTTGCTAATGGGCGGCATGCCCCTCGTTGCCGATTTACGAACCGGAAGCACAGTTGGAGGATCGGCTGAGCTCGCCTTGATGAATGCGGCCGCTACCCAGCTGACCCACTTTTACAACCTGCCCATTTACAATACCTGTGGCCTCACCGAAGCTAAAGTGCCTGATGTGCAAGCCGGCTACGAAAAGGGTATGACGATTACTGCGACTGCACTGGCCGGGGCAAACTTCAATCATCATGCAGCCGGCATGTTGGAATCGATGTTGACAGTCGCCTATGAGCAATATGTGATTGATGATGATCTGGGAGGACAGATTTTGCGTTTGGTGCGTGGCCTGGAAGTCAATGATGAAACTTTGTCACTGGATGTCATTCACGAAGGTGCCCTGGGCGAAGGTCATTATCTTGACCATCCACAGACCCTGGAACTAATGCAGAGCGAATATGTTTACCCACATACGGCCGATCGTACCAGCCGCGCCAATTGGGAAGCAGCAGGTAGCTGGGATATGCGTGAGATTGCCCGACATAGAGCAAGGGAAATCCTAAATTCTCACTTTCCGAAACTTCTTTCTGACAATTTGGATGCCCGGATACGGGAAGAATTTCCTATCCAACTGCCACGCCAGACCATGCAACCAGGCGGCTATCCGTAGGCAATCTTCAGGGTATCTAAGGTATAATACCGGTATCTTAAAACTGCAATTTAAGGATCAAATAGATGATTGGAGGAATCCACGGAAGCATTCTGCACGTCGACTTAAGTACAGGCCAGATCACTGTCGAAGAACCTGTTGAGGATGTATATCGTTTGCTGGTTGGCGGGCGAGCATTGGTGGCCTATTTGCTTTTACGCGATTTGCCGCGGGGTGCTGATGCGCTCAGCCCAGAAAACCTGCTAATTTTTGCTCCAGGGATTTTGCAGGGAACCAATCTGCCGGGTTCGGGAAGGCATGGGGTCGGCGGAAAATCACCGCTGACTGGAGCTATCGCGAGCAGCGAAGCCGGAGGGTGGTGGGGTCATGAATTCAAACGGGCTGGCTATGATGCGCTGGTGATTCGAGGCAGGGCTGATAAGCCAGTTTACGTTTGGTTGAATAATGGCGAGGTTGAAATTCGTCCGGCGTCTCATCTGTGGGGTCAACAAACAGCGCCTACTCAGCGGGCTATCCAATCGGAGTTGGGGGACAAGCGCATCCGCATAGCGCAAATTGGCCCGGCTGGAGAAAACGGGGTTCTATATTCTGCGGTAATGCACGATATCAACCGGGCAGCGGGACGCAATGGCCTGGGCGCTTTGATGGGATCAAAAAATCTGAAAGCAGTGGCCGTGCGCGGGACGATGAAAGTGCCAGTAGCTATGCGTAAACAAGTGACCGGTGTCGCTAAATGGCTGGGGGCCAATTACAGGGAATTGGCAGCCTGGGCCACCGAAGGCATCGGCCGTGGCACCCAAGATTCATTGATGAACTGGGGATATCTGGGCGGCCTGCCTACGCAAAATTTTAGCGAGCCGGTTTTTGAAGTGCCGGAGCTTTTGAGCGGAGAACGCAACTACGAGATGTTCCTTAAGGAACGGGACACCTGCCAGGCCTGTCCCATCACCTGCAAGCAGGTGTTTGAACATGAAAGTGAAAACCCATACCAGAAACTAGATCCTATCTATGGTGGTCCAGAATATGAAGCTATGGCTGCTTTCGGCTCAAACTGCGACGTGACTGATAATCTGGCTGTAGCCAAAGCGAACGAACTGGCCAATGCCAACGGCCTGGACGCCATATCTACGGGCGCCAGCATCGCCTTCGTGATGGAATGTTTCGCACGTGGCATCCTGACGGAGGCCGATACCGGTGGCTTGGCCTTTCATTGGGGGGATGCCGAGCTGTTGGTAAGGGCCGTGGAAATGATCGCTAATCGCCAAGGATTTGGCGATGTAATGGCTGAAGGCGTTGCCCGCATGAGCGAGCGCTTTGGACCAGAAACGAAACCTTTCAACCTGACTATTAAAGGGCAGGAGCTGCCGATGCACGAACCGCGTTTGAAACACGCAATGGGAATTGGGTATGCGGTGGCTCCGGTAGGCGCTGACCATATGATGAATATGCACGACACGGATTTTGTGAGCGATGGTGAAGGCATCAAACGGGTCAATTCCGCCCTGCCAGCGGAACAACATGTACGGCCGCAGCTACCCACAGAAATTGACGAAAATAAGATGCGCATCTTTTTCAATGAGTTGAACTGGATGCATTTTCAGGATTGCGCAGTAAACTGTCATTTTTACCCCTATAACTACCAACATATGGCCGATGCACTGTCTGGCGTGACCGGCATAACCTACACGATCCAAGACATTTTGGATGTGGGGGCACGGGCCCAGACACTCTCACGCCTGTTCAATTTACGAGAAGGATTCACAAGTGAAGATGATCAATTGCCTAAGCGGGTGCGCAAAGGGTTTAAGGAGGGGCCGATTGCCGGGGCGGAAATTACCGAGGAAACGATCGCCCGGGCGAAGCGAAGGTACTACGAACTGATGGGCTGGGATCCGGACACGGCCGTTCCGACCCGATCCTGTCTGAAAGCACTGAAACTGGATGAGCTGATGATGGATTTGTAAGATTAGGGAGAAAATTCACGAGATGCCAAGTCCTTTGGTCGAATCCATTGAAATCCGTCACTATCGTCTGCCTCTTAATCCTCCATTTCACGCTGCCTGGGATCCAAACCCGCGTAAAAGTTTAACGAGTACGATTGTACGGGTCCGGGCAGGTGATTTTGAAGGGGTCGGCTCCGGTGATACGATGCTCGGTTTCGCGGGTCATGAAGCACTATTCATCGGTCAGGATCCGTTTGCTATTGAGCGTCACGTGCGTATTTTAGACAATTTGCAATTTCATTACGGTCGTATGTGGCCTTTGGAAATTGCCTTGTGGGATCTCGTCGGCAAAATCAGTGACCAGCCATTGTGGCGTTTGCTAGGCGGAAACCGCACCCAGGTTCCCGTCTACGCATCGACTGGTACCTCGCGGACCTTGCAAGAACGGCAAGCATTCGCCCAGGAGCTACAAGCGATGGGCTTTCCAGCATTAAAGGTCCGGTTCCATGCAGATGATCCACGGGAAGACATACGCATGGCCCAGGCGGTGCGTGATGCTGCCGGCCCGGATATGCAAATTTTGGTGGATGCAAACCAGGCCTGGCGAATGCCCTGGGATGAAACGCCACCGTGGGATTTTACGACCGCCGTCTATGTGGCCGACGCCCTGTCAGAAATTGGGGTTTACTGGCTGGAAGAGCCACTCGACCGCCATGATTACCGTGGATTGGCGGCATTGAGAAGACGGTCTAATGTGCGAATTGCCGGTGGCGAAGGTAACCGGGAGTATGCCGAATTTCGGGAATATCTGCGGCATGGTTCGTATGATGTCTACCAGCAGGACGTCGCTTGGAGCACGGGCATTCTACGGGCAAAACAAC
>JAACFF010000279.1 GCA_009937635.1 Chloroflexota bacterium
CAACCATGTCGCCATTTGATCTTGCTACGTTGTTGTTCATGTACCCGGCCATGATCTGTTGGTAGACGCGCACTGTATCCGGCATGGGGTACACTTGGAGTTCGGAAATCATATAATGGGCGCATTGCTGGAACTGCGCGGCCGCTTCGGCTCTATGACCGAGCTTGCCGTGACAAAAAATCAAACCTCGATGCACTTCCTCGCGCATGGGATCGATATTCAGAATGGTCTGCCCAATTTCAATGGCCTTGACCAGATCATTCTGACGAATATGACAATGCATCAACTCACCCAGGGCTTGCATGTGTTTGCGGGCTAGGCGTTCGCGCTCAATCAAGCACCAATCCACATAAATGCCGCTGTAGAGTTCGCCTTGATACAGATTTACGGCCCTGGTTAGTTCATCAAGCTTGTCAATATCTTCTTTTTTTGACCAGGCGACCTCTAGTTGGCGTTCAAATCGTTCGACGTCAAATTGAAGCGGTTCCTCAGGTGCAAAGGTGATGTGGTCGCGCGTAGCACGCAAGAAAGCGCTGGCTTCAACGCCTAGCTTCTTAAACACTCCCCGTAATCGCCAGAGAACTGTGCTAAAGCGAGCGCGGCTGTTCTCAGAAGCATCATAGAGCCACAATAAATCAATTAGCTCTTCGCGGCCAAATGTCTTGTTCTGATTGAGGAGCAGATATCCTAGCAGCTCCTCAACGTGGCGTGTGGGAAAGCTTTGCACGGCAAGTCCGTTTTCGGAAAGCTCTAGCGCGCCAAACCCTTTAACTTGAAGATTACTCATGATTTTTGCCCACCTGCATCGTGATACTTCAGCTAAGAAACCAAGCATCGAACTCCGTAGGCGGAGAGGGAGGGGTTGCACAATTCTGCTGCGATCTTGTTAATGGTGTTGGGGCCAAAGCGAAAAACGCTTCTGAAAGCCGGCAACGGCCGATCAACATCTTAGAATCATTGTGCTATTGAGACAGGGGGGGTAAAATAGTGGCAAGGTAGGTACTCTGAGCCCCACTCATATTACCTTGCCTGCGGGCGAATTGTTGCAACCAATTCGCCCGTTCCCTCTCCGCTACGGTGTTTTTGATAATGTTTACATATTTGATCCTCGCAGAAGGACCGAACCAGATACAGGGAAAGAAGCCTCACGCTTAGGATCGTTGGGGCGTCGGCTCCGCCTGAGATTAATATGCTGGTTCGGGCTTCTAAGAATTAGCGACATAGCTTTGCATTGTACAGTAGCCTTATCCTAAGCCAGGACAAGATGAAATGCGTCATCAATTGCTACAGATAAGTTAAGTTGCCAAATGAGTTCAGAGCAAAGTTGGGTGTTTGGCACCTGGAATCTAAATTTTTCGCATGAGTCCTACTCACAAACAAACGAACTCATGCACGCACTTGGAATAAACCTCTAACCCTGTCCATAATTCTACATGATCCAAATAGAAAACGCAACAGGCATATAGTTTGATCATAGCTAAAAATTTATGAGAAGATTTTAATTTTACCAGGAGTAAGCCGGTACTGGTCGAGTAGCAATGCGAGCGTGTCCTTCAAATTCAGGTTGGATACACAATGAATTCGTAACTTTTTTGTAATATTTATTGCTTACGCCAGATGCCTGGTGATGCTTTCTAGGTTGATAACGTCGGCGTTGGCGTGGTTGGTGGGGTGATCGGTTCGCTATTGCTGCCAAATAGCCATATCCCAACTAGGAGGGCAAGCGCTAACAAGATCAAGGTTAGCGTGCCGTAACGTAAGAATCGTGATTGGGTTTTTGTCCAGGCCCATACGGCCGTGGTCAGCAGCAATAATAACAATAAAACAGAACCACAGATCAAGTACAAGGGCAGAAGATCGTCCATAAAGTCAAGAATCGTCGACCCCGCGGCCATGCTCTGAGAGGAGGTATACACATCGAGCTGCCTTTGCAGCAGGCGGTTGACAATTAGAAGGGCAAGACAGCCACCTAGCACAAAAGTATTGAGGATGATAAGTAGCGTCCAGAGTAAGGAGCGGCGTCGCGGGGTTGTTTGTTGATTGTCCATAACTTTCTCCCCAAATGGTTCAAATCTAATCAGGTGCTTCTACGCGCAGTCTTCACGATTGGTGATTACTATACATGATAAATTGATTGTGAGATAATTATTGGTAAAGAGTGGTCAGTCATCATTGGGCAGTCATCTAGCTACCCGACAGTTTGGAAATTGGACGCGGATGAGAGCGGATAAACAGGATGATCACTAAGCGGCCGATCTGCTTAACAGCGGATGACACTCGTATGGTTTAGGTTGACTATAAGCCCAGGATCGGCTAATTTTTTGGAAAGTTTGGGATTTTTGGAATTATTGGCATGAAGCTGACGCGACGGCAAGAAGAGTTCGTTGTTAATCTAATTGATCTTAATCGGGAGCTGGACGGACCGATCCATTACTCTACGCTGGCCGAAAGATTGGGCGTCAGTCCGTTTACAGCCTACGACATGCTCTGTGTGCTGGAAGAGAAGGGCATGGTCAGTTCTGAATACCAACTGGCCGCGGACAAATCGGGCCCTGGGCGAGCCGAACGGCTTTTCTGTCCGGTATTTTCAACGGCCGATCATAAACAAAGGCGGGGTAAGAAAGACGATCTGGCCGAGTTCGATGAAGCACACTTAAGGCAGTTCCTATTGAATAAAATGCACCAGGGTGATTTCCAGCAAGCGGATGTGGTGCAGGGATTGCTGGCAAGCATGCCTCCTGATGGTCCGGTTGGGATTCGCTACTGTGTGGCGGTGATGACGGTTGTAGCGATCAGGCTGCATAAAAAGGCAAGGCAACCGAAATTGTTGGCTTACTTGCCGCAAATATTGATAACGAGCGAGGAAAACAAGCAGGCACAATTGATGCTGCTCGGCGGATTTGCTTTTGGATTGCTGGTGCAAGATGAAACGACGAATGATGAGTGGTCACAGATGTTGTTAGCGCATGTACAGCATTACGAAAATCTGGTGATGCAGATGTCGTCTGAAGAGCATGAGCAGCTCGTCGAAGCGCTTTTGACCGTTTATGCGCACATCAAAAAAGCTGTTTTCTCTTAAAATGGAGCCTTGTGATTTAGCTTGAGGCCAGAAACCCGGTTTTTACCCAACTTGTGCACACTTTCAAAACCGGGCTTTTATAATAAGAAGACGGCCGCCAATTCTAGCAGTTAGAAACCCGACTTTATACAAAGGATACCTTAGGTTATGACTGATACGATTCTGCAATTGCGGGATGTAAAAAAAATCTACAATACGGGTGCCGGTGATTTTGTGGCGCTGAAGGGAATTACCCTGGACGTGGCCAAAGGGGAGTTCCTGGGAATCGTCGGTAAGTCGGGTGCCGGCAAGACGACGCTGCTCAATATGATCTCGGGAGTCAGCGAGATTTCGTCGGGGGAAGTCCTGTTTGTGCCGCCAGAGCAGCTATCGAGCAATGGCGATCTAAAGCCAGTTTCGATAGGGACCTTGAACCAGGATGAGTTAGCCGTGTGGCGCGGCAAAAACCTGGGTATCGTGTACCAATCATTTGAACTGCTGCCGCAGTTAGACCTGGTCAACAATATCATGCTGCCGCAGGAATTTGCAGGGCATTACCAGCCGGCGATAAGTCGTGAAAAAGCGATGGAGCTGCTGGATATTGTGGAGTTAACGGAGCATGCCTACAAATTGCCGGCTCATATCTCAGGTGGCCAGAAGCAGCGCGTGGCCATTGCCAGGGCGCTGGTCAATGATCCGCCCATCATTGCCGCCGATGAGCCGACAGGCAACCTGGACTCGGTGACGGCCGAAACCATATTTCAGATCTTCACCAAGCTGGTGGAGGGCGGTAAAACCTTGATCATGGTTACCCATGATATGGACTTGGCCGCGCGCTTCACACGCCGGGTGCTCATCTCCGATGGCGAACTGGTCGATGATTTGTCCGACGATGACGCCTCCGAAGAGGAGGAAATCATCACCATATCCGAGGAGCAGGTCATCAAGGAAAATGATGATAATGAAGGCGCTTTGCTGACTGCTTACACCGGCCGCCAGGGAAACGGCGACAACATCGACACTTCTCAACCAGCTATTTTGCTGGAAGATGTCGTGAAGACCTATGTCAACGCCGCGGGCAGCTTTGAGGCGTTGAAGGGAGTCGACATGAGAATCGAATTCGGCCAGTTTGTCTCCCTGGTGGGCAAATCCGGCAGCGGTAAATCGACCTTGCTCAATATGCTGACCGGCATCGATCACCCCACATCTGGCTGCGTAACGATTGGCGGCGAAGATATCTACAGCATGTCGGAAAGCATACGCGCTTTGTGGCGCGGGCGCAATGTGGGCATCGTCTTCCAGTTTTTCCAATTGCTGCCGACGTTGAGCCTCTTGGAGAATACGATGTTGCCCATGGACTACTGTGACGTGTACGCGTATAACGAACGGCCGCAGCGGGCTATGGAACTGCTAAAGATGGTTGGCCTGGAAGAACATGCATATGATCTTCCGGCTTCCGTTTCCAACGGGCAACAGCAAGCGGCGGCCATCGCCCGCTCGCTGGCCACCGACCCGCCGATCATCGTGGCCGACGAGCCGACGGGAAATCTTGATTCGCGATCGGCCGACGTGGTGATCCGCGTCTTCCGAGAATTGGCAGCGCGCGGCAAGACCATATTGATCGTGACCCATGATCCATCACTGACAAGCCGCACAGACCGCAATATTATCATCTCCGACGGTGAGCTCATCGATCCGGCCATTGCCCGGGCGCTGCCTTCGTTGGATCATCCGCAGATGTTGCAGGCTACTCATCAAGTAGAGAAGCGCGTATTTGAGCCTGGCGAGATGATCTTGCGCCAGGGTGAGCCAGTGGAGCAGTTTTTCATGGTGGCCAACGGCCGTGTCAAAGTAAACAGCAAGGGTATGGATAAGGCTGTTGCTTGCCTAGAACGGGGCCAATTTTTCGGCGAAGTCGAGTTAATGGGCGATGGAAACGCGCTCGCCAATGTGCAAGCGGACGGTTCGCCGGCAGAAGTAGCCATGTTGCCAAAGGAACATTTTTACCAGATTATGCAGCAATCTCCAGAGACGGTAGAGCTGCTGAAACGCGTGGCTAACGAACGGCGCGCAGAAAACTTATCCCGTGTCGGGCTGGAGGTGGCTTCATGAAAGCGAGCTTCCTGAGACCCAGTTGGCGCAAGGTGCTGGCCGACCTGTGGGTGAGTAGAACGCGCACCCTATTGGTTGTGGCCTCCATTGCCGTGGGCGTCTTCGCCGTAGGTACCATTGCCAGCATGTATGTCATCGTCGCCGAAGATATTCGCGTCGGCTATGCGGCCGCCCAGCCGGCAAACATAGAAATCATTACCGATCCCTTTGACGACAACATGGTCAAGACGGTGCAGAATATAGACGGCGTTTCCGCGGCCGAAGGACGCCAGATGGTTCCGGTACGCGTCAGCCTGGATGGTAAAACGTGGAAACCGCTCGATGTCATGGCCAACGAGGATTTCACGAATTCCACCATCAACTTGATAGATCTCGTGGACGGCACGGCCGAACCAGGCGATCGGGAGTTAATTGTCAGGCGCGATCGTATGAACAGCAGCGGTCTTAGCGCGGGCGATCAGGCGCTGATGCAGCTGCCTAATGGTACGTTGCGCACCGTGCCTGTCGTAGGTGAGGTGAGCGACCAATATGCGGCGGGTGATTTCACTGCCCCACCACGCGGCTATATGACCCTCAACAGCGCTGAGTGGATAGGTGGGCAAGACAATTACAATCGCCTCTACGTACAAGTAGAGGGAGATGGTAATAATGAAGCGGCCATTGCCGACGTCGCCGAACGGGTCGAAGACAAGCTTGAGCGCACGGGTCGCACGATTTACCGCACCAACACTAACAAAACCACCGAACATCCTGCTGAGTCGATCGCCCTGGCCATGATCGGCGTGTTGGGCGCATTAGGCGTACTGGTGATGCTCCTCAGCAGTTCGCTAATCGTGAACACGCTGAACGCCTTACTGACCCAGCACCGGCGGCAAATCGGGGTGATGAAGCTGGTCGGCGCGCGCAGTTTTCAGATTTCGGTTATGTACATCGCCTTGATCGTTTTCTACGGCATCATTGCTTTAATAATCGCCGTGCCCTTGGGCGTGATGGCCGGCTATGGCCTGGCCGTTTTTATGGGCGATTTCATGAGCGTGGCGATCCAGGATTTCCGCGTAATTCCTGTTGCCATCATCTTGCAGGTTGTGCTGGCCATGGCCATCCCCCTGGCCGCCGGCTATTTCCCGGTCAATAAAGGTTCGAAGACGACCGTGCGCCGGGCTATTAGCGAAGACGGACCCGGCGAGAGCAGCAGCGGTTCGGGGCTATTGGACCGCATGGGGACGCGAATGCGCTGGTTGTCGCGGCCGTTACTGCTCTCTATTCGCAATACTTTCCGGCGCAAAGGTAGATTGGCCCTGACCCTGTTCACGCTCATCGTGGCCGGGTCTATTTTCATCGCTGTATTTAATGTGCGCTCCTCGCTGAACGGTTTCATGGACAAGCTGGGACAGCATTTCATGGCCGATGTCATGGTGACCCTGGAGCAACCTTACCGTATTCCCAAGGTGGAACAGCTCGCCTTCCAGGTGCCCGGCATTCAAAAGGTGGAAGGATGGTCAGGCACGGTGTTTGAACTCTTGGACGAGGATGACAAGATGGTCTCCAATCTTCTCATATCGGCGCCGCCGGCAGGGACGACTTTCGTAAACCCCGATATGATTGCCGGACGTTGGTTGGAGCCGGGTGATGAGAAGGTACTGGTCGTTTCTGACACCATTTACAATCAGTATCCGGATCTGCAGCCGGGAGACACATTGCGGGTTAGTATTCAAGACGGCCGTGCCGAAGAGTGGCCCGTCATCGGCGTCTTTCCTTTCGTTGATATGTTGGGCGACTCCTTGGGATACGCGAACTATGACACCATCGCCACTGAACTCAACGCGCCTGGCGTCGCCGCTACTTTCCGCATGGAAGCGGATGCCACGAATATGGAAGAGCAACAAGCGATCAGCACGGCTATAGACGATCAGCTGCGCGCGGCGGGTATCAAAGTTAGCAATGTAGAAGCGGGCCTGGTGACGCGGCAGCAGCAGTCGCAAGGGATGAACATTTTGGTCATTTTCTTGTTGATCATGGCTTTGTTAACGGCCGTGGTGGGCAGCATCGGTCTCATGGGCACGATGGGCATGAATGTCCTGGAACGGACGCGCGAGATCGGCGTCATGCGCGCTATCGGCGCCGTTGACGGAGAAATTATGAAGTCGGTCGTCGTCGAAGGCATGATGATCGGACTCATAAGTTGGGCGGTCGCCGTGATCCTTTCATTCCCGATCAGTTTCTTCTTGCTGCGCATCATCAGCACGGCCATGATTGATACGGAGATGTCGCTGAAGATCACCGGCATCGGGTTTATCATCTGGTTGGGCGTGGTCGTCCTCTTGTCCGTCGTGGCCAGCATGGTGCCTGCACGCAGCGCGGCGCGATTGACGATTCGCGAAGTATTGGCTTACGAGTGATATTGGCGAACGAAAACCCAAATGCAAACGCCGATGGGAAAAAGACCAAAACAACGCTTCATCCTCGCAGTTGTCGAAAACCAGCAGGCGCGGGAGCGGTTCCTGCCAGGCGCGCTGGACGCGACCAATTTGATCCGTCAGGGTCAGCATATACCTTGACAGCCTTTCATCATTCGTCTTCTTCAAAAAGATTGGTTTTAGAATCTCTTTGTAAATGTCCGTACGGGTTTCTCGAAGGCTGTGAATATCTGCAACGCAACCATGGCGGTTTCACAACATCTAATTGTGGTTGATTAACACCAGCTTTACGTAAAAAGAGGACGCAGAGGGGCTCGAACCGCCGGCCTCTCGGATGTGTACCAGCGGTACGGTTCACAAACACGAGAAGTTAGCTTGACACTTTGTGTCGTGATAGTCAGTTAAGCACGAGGTGAATCCCTGTCTTAAATGTAGGGGGATATTTGACAAGAACATGCGTTCTATTGTAAAATGGGACCAGATTGAACAAACGGTCGTAGCGGCGTTTTAGCAGTCACCGGCACAGCCACGGCCGTCAAACCAACCCTAGGAGCCCGTCCATCCATGCAAGAAATAACAAACGACAAGCCATC
>JAACFF010000036.1 GCA_009937635.1 Chloroflexota bacterium
AAATCGCTTCTACACTCCAAAGCAAAGAACGACAGTTGTCAACCTTGGAAAAGTTAGCCGATACGATCCAGCGTGCAGAATTGCAGCTGGAGAGTTCGCATACGCTCCTTGCAACCATCTACTCGCAGACGATGCTGGTTGATGCCAAAGATATCGACAGTGGCCGCTCTCGTCGCCTGCGTCAAGAAATCACCGACGAGGTTGATGAGTTACAAGATATGTTATTGGCTATGGACGAGGTATATACCCCGCAGAATCGAGTCTAGACTGTTGAAATAATGAACGTTTACCCTACAAAACACCCCTAACGATGATAGTGTTTGTCAAAATAGTTCCGCTCTGCTACGATCCTGTGTTGGCAAAATCATCAATTTGGAGAATTAAACAGCTATGAAGGTGCTGCTAAAAGAGGATGTTGAAAATCTTGGTTATGCGGGCGAAGTATGCAAAGTCGCCGGCGGCTATGGGCGCAACTATTTGATTCCAAAAGGTATGGCTGTGTTGGCCAGCCCCAATGTCATGAAGCAAGCGGAAGTCTGGCGCAAGAGAGCTGAGGTGCGTCGCGCAGAAATCCGAGCTGAACATGAGTCACTTTCAGTGAGTATTGAACAAACTACGTTGACATTCACTGCTCGAGCCGGTGACACCGGCAAGCTGTACGGGTCCGTCACCACCGCTCAGATTACTGATACGCTGAATGAAACCCTGGGCACTGAAATCGACCGTCGCAAGGTTGGTACTGATCCCTTGCGCCAGCTAGGGGAGCATAAGGTGGTTGTGCGGTTAAGCAGCGAATTTCAGCCTCATGTAACGGTAGTTATTGAATCTGAAGATGGTCAGGTTTCGCCGGCGGTTGATGCCGATGAAGACGCATCAGATGAGGCTGATATTGAACCAGTTGACGATGAAGTGACTGCATTCGCAGATGATGCAGACACGAGCCAGGAATCAGAGGCATAATAATCAGCCATCTTCCTTTGGCTTGCCAGTCGTATTCCTGGTTGCTGGCCTGAAGCGGAGCATTAGTCTGCATCGCTCTACCAAAATGGACGAACTGGGTCTCATTCTCCAGGAAGCGCGCGAAAACAAGGGGCTTACTCTCGAGGAAGTCCAGGAACAAACGCGGATCAATACCACATATCTTGCCGCGTTGGAAAAAGGTGAATACAATGTTCTGCCTTCGCCAGTGCATGTTCGAGGCTTCTTGCGTAATTACGCCCGTTTTCTTGACCTTGATCCTCAGCCACTCCTAGAAAGATACAAGCAAAGTCAGAGCTATCAACCCACGCCAGTAGCAAACAATCGTGACGGTGAGATTAGTTCAGATGCGCCACTGCCTTCACGTGAAGATCAACCTTTTTTTGATCCAGTTAATGTGGAAGTTGATGTCGGCTCGCGGCGCGATCCTGAATCGGCCGTGCGGCTGATCATTATTGCTGCATTGATTGTCGCCGTGGCCCTAATTACCAATCGCTTCCTTCCGCTATTGCTGAACAACGAAGATGGTAGCGCAGCGATCGCCGAAAGCATCACTGGAGCTGTTGATAACATCGTCAACAGCGAGGAAGAAGCCGCCGCCACTCCAGGAACCGATGCCACAGTTGACCCAGCCGTAGAAGAAAGTCAGGTCATCACATCCACAAGTCGCTCCAATGAGGCGGCCGTAATTTTGCCATCACCCTCCCCTACTCGCCCGGCTTTGCCTGCCACGCTTGACGAGATCGAACTAAAACTGGAAGTAACTGAGCGCACGTGGCTGGAAGCGACCATTGACAATGAAGTTGTGTTTTCGGGCATTGCCCGCTCCGGTGACACATTTGACTGGACGGCTCAAGAAGAGGCAAAATTACTAACCGGCAACGCCATAGGCATCTTCGTCACCATCAACGACACTCCCCTAGGCCGTTTTGGCGAACGGGGTCAGAATAAAGAAGAAATTTGGCGAACTACGCAATAACTGACCATCTAGCATTTTACGAACATTCGGTGGCGTATGTTATCTGCGATTTTCCTTTATGAGTAAACAACAACGAAAAAAACAATTCTACTTGCTTAGCCTGGGCTGTAGCAAGAATACAGTCGATTCTGAGAGCATGGCCGGCCTACTAGGGAATGCTGGTTTCAATGGGGTTTCCGATCCTGATGATGCCACCGTGTTAATTGTCAATACGTGTGGCTTCATCGAAAGCGCGCGCCAAGAATCTATTGCAGCGCTTAGCGAGTTGGCAAGGGCGAAAGGTCCCAACCAAATGCTGATCGCCGCTGGCTGCATGGCCCAGCGCTATGGTGATGAAGTAGCGCAGTGGGTTCCTGGTATTGATGGAGTCATCGGCACGCGTCGTTGGATGGACATTGTACCTTTCGTTCGCCGCTTACGACGCCGCAAACACCCACAACCCATTTATCATCTGCCGCAAGAAGCGTTGACTGTGGGCAAGGACGAACGTGGTACCCTGCGTGCTTCCGTCCAAGGCTCAAGTGCTTATCTAAAGATCTCTGATGGATGCCGTAGGCCTTGCGCATTTTGCGCAATTCCACAAATAAAAGGCACGTTAGTCAGCCGTCCGTTTAATACCATCCTTGCCGAGGCTGTAAATCTGCAGGAAGCAGGCGTAAAAGAGTTAATCATCATTGCTCAGGACAGCACCGACTATGGTCATGACCTGGGCATTAAGAACGGGTTGAGTAAATTGCTGCGGCAGATCGTTCAAGTGGCCCCTGATATCCCTTGGATACGCATTATGTATGCATATCCCGGCTACGTGACCGATGAATTAATCGAAACCATGGCAACAATACCCCAAATTGTCAACTATCTAGACATCCCGTTACAACACGCCCATCATGAGACCTTAAAGCGCATGCGCCGTCCAGCCAACGTAGAATGGGTCCATCGAACAGTAGCCAAAATACGCGAATCAATTCCTGACATCGCCATCCGCACGACATTCATAGTGGGCTACCCTGGCGAAACCGAAGAAGAATTCGAAAGCCTTAAACAGTTCGTAACCAATCTCAAATTTGACCGTGTCGGAGCCTTCC
The DNA here is from genome assembly GCA_009937635.1 of Chloroflexota bacterium. Classification (GTDB taxonomy): domain Bacteria; phylum Chloroflexota; class Anaerolineae; order Promineifilales; family Promineifilaceae; genus JAACFF01. The sequence continues at coordinate 3,043 of JAACFF010000036.1, forward strand.
CCTACTCTTTCGAAGCCTCTACTCCTTCAGCCGAAGTTTCATGGCAGGTGTCAGAAGAAATAAAGACGGCTCGGCTCGAAGAACTGATGGCCCTTCAGCAATCTATTTCCCTGTCCAGAAACCAGGCTCAGGTTGGACGAACATTACCCGTGTTAATTGAAGGATTCGGCGATGGCGTTACCGTCGGCCGTTCATATCGTGATGCCCCCGAAATTGACGGACTAGTTCTGGTTCCAGGCGAGCTTCCATTAGGCGAAATCGTGCCTGTTGAAATCAGCGGAGCCATGACCTACGATCTAACCGGAACGCCTGCTGGCTTAAATTCCTCAGTCGAGGCGACAATTATTAACCTAGATTCGCTATAGATTAATCGACGTCAATAATTCATGATGCCAAAATCACGTTTCGAATGGTCTATTGTAATAACTGTAGCTGTCTTGCTTGGAACAGCATGGATTATTGACTCAAAAGAGAATGTAGTCCAACCACAAAACTTCCTGCTGACAGAAGCTCCCAATGTAGGCCACCTGGCTCCTGATTTTTCCGCCGCTACGCCCACTGGCGAAACTTTCACGCTAACCGAGCTCGTCGACCGTGAAGGAGAAGAAGGGCAACCTGTAGTTCTCAACTTTTGGGCTACTTGGTGTGGACCATGCCGCATTGAAATGCCCCATTTTGAGCGTGTTAGTCTCAAATATGACGACCGTGCCGTCATCCTAGGCATTAACCAGGCAGAATCTGCACAAATCATTGCCCAGTTCGGACAAAATGCTCACGTAACTTACCCTCTGTTGGTAGATGAAGATAGTTCGGTCAATCGAGAATATATGGTATCTAATTTGCCCACCACAATCTTCGTCGATGCCACCGGGATCATACAAGAAGTATTTGTTGGTACTATGAACCAGGCAGTGCTCGAAAGCAAGCTCGACAGTCTCCTGGAGCAATAATTGTGGTGCCTGCTGTAAACATAGGTCCCTTCGTATTGCCCACTGCGGCATTCTTGTACATCATTGGCGCCTGGCTCTGTCTCACTCTTGCTGAACGATTCGCCCGCTGGTTAGATTTAGATCCAGAGACACTGTCAGGACTTGTTGCTACTGCGCTGATCGTTGGTGTAATTGGAGCGCGGCTCACATTTGTAGCCCAATATTGGTCTGCCTACCAGAACAATTTGCTTGGCATTATATGGCCCATTAATTCCGGCTTCAGCCCTTTGGGAGGAGTGTTCTTTGGCACAGCGGCCATGTTCTTTTATGGCCGGCATAAACGAATGTCTCCCGCGCCGACGCTGGATGCTCTGGCCCCAATTTTGATTATTGGTCTAATCATTGTCAGCCTGGCTGACTTCTTCGGAGGGCCTGGTTTTGGAACCGCGACAGACATGCCATGGGGCATCAGTCAATTTACAATTCGTCGTCACCCAGTTCAACTATACGAGCTTGGGATTGGATTGCTTGCGCTGTTAGCATGGTGGATCCTGCGAGAACGTCGCAATTTTGATGGACAACTCTTTTTAGTGTCCACAGCCGTATATTGTTTCGGCCGACTCTTCCTGGATACTTTTCGTGCCAATGCGTGGCTGTCAGCTGAAGGATGGCATATTTTACAGATATTATGTCTACTAGCCGTCGTGGGCTGTCTTGCCCTCCTTGCCCGTGGGTCCCAAGTACATAATACATCGACAAACTGATCGAATCGCTCAGCCAAAACAATGACGATCAGCGACAGACCTATTTATTGCACGCTTTCACGCATTGCGACAACTGATATCAATCGTGCTCTGCCCTTCCACGCAATCCAGCTCTCAATAGACTTGCCAAGCGGCTCCGAAAACGGTACTATGCACGCGAAAATTGGCAAGGACATGGAAAAGGACAATGTTCGATATAAATGGTGAGTACGCCAACCGCAAGGGAAAATATACCGTGCTAGCCATCGACGGGCCGATTATGTCGGTTCGTTATGCAGATGGTACACATGCAGATCTCAAGGTCAGCATACAAGAACGCATCTGGGAAAACATAGTTGCCGAACAAGAAGTAGCAGCAGCCAAATCCAACAAGCGCAAACTACGCCGCGCGGATGCAGGCAAAGCTACTGTTGGACATTACATCAAGATTGTTAGCATTCCCCTGGGAGAAGAGTTAATGTTTCCAGGTTGGGAAGCACGGGTGGTTATGGTTCATAATACATCGGAAACAGAGCAGATAAAAAGGGGTGACCGGTTGATCTACTTCGCGCAGGAAGCTCAAACTTTTTTTGCCGTTGCGACGGTGACCGGTGATGCCTTTAAGGCCGATCCCAAGAAATACACTTTTGTCATCGACGCCCCTAATGCAAACTTCTGTCAGATTGATATTGACGCCGAGACGGGTAAACTGGAAAGTGGAGTATTGCTGGATAAGATTGAATTAGAAAGCTGCCCGGATTTCGCCGCCAAGCCTGTGCTTCCTGAAGCATTCTGTCCCATCAGCGAGGATGATTTTGAACTGCTCTCCGAGGCACTTACAGAAGTGAGCGAAGAGGAGGAAGAAAACGCACTTATCGAAGAAGACTTCGACGAAGAAGAGGACGAATAGAAGATAATGTCAGATGAGTTTATTCTTGTTAGTGTAGCCTGGCCCTACGCCAATTCAGATATTCACCAGGGCAATGTCACCGGTGCTTATCTTCCGGCCGACATCTACGCCCGCTTTCATCGCCTTCAGGGCAATCACGTGCTAATGGTGTCTGGCTCTGATAGTCACGGCACACCAGTCACCGTCAAAGCAGAGGAAATGGGCGTATCAGCGCAAGAATTGTTCCAACACTATCACGCTCGCCACCTTGATCTTTTTCAGAAACTGGGGCTAAGTTATGATCTGTATACACATACGGACACGGAAAACCATCATCAAGTGTCCCAGGATCTATTCATGAGCCTGTTGGATAATGAGTACCTCTACCGCAAGACCACACCTCAAATGTACTCACCGACGGCCGGGAAATTTCTCCCAGATAGATATGTAGAAGGAACCTGCCCCGTTTGCGGTTACCAACACGCGCGTGGCGACCAGTGTGACAACTGCAATACATTGTTTGAAAGCGCAGCCGAACTCAAAAATCCCCGCAGCAAAACCGATGACACTGCCCTGGAATTACGCGATACGGAACATTTTTTTCTAGACCTTCCGGCTATTTCTGACGATGGTCTTTCTACTTGGTTGCACAATAAAGACAAGGCTCATTGGCGACCACAAGTAATTAAGTTTGCCCGCAATTTCGTTGACAAAGGCTTGATCGGCCGTGCAATAACACGCGACATGGATTGGGGCATCGATGTACCGATCAATGGCTTTGAGGGCAAAGTCTTGTACGTATGGTTTGAAGCAGTGATTGGCTATCTTTCCGCCTCCATTGAATGGTCACGCAACAGTGGACAACCGGATGCTTGGCGCAAATGGTGGCAGAATCCGGATGCCCGTGCGGTCTATTTCGTCGGTAAGGACAATATCCCTTTCCATGCGATTTTCTGGCCTGCACAACTTTTGGGCGCACTAGGGCTCTATTCCGATAACCGAAACAGCCATCTCAACCTACCCTATGACGTACCGGCCAATGAATTCATGAACATGGAAGGCCAAAAGATCAGCGGCAGTCGCAATTGGGGAGTGTGGATGTTAGATGCTCTGGAACGATATGATCCTGATCCGTTGCGATACTATCTAACCGCCGTCATGCCCGAATCGCGTGACAGTGATTGGAGTTGGCGCGGCTTTGTGGAACGCAACAACACAGAGCTTGTCGCCAACTGGGGCAACCTTGTAAACCGGGTGTTGAACATGACCAAGCGCTACTTCAAGGGAATCGTGCCTGATCCTGGCCCGGTCAGCGAAGTGGACGAATCTCTGTTACAAGCTATCGACGAAGGTTTTGCTGCAGTTGCTTCCCTCTATGACGCTTGTACCTTCCGCCTGGCGCTACAAGAATGCCTCCGCTTGTCAACATTAGTAAATCAGTATCTCGAAGAAACCAGCCCCTGGACCACAGCTAAAACTGATCTCACAGCAACTGGGCGATCGCTCTACGTAGCCTTGCAAGCAATCAGCGGCTTATACGTATTATGGGCGCCCATTCTGCCCTTCACTTGCCAACAATTACATGAAATGTTAGGCAGCGAGGGAAATCTTTTTGGCAAGCAGATAGTGGAGAGCTACCAGGAGGCATCCAGATCACACATTGCCTTGACCTACAACGGTCAATCAGCTGTAGGCACCTGGTTGCGCAAAGAGGTGCCATCCGGACGTCAGCTTCCAAAACCAAAACCTCTCTTCAAACGCCTCGACGCCAGCATAGCCGATGATGAACTGGCCCGCCTAAAAAGTTAGCCCATGAGCGACGATAAAAAAATCATCTATTCCATGATCAAGGTCGGCAAGATAGTGCCGCCCAACAATCAAATTCTGCGTGATATCTCCCTATCCTATTTTTATGGAGCCAAGATCGGCGTTCTGGGTCTCAATGGCGCCGGAAAGAGCACGCTTCTGCGGATCATGGCTGGTGTAGATCAAGATTTTCTCGGCGAAACAGTGATAGCCCCCGGTTATACGGTCGGCTTTCTTGAGCAGGAACCACAGCTAGACAACAATAAATCGGTGCGCGAAATTGTCGAAGAAGGGGCTCAAGAAATAGTCGATGCCCTGCAAGAATTTGACGAACTCAACCTTAAATTCGGCGAGCCTATGTCTGAGGGTGAATTAGAAGCATTGATTGACCAGCAGGGAAAGCTTCAGGATAAGCTCGATCACATGAATGCATGGGATTTGGATAGCCGCCTCGAACTGGCGATGGATGCCTTACGTTGCCCTCCTGGCGAGACCCCTGTTTCAACTCTCTCCGGGGGAGAACGACGCCGCGTGGCGCTTGTTCGTTTGCTACTCAAACAACCTGATATCCTGCTCTTGGACGAACCGACCAATCATTTGGATGCAGAATCGGTGGCCTGGCTCGAGCGCCACCTGAAAGATTACCAGGGTACTGTAATAGCCGTTACCCATGACCGTTATTTTCTAGACAATGTGGCCGGATGGATTCTGGAGCTTGACAGGGGTTATGGTATTCCCTGGAAAGGGAATTACTCCTCCTGGCTGGCCCAAAAGCAGCAACGTTTGGCGCAGGAGAAGAAACGTGAGGTTGCCCGTCAGCGTACATTACAGCGCGAATTAGAGTGGGTCCAATTAACCCCCAAGGGTCAACGTGCTAAATCTAAAGCACGGGTTAAAGCCTACCGGAACTTACTAGAGGAAGGTCGTGACAAATCAGTAGAAGAGCTGGAAATATACATCCCGCCCGGACAGCGCCTAGGTGACATTGTCATTCGCGCAGAACAAGTATCAAAAGCATATAGTGACCGCCTATTGATCGAAGAATTATCATTTGATGCACCACCAGGGGCCATCGTAGGCGTCATCGGGGCCAATGGGGCAGGAAAGACGACCCTATTACGCATGATCGTTGGACAGGAAGAGGCAGACTCCGGTACGCTTCGCGTCGGAGATACGGTCGACCTAGCCTATGTAGACCAAAGCCGCGACACTTTGGAAGCAAGCAAGACCGTCTGGCAAGAGATTTCTGGTGGAGAGGAAACCTTAATGCTGGGACAGCGCAGAGTTAACTCGCGTGCTTATGTAAGCCGTTTTAATTTCACCGGTTCAGATCAACAGAAAAAAGTCGGCGTGCTATCTGGTGGCGAACGAAACCGTGTTCATTTGGCGAAGATGCTTAAATCCGGCGCGAATCTTCTCCTTTTGGACGAGCCAACCAATGATTTAGACGTAAACACGCTTCGAGCATTGGAGGAGGCGCTTGAACATTTTGGCGGCTCAGCCATAATAATCTCGCACGATCGCTGGTTTCTGGATCGTGTTGCCACCCACATTCTAGCCTTTGAAGGAGATAGCCAAGCATTTTGGTTCCCGGGCAACTATAGTGAATACGAAGAAGATCGCCGCCGTCGTTTGGGAGCGCAAGCTGATCGTCCCCACCGTATCACCTACCGTAAGTTGCGGCGAGACTGACCCTAAAATTCTCCTTCACCACCTAGGCGAAAACGTTCTATTAACACAAATCCGGCGGCGCAAACCAACATGAGTATGCTACTCATCGCCAACGCCTGACCATAGTTCAGATCTCCTGGCTGGCCCAGAAAGCGAAATATAGCCACAGGCATGGTGGGTGTTTGTGGTCGGGCGATAAAAACCGTCGCTCCAAATTCACCCATACTGATTGTAAAGGCGAAAACAGCTCCTACTAATAATGCTCGCCGGATCAGAGGCCAATCTACGTGAAACCACACGCGTTGCGAGTCAGCCCCTAGAAGGGAGGCAGCCTCGCGTAACCGTGGATTTATCCTGTGTATGGAGGGCATTACACTTCGAATAACGAAAGGGATCGCCACCAAAGTGTGAGCGATGGGCACCAACAACAGAGAGTGGCGTAAATTGATTGGCGGTTTGTTCAAAGCGATGATGTAGCCAAGGCCAAGCGTAACGGCCGAAGTTGCCAGGGGTAACATAAACAGAGGATCCAATAGGCGATAAAACAATCTCCATGTTCGTCGCCCCGTGAACGAGCTTGGAGCTTTGTCTGTTTTCGTCGGCTGCTTTGTCTCGCGCTCCCTCGTCAACAACCTGGCGCTAACCAGACCCATGCCGACAGCAAACAGAACTGTCGTAAGTGCAAAAGCCGTGGAATTGAAGACGGCTTCTCCAGGTGGCACAAAGAATAGCGAATCCCGGCGATTAACGAAAAGTTCTCGATAGTAAACAAGCGTCGGCCCATCCTGACCGGCAAAAGAGCGGCTCACAAGAGCCAAAAGCGGTAAGCCTAAGATCAATAACATCAACAACAAATTGCCATAGACAATCACGCGGTCCTTCAACGTGCGCACCGGTCGTTCTGAGATCCTACTGGACACGACCTTAAGCGGGCGGCTCCTCGTCGCCTGCGAACGCGTATAGAGCCACATCAGTCCAAAAGTCAAAAAGATTTGTACAATCGATAACGCCGCCGCTACCGGCAAATTGAACATATGAACGGCTTGGCGATAAATTTCCACTTCAAGCGTTGCATAGCGTGGACCGCCCAGAATTAGAATCACGCCAAAACTGGTAAAGCAAAATATAAATACCAAGACGGCCGCAGCCATTACCCCTGGGCGAATCAAAGGCAAAGTTACATGCCAAAATACGCGCCGTGGTGATGCGCCCAGCATCAATGCTGCCTGGCCCAGATCTGGGCTCAAGTTCTGCCACGAGTTTCCTATTATACGCAACGCTACGCTATAGTTGAAAAATATGTGGGCCAGGAGGATCATCCAGATGCTGTGCTGCAATTGCAGCGGCGGCTGGGACAATTGGAAAAGATTCATCAACCAACTATTAACAGCTCCGCCAGGTCCCAACAGAGCTAAAAAAGCGTTGGCCACCACGATGGTAGGTAAGACGAAGGGTAGCATGACGGCAGCCCTAAGGGACTGCTTGCCTTTGAAGCGATAACGTGCGAAAACGTAGGCTCCTGGTATAGCCAGCAGAATAACCATCAGCGTAGATACCGCCGCCTGCCAAATTGTGAACCATAGCGTATGCAGATAATAAGAACTAGCAGCGAGGCTGTGCAATGCTCCGAATTCCAGCCCACCGTCAGGGATCAGGCTAACCTTTAGTATCGCGCCCAGCGGGTAGAAATAAAAGAGCACGAAGAAAAGAATAGGCAGCAGGTAAATGAGTTTGCCATACCGTGGCAGATATAACCTTAGAGTCCGTCCCATTTGTCAAAATTCAGCAAGGCAATACAGTATGCCTTTCCCACAGCTTTTCTCACCTCCACCCTGCTACCGCAGTACCGTATTGGTCCACGCCTCGATCCAGGTCTCCCTATTGGCACTGATGTCCTCTGGAGAGACCATGGCAGGTTGCTCGGGCACAACACTGAATTTGGTGAACACCTCAGGGAGCTCGGCCGTTTCATTGGCCGGGAATACAAACATGTGCAAAGGAATATCTTCCTGGAAAGTTTTGGCCAACAGAAAATCAACCAGTTGCTGCGCCTGTTCTTCGTGATCGGTACCTTTAAGAATGCCCACAAATTCAATCTGGCGGAAACAACTTCCGTCGCCCACGACAGCGGCCGTTGGCCCTTCTTCTAGCGGCTCCTCGGCAAAGAAGACCTCTGCCGGCGGGCTGCTTGCATAGCTAACCACGATGGGCCGATCTCCATCTGAAGCGGCCGAAAAAGCCCCATAATATGCGGCCTCCCAACCATCTGCCACCAGCACATCGTTGTCTACCAACTTTTGCCAATAATCGAGATACCCTTCCTCGCCAAAAGTACTGATTGTAGCCAACAAAAAGGCCAGTCCGGGAGTGGACGTAGCCGGGTTTTCTACAACGGTTAGGCCAGAATAAGCCGGATCCACTAGTTCATCTAGGGTTGTCGGTGGTTCCAGATTACTTTGCGCAAACCAAGCCTTATCGTAGTTTAGACATACATCGCCAAAGTCAACAGGCAAAGCCCGATTTTCAGGGTCAAGCCTTAGCGAATTCTTGATCTGCTCCAGTTGTGGGGAATGGTATGGTACCAATATGTCATTCTCTAACGCTCGGCTGAGAAATGTATTGTCAACACCGAAAAGAACATCCGCCAAGGGGTCATCCTTGGCCAGGATCGCCTTGTTTACGACAGCACCACCATCCCCAGCCTTGAAGATCTCAACTTCAATGCCACTCACTTCCGTGAATTCAGCCATTGTTTCCTGACCTATATCAAAACTATCATGCGTCATAAGCCTTATCGTTACAGGTTCAGCCTGTTGCTCCACACCACAGGCCATTAGCGCCGCTAGTAGCAATCCCAAGATCATCAATTTCTTCATTCACTAAATCTCCTCTGCTGGCGATTCGCTGTTAAAAGTTTTCAGAGCGCTTCTCTTCGCTTCCTCGCCAAAACAAAAAGGCCTCCCGATCTAGTGGGAGGCATATAACAGCTTGTGTTTATTCCTACGCCAGCATTACCTGGATCAGGTACTACGGTTCACTCCAAATACTAGAAGCATCTCAGCCCGGTTTATCCCAAGCTCCCGTGCAATATTCAGTTAATTAAATTATAGTCATATCTTGGATCAAGGTCAATCGAGCCAGGTCATTATGCACCAGCCTCTCACACAACATCACATCATTTCGAGAATCAGCTTAAGCAGCTATTAATTCATGAATATGGGACACGGCCGAACCGGTATCTTCTGCCGCCACTACAATGCTGATACTACACTCAGAGGAACCTTGGGCAATAGCAATAACATTCACCTGATGGTCACCAAGAGAACTAAAAATACGACCCGAGATGCCCGGTGTACCTCGCATGCCCGAGCCGACGATAGTGACAATAGAAACATCACGCATAGCCCAAATGCTGTCGATATCACGCCGCTCCAGTTCACCTGCAAACTCACCAGCCAGACTGTCGATCACGATCTCTGTAGCACCATCGGGCACCGAAAAACAAATAGACTGTTCTGATGATGCCTGGCTGATTAATAAAACGCTGACATCGCTGCTGGCTACCGCCCCAAATGTGCGGGCAGCGATGCCGGGCACTCCAACCATGCCGGTGCCTTCTACGGTAATGAGACAAAGATCCTTGATCGCAGTGACCGCCTTTATCGCACCGTTACTCCCTGGGTCATCGGCCAAAATGACCGTACCTGGATGATCGGGATTAAAAGTGTTCTTAATCCTCAGAGGAATATTGCTCTCTACGCAAGGCCTCATAGTTTTTGGGTGCAGCACCCGGGCTCCAAAGTAAGCCAGCTCAGATACCTCACGGTAATTCAATATGGGGATAGAGCGAGCGGTGGAAACGAAGCGCGGATCGGCTGACATAACGCCATCCACATCAGTCCAGATCCATACCTCATCCGCTTTCATCGTCTGGCCCAAGATGGAAGCGCTATAATCTGACCCACCACGCCCTAATGTCGTTGTTACACCATTGGTATCAGATCCGATAAAACCCGTGATTATTGGGATGCTATCTTGTTCCAGCAGCGGCTGAATAACCCCTGAGGATTTTACCTGCGTTTGACCAAAAATAGGCGAGGCATTTTGAAAATTGCTATCCGTGACGATCAACTCCGTAGCATCAATTGCCTCTGCTTCATGCCCTAATTGCCGTAAATATGCCGCCAGAATGCGTACGCTCATTCGCTCACCCATGCCCCCAATCGCATCCAACGCACGCGGAGACAACTCTCCAAGAACACAAACGGCTTCACACAAAGCTAGGTAATGATCGATAAAGTCGTTATTCTCAGCTAAAATCTTTTGTCGCTCACCTTCCGGTTCGAGTAAGCCATCAATCGCTTCAAAATGAATCTCCCGTAATTGTTCGGCCACTCGGCTGTAGCTCTGTTCGTCCCCATCTACGGCCGCATAAGCTCCCTGCAATAATAGATCGGTCACTTTCACCGGTTTGGATCCCATTCCTGAAGCCACAACCACCACGCTGTTCCACGTTTCCTTCGTTCGCAAGATCAACGCCGCTGTCTCGCGCATCGCATCTGCGCTGCCAACCGAAGTACCACCGAATTTCATAACTAATGTCATTGTGTTAACCTCAAAACCCTAAACCAAAACACCTCTTCCGAATATCCAGAAGAGGTGAAGTAGTGCCATTGATCCACTCTCATCTTGCAAGAATCTCCAATAGGCTCTTGCCGGAATTAGCACCATTTCCCACTTTGGGCGGTTGCTGAGGTTTCATCGGGCCGGTCCCTCCACCTCTCTGGATAAGAAGCTTTATTAAGTTGTTGTCGGACAGAATGGTAGCAGATGGGAATACTGTTGTCAACGGTGGAGCTATTTGATGTATAATCCCGCGCCATGCCTTTTGAATTCGACATCCTTGCTAGCGATTCATCTTCCAACGCCCGCGTCGGCCGTTTCCAAACGCCCCACGGCACCCTTGAAACCCCTCTCTTTGCACCAGTAGGTACACAAGCTACGGTAAAGGCCATGCGACCATCAGATCTACACGATTTGGGAGCCTCGCTTATCTTAAGCAACACTTATCATCTCTACCTGCGTCCTGGCCATAAGCTGATTCACGAAATGGGCGGTCTGCATCAATTTATGGGTTGGAATGGACCCATTCTGACTGATAGCGGCGGATTCCAGGTCTTCAGCCTGAGTAAAACGCGAAAAATCGATGCAGATGGCGTCACTTTCCAATCCCATCTAGATGGTTCTCACCACCGCTTTACACCAGAAAAAAGCGTAATAATTCAAGAAAAATTGGGTGCAGATATAATCATGATGTTTGATGAATGCCCCCCACATGATAAATATGAATATGTTGAACAATCTCTAGTCCGTACCCATGCATGGGCAGTACGCTGTCGCAACGTCAAGAAACGAGACGATCAGGCTCTCTTTGGCATTGTCCAGGGTGGAATCTTTCCTGACTTACGGGAGAAAAGCGCCCGATTCTTGAAGGATATGGACCTACCTGGCTACGCCATCGGCGGTTTGGCCGTCGGAGAAACTAAAGCGGAGATGGCGGCTATGATAGATGTGGTTAACCCAATTCTTCCTGATGAAAAACCGCGCTACCTAATGGGCGTGGGCGCGCCGGAAGACTTAATCAACGCCGTCCTACGCGGTGTGGACATTTTTGACTGTGTGCTGCCTACACGCTTGGCACGCCATGGTTCAGCCATGATCAAAGGGGGCCGCCTTAACCTGCGCAATGCCCAGTACGAGCGTGATCCCTCACCCATTGACTCCACGTGTAATTGTGCCACATGCATGCAGTTCAGCCGCGCATACTTGCGCCATCTAGTCAAGGCCAACGAGATTTTGGCCCATATGCTCCTCAGCACCCACAATCTACACTTTCTCATCTCGCTGATGGCAGATATCCGCAAGGCGATTCGCAAGGATAAGTTGCAAGACTTAGCCGGCGAGATTTTGCAACATTATCCGGATGCGCCACAACTATGAGTATCATCGAAGCCATTATCCTGGGTCTGCTCCAAGGAGCTACTGAATTCCTGCCTATATCCAGCTCAGGCCATCTTGTTCTGTTCCCGGCCATCTTTGGCTTGACTCAACCTAGTCTGGCCCTTATTGCCGTCGCTCATCTGGGCACGTTGCTGGCCGTGTTAATTTACTTCGGCCATGAGCTGTGGACGATTCTTAAGTCGCTGCTCCTTGGTATAAGGCAACGGAATTTGCTAAGAGACGGTGATGCCAGGCTAGGCTGGCATATTGTTGTTGGAACAATCCCAGTTGCGGCAGTAGGACTTCTTTTGGATGGTCCTTTTGAAAATGTTTTTGGCAATCCAACGGCCGCGGCCGTATTCCTCCTTGTCACTGCTGCGCTGCTAATCATCGCCGAACGCCAATTGTCCGGCACCAAACTACTGGTCGAAATGTCCTGGTGGGATGCCTTTCTGATCGGTCTTTTTCAATCCTTGGCGCTGCTGCCAGGCATTTCACGCAGCGGGAGCACCATGACTGCCGCCATATGGCGCGGTCTCAACCGGGCAACCGCGGCCCGCTACAGTTTTTTGCTAGGCGTCCCCGCCATCTTCGGCGCTGGACTTCTGGCGCTTGCCGAAGTATTCGGCAGCGGCGGTTTGGCTTCTCAATGGCCATCGTTCTTAGCAGCGTTTGTTGCTGCTGCTATCAGCGGATACGCTTGTATTTATTTCCTGCTAACCTGGTTACGCAATCATAGCCTCTATATCTTCGCTGTCTACTGCGCCCTTCTTGGCTTCGGCTACTTGCTATGGACCTATCTGGCTTAATAAGGCAGAAGAAACGCCGATAGGAGAATTTCAAAAATGCGCTTTACATAACGAGATCATCGATGCCGTTTGATGCCGTTTTTTTTATTCCGGAAACGGCATCGATTCTTTGAGAGGGGTCAGGGGTCAGGTATCAGGGGTCAGGTGTCAGGTGAGCCCTGATAGCTGATGGCTTGTCGTTTGTTAGTTCTTGCTCGGATGGGCGGACTCCTTGGGTTGGTTTGACGGCCGTGGCGGCCGTTTGTTTAGTCTGGTCCTATTCTACAATAGAACGTATGTTCTTGTCAAATATTCCTCTGAGTTTAAGACAGGAATTCACCACTTGCTCAACTGTATGACACGACTCGAGTTTGCATTAAGAATTTACGGCGTGGTTCAAGTTAACTTCACGGACTGAAGATCAATCTTGCAAATTGTTCACTGGGCAATTTGCAAAATTACGCTACAAAGTGTCAGGCTAACTTCTCGTGTTTGTGAACCATGCCCGCTTTCACAATCCCCTTCTTTGTTTATCCAGAAAAACTCTCACTTCATAGTTTGCCAGTGACCGGGGTTCTTTTTTAATCAACGGTTCTTGCTCACGACCGCGATTGATTATTTAGTACCAAGATGTCACCCATTCTGCTATAATTCTTTTATGAAAAGATGACAATCTTGCGCGTGCTGCGAGGTCTGAGCAAAGCCTGATTTACCCAAATCAGGCTGTTTTTTTCTGAGAGCTTGTCCCACACACCATAGGAACGGGAGGTAATAAATGAACACTCAAGAATACATCCAGCTAGACGAAACCTACAGCGCACACAACTATAAACCCCTTGACGTAGTCATAGACCGGGCTGATGGTGTGTGGGTGCATGACGTCGAAGGTAACAAGTACCTGGACTGTTTGTCAGCTTATTCGGCCGTTTCCCAAGGTCACTGTCACCCCAAAATCATGCAAGCAATGCAGGATCAAATGCAGCGCGTTACCTTGACCTCACGTGCCTTTCGTAATGATCAGATGGGACCTTTCGTCAAGGAACTTTGTGACCTAACCGGTTATGAAATGGCCTTACCGATGAATTCCGGCGCTGAGGCTGTGGAAACGGCCATTAAGGCCGCGCGTAAGTGGGGATACAAAGTAAAAGGAGTAGAGGATAATCAAGCGCAAATCATCGTTTGTGAAGGCAACTTCGCCGGTCGCACTGTGACCGCAATTAGCTTCTCCAGCGAGGCACAGTACAAAGAGGACTTCGGCCCGCTCACGCCGGGCTTTGTGACAATTCCCTATGGTGATGCACAAGCTTTGGAAGCGGCAATTACACCCCAAACGGTGGCCTTTTTTGTCGAACCCATACAAGGGGAAGGCGGCGTGATCGTGCCTCCGAAGGGGTATTTAAAGGCAGCCGCTGGCATCTGCGCTCGCCACAACGTCTTATTCGTGACCGATGAGATTCAGACTGGATTAGGGCGTACCGGCGCACTTTTTGCCACTGAACATGAAGGTGTGCGGCCTGATATCGTAACCATCGGCAAGGCACTGAGCGGGGGATTCTATCCTGTTTCGGCCGTCCTTGCCGACAAAGAAATCCTCGGTCTATTCAGACCAGGCGATCATGGCAGCACATTTGGCGGCAATCCTCTAGGCGCAGCCGTGGCCCGTGCTGCGCTCCAGGTAATCATTGAAGAGGATCTAGTTGTAAGATCTCGAGAACTTGGCGCCTATTTCCAAGGCCGGCTGGAACGAATTGAAAGCGAACATATCAAGGAAGTACGCGGCAAAGGATTGTTCATTGGCGTCGAGCTGTATGTTCCCGCCAGGCGTTTTTGTGAAGCATTACGTGATCGTGGTATCCTTTGCAAAGAGACCCACAATACGGTAATACGCTTCGCCCCTCCTTTGGTGATCAAGAAAAGTGAGATCGACTGGGCCATGGAGCGCATAGAGCAAGTAGTGTTGATGGATTAAGGACAAGGGAATTCCCATGCAGTTCACACGATTCGGAGAAAAATTCACCGCCTATTCTGGCATTCTGCAACTTATGGATGACCTGGGAAATGCGGTTGCCGGTAGCGGCGACATAATTATGCTTGGCGGCGGTAATCCCAGTCATATTGCCCAGGTACAGAATATCTTCCGCAAACGCATTGAACAAATTCTGGCCAATGGCAACGAATTTGAACGCCTGATTGGCAACTATGGCCCTCCACAAGGCCCCCCGGCTTTTGCCGAAGCGGTGGCGACACTTCTGCAACAGACCTATGGTTGGCATATTAGCTCAGAAAACGTGGCCATAACCAATGGCAGCCAGACTGCCTTCTTTTACCTTTTTAATATGCTGGCTGGTGAATATCCTGATGGCACAACTAAAAGGATTCTGCTTCCGCTCGCTCCCGAATATATCGGCTATGCGGATGCCGGCATAGCTGAGGATATTTTTGCAACCAATAAGCCCCAATTTGAATACTTGGATGAGCATACCTTCAAATATCACGTGGATTTTGAATCTTTGCCCATTGACGAGAGCATAAGTGCCATATGTGTATCCCGTCCTACCAATCCCACGGGCAACGTACTAACCGACCACGAGATCGAAAAGCTGCGCCATTTAGCAAGAAGCTACGGCATACCGCTTATCATTGACAATGCCTACGGCGCCCCTTTTCCCAGCATCATATTTGAAAAGGTAACTCCAGTTTGGGACGAAAATATCATACTTTGTCTCAGTCTGTCCAAACTTGGCCTTCCCGGTGTGCGCACCGGCATCGTGATTGCTCGCAAAGAAATCGCTGCAGCTGTCAATAGCATGAACGCAGTTGTTAGTTTGGCGCCATCCAGCATTGGCGCGGGGCTGGCCCTGGATATGATGCGCACTGGTGAAATCATGGAGATTAGCCGCCAGCTAATCCAGCCCTATTACGAGAAACGCGCCGAGCAGGCAGAAGATTGGGTATGGGAAGCGCTTACCGGGACGCCATTTTTTCTCCATAAACCGGAGGGAGCATTCTTCTTTTGGCTATGGTTTAAGGACTTTCCCATCAGCAGTGCCGAGCTGTATGATCGTCTGAAGCAACGCGGCGTGCTGGTCGTCCCTGGCCATTACTTCTTCCCTGGATTGCACGAGGAATGGGAGCATAAAACAGAGTGCATCCGAATGAATTATACGCCAGAAGAAGGAAAAGTACGCCAAGGCATCCGCATTATCGGAGAGGAAATCAAGCGCGCATATGCAGAAAAGTGAGGTGTGGGCACTAGCGCCCACACCTCGCTTATTTATTCTTAGATTTCGTAGTGCGTAAAGGACATATCAAAGGCATCGGCCACAGCTTTATAAGTCAAATTGCCTTGATAGGTATTTAACCCTTTACGTAATCCTGGGTCGGCAGCCATCGAGGCTTCAGCACCCAATTCTGCCAACCTGATTACATAACGCAGCGTCGCATTGCTCAAAGCAAAAGTGCTGGTTCGAGGCACAGCCCCTGGCATATTGGCCACGCCATAATGCACAACACCATCTATAATATAGGTCGGATTGGAATGCGTTGTCACTTTAATTGTCTCGACGCAACCCCCTTGGTCAACGGCAACGTCCACAACGACACTGCCATCGCGCATGGTACTGATCATATCTCTAGTGACAAGCTTAGGCGCACGGGCACCGGTGATCAGTACACCTCCTACAACTAAATCTGCCGACAGCAAGACTTCTGCAATGTTATAGGAATTGGATGCTAGGGTTGTCAGTCGGCCGTGCAGGACATGCTCCAGATAGCGCAAACGATCCAGGTTGGTATCCAGGATTATCACATTGGCATCCATACCCAATGCAATTTGCGCCGCATTCGTACCTACGACCCCGCCCCCAATGACCACTACATTAGCCCCTGGCACACCGGCTACGCCACCCAATAGCATACCACGGCCAAAATGTGGCCGCTCCAGATAATGCGCCCCGACCTGAACGGCCATGCGCCCAGCAACTTCGCTCATAGGCGTCAATAAGGGCAGGCTCCCGTCAGGAGCTTCGACCGTTTCATAGGCAATGCCGGTCACACCGGAATCTAACATACTTTTTGTCAGCGCTTCTTCCGCCGCCAGGTGCAAGTAAGTAAAGAGGAGCAGATCCGAATGCATAAACCCATATTCTTCGGCAATCGGTTCCTTAACCTTTACAACCATTTCTGCGCCCCATGCATCGGCTGCTGTTGGCACGATTTTGGCCCCTACATCGACGTACTGGTCGTCGGTGAAGCGGCTGCCTTCGCCGGCATCTTTTTGTACCAAGACAGTGTGTCCTAGATCTACGAGCTGCTGAACGCCAGCAGGCGTCATAGCCACTCGATATTCATTGTCTTTTACCTCTTTGGGAACACCAACTATCATGCTTGCCTCTCCTTAAATCACGGGTTTAGTGGGACCACTATTGTAACCAAAAGGTTTCTTTTTGTCGCAGAAATCCATACCGAAATTAGAGCCTACGCCCTGATAAACCCCTCGGTCATAAGAAATGCGTTACTTGCGTCGGATTCACTGCGCAGCATGCCATTGCTCTAGCAACTGCACCTCGCGCTCTAAAGATATTCCGGCAAGCCACTCATATCCTGCCGGGCGAGATTGTGACCAGTCAAGCGTATCCGACAACGACCGAAACGACAATCCTGCTCGTAATGCCTTGCCAATATTCACTTGCAGGATGCCGGCATCATCATCGGGCACCCACAGTGGCAATTCTGTAAAGGGAGCCACATCATTTACGACCAAGAATGACTCGCCAACCCAGGTGAAGGAAGCGTCGCTATCACTAACAGTGTGACAGTTCTCCAAAATCCGCAGCATAGACAGTGTCTCGGCTGGACCAGTGACATTGAAAGGACCAGTCACCCGATTCTCGGTTGCCTTAACTGTCCACTGTGCGATGTCCCGCACATCAATGAACTGAATCGCTGCCTGCGGCTTGCCAGGGGCCAACACCTCTCCTCCATGCGCAACACGATAGGGCCAATAGGTGAACCGGTCGCTCTGATCAAAGGGGCCAACCAACAAGCCTGCGCGAACAATCAGCGCACGGCCGTTCATCTCTTCGTCAACCGCCTGCTCACACAGTACTTTCAACGGTCCGTACGTCTCCGCTGTCACCTCTTCTACCGAACTATCCTCAATATGTGCCAGTGCAGCGTCCTCGTCAGTGCCAGGTCTGACCGGCTCCGCATACACACTTATCGTGGAAATAAAAGTGTAGTGGTCCACAGCGTCGGCCAACAGTTTAGCGGAGTCTCGCACCAGGCGCGGAACATAGCCGCATGTATCAATGACGGCGTCCCACCTTCGATCGCGGAGAACGCCCAGACCTCCATCCCGGTGTCCTTGCAATAACTCCAGTTCGGAATACAGCTCAGGATTACTTTGACCGCGATTAAATAGTGTCACCCGATGGCCGTTTGCCAATGCCGCGTCGACAATAGCACGTCCTAGGAATCGAGTCCCTCCTATGATAAGCAGCTTCATAAATCGCCTCCGTTACTTCATCGTTGCTAACACTGTCTGCTTAAAGTATACTGTACAAAATACCCCAACAACGAATAGCGATTGTATGCACACTGCACCACAGAGTACTAGCCTCGAGATTCACAATCTGGCCCCGGAACCGGTCGCTGAATGGCAGCGTTTGCTAGAATTCGTGGGACTCTCCGCCTCTGACAAACTGGCAATGTCTCGCTCAGTAGAGACACTCATGCGACGAGCAACAGAACTGGTGATAGATACATACGATTATCTACAAACAGTGCCTGAGACAGCCGCCATTCTGGGTTGGGAAAATGGAGCCGACGACGAACACCTTGAGGAACGCCGGCGCTTCTTCACCATCTGGCTGGCTCGTGTCCTTGGTCTGGATACCAGCGACGAATTCGCCCTATATCTCTTCCGTGCCGGCAAATTCCACGCCGCTCACGGTCCACGTCACATCCATGTCCCCTCCTCCTACATAACCACTTCCATAGGCCTAGTCGGATCCACTTTTGCCCGCTACATGCAAGAGGCTCAATTACCTGGGGATATAGTTGCTCCTGCCATGGCGGGCTGGAATAAATACCTGTCTGTACAATTGCAGTTGATGCTCCTGGGTTACCAAATAGCGCGTGATTTTGATAAAGGCGACATCGCCATTCCCGTCTCGCTGTTCGGACGCATGAGAGGTATCGTTGGTGCACGCGAAATAACAACACGCACAAAAGCTGGCAGTCCCGTTGAAGATATTCTGCGCAAGTTTTTCGATTATTTTCCACAGGCCCGGGCGGAGGCCTTGAAGCCAATTTGGCATTCGCACGAAAAACCTAATTCTAGTTGGGTAGAAGTCTATCCAACGTATGCGCCTCGTCCAGGCGGTTGGCGTGTTTTGCTAAACGGCCGTGACCTGGCCTACGCCGGTGGATTTACAACCCCAATTCAAGCAGAAGACAGTATCAGTATATTTCCACCCGGACGATAATTTGAACGAGAGAATGAGTTGAAGGAGGTGATTAACTAGCAGTGATCCCAGTCCAATAGTCAGATTATTTTGTTAGCACTATTATTCATGTGGGGGACGTGAAAGGAGAAAAATACAATGGAACTTGGTGGATTTGCAAACAACTTAGCGCACATAGATCTTTCGGCGGGATCCGTCGATTATAAGGGAATCCCAGAAGATTGGGCGCGCAAATATATCGGGGCCAGGGGCTTAGGAGTACGTTATCTGCTCGAAAACGGCCCTGAAGTGGAACCTCTTTCGCCAGACAACTTGCTGTGCTTTATGAATGGCCCTCTGACGGGCACCGCTGCCAATATGAGCGGTCGCATGGCAATAGTCACCAAATCCCCCCTTTCAGGCGGTGTTACTGACAGCCATCATGGTGGCTGGTCAGCCGCGCGTCTACGTTGGGCTGGATTTGATGGCTTGCTCTTTAAGGGCAAATCCGAAAAGCCAGTCTATGCCTACATTGAAGAAAACACACTTGAACTGCGCGATGCTTCTGAGGTATGGGGACAAAATGTACACGACACTGTGAAGCATTTCCAGAAAAAGTATGGTGAAAAAGACCTGACCGTTATCTCAATTGGCCAAGCCGGTGAAAAGCAATCTCGTTTCGCCTGCTGGGTCAATGAAGATGACCGTGCCAGCGGTCGCGGTGGTACGGGCGGTGTTGGTGGGAGCAAGAACCTGAAAGCAGTCGTGATCAAAGCCAAGAAGAAGATGCCCAAACCTAAGGACAAGGACGCTTGGAAACCAGCCCATAAACGCGCCCTTGGGGTCATCATGGATGAGGCCAATATCACCAGTCCGCGTAAAGGCGGTCTTTCTGTCTATGGTACCAACGTATTAATGAATATCACCAATACGATGGGTGCACTACCCTCAAACAATTCTCAAGTTACCTCATGCGGCCCCAATGGAGAGCTGATCGCCGGTGAATACGTTAATGATAACATCCTTGTAGGCAATCCCACTTGCCATGCTTGCCCTGTCGCATGCAAAAAAGAGGTTGAAATCAAGGAAGGAGCGTTCAAGGGCTTGCGCATGGAGAGCATGGAGTATGAATCTGCCTGGGCCCTCGGCGCAAACTCCGGCAATTATGATATTGCCAGCGTAGCCAAGATGATCGATCAATGCAACGATTACGGACTCGATACCATTGAGCTGGGCAATACTTTATCGGTTTACATGGAAGCGACGGAAAAAGGTTATCTGAATGGCGATAGCGGGCTGCTATGGGGCGATTGGGGCAGCATGGTTAAAGTAACGGACAAGATCGGCGTTCGCGAAGGCATTGGCGATGCACTAGCTGAGGGACCAGCGCGCTTTGCCGCTAGCTTAGGTCATCCCGAGATCAGCATGAGCGTCAAAGGCCAATCGATTCCCGCCTATGATCCGCGCGGGATGAAAGGTATGGGTATTGCTTATGCTACTAGCAACCGGGGTGCTTGCCATTTGCGTGCTTATGTGGCAGCAGCCGAATTAAATGTTATGCCCTTTGGTTCGCTCCAAGTCGATCCTCTAGAATGGAAAGGCAAGGGTGAATTGACCATGATCTTCCAGGATATTCACGCCTTCTCTGATAGTCTCGACCTGTGCAAGTTCAGCGCCTTTGCAATGGGTATGGATGAATATACCGCCCAGTATTCGGCATTCACCGGCATCGACTTCACAATTGAAGATGGTTTGAAGGCTGGCGAGCGAATCTACAACCTGGAACGTTATTACAACAATTTGGCCGGGATGGGTGAAGGAAGCGACTATCTTCCGAAGCGATTTACAGAGGAAGCTTCAACAGAGGCTGGTTCATTAGGTCACGTCTGTGAACTGGACTTGATGTTGTATGAGTATTACGAAGCACGCGGTTGGGAAGATGGTGTGGTACCAGAAGCAAAACTGAAGGAGCTAGAGATTATCTAGCTGGTTTCAGAAAATTAATTGGCAGAGGCGCGGCCCGGGTAAACGGCCGCGCCTTTTTTATTGCATTTACCTTTTGCAGATGCTGGGCACTTCTAGAGGTGAGTAACGCAAGAAACCAATGGAAAAGTTCAGGCACCTAAGGGCATTGAATCACCCCTTGTGCCCACAGGCAACCGCCGCAGGCAGGAGCAACGTTTTCGAAACAGTCGGTTTCATTGGTTCTTGAAGTCTCACAACCACCACAAGGGCTACAAGGTGCAAAGCCAAAACTATGGACACGCTCGCGATAGGCAACATATTCAGGATCGAGCCACACATCTAACAATCGCTGATTCTTTATGTTGCCGACGATATGTTTGTGAGATATGCGCTCATACCCATTTAGGTATCCTGTGTGGGTATATAGAAGGGGTGGGCAAGGGCTGATGCTGCCATTCCAACCGACTACAAGCGAACCATCTTCAATAAAATTGCATACGTCATTTGTCATGCCCAAGTTGTTGCCAGCAAACGTGACATTGTAACCACTGCTCAATGCTTTTAATAGCGGTTCACCAGTTCGTTCGCTGATGTCCATCTTGGGCAGCTTCAATTTGCGCAACCAGGGCGAAGGAAGATAGGCTATATCGGTCAAACTCCGTTGGTAAAGAATTTCCCGGCTCATGTTAGCAGTATGCGGCAAGAGATTGCTGACGTGGAAATGCATCACACCCAACCGTTTGCCCAAGTTTAGCAATTCCGGTAATTCGGCGATATTGCGTTCCATGGCTACAAATGCAATACCAATCTCTGGCGTAGGGTGATGTGCGGGACGCCTCATTCCGCGGAATTGTTTCAAGTTTTCCAATACGCGGGGTAATTCTGCCCCTAAACGTACATCAGCGTAGCTTTCCGGTCTTGCGCCATCCAGTGAAATCCACAACAGATCCAGTCCAGCATCAATTAATTCACGCGAGCGCGATTCGCTGAGGAGTGTGCCATTACTGATCATTTCTACCGTTGATCCCAGCCCTTTGGCACGAGCGATCATCTCGGCGATGCCCCCGTGCGACAATGGCTCACCAATACCTCCAAAGAGAACTTTCGGAGGTGGCGAGATGGACTGTAGATCTTCAATAACACGATCGAATGTCCCAGCAGTCATATGGCCGATCTCAACATCCCAATTGTTGCGCATGCAAGTGAGACAATCGATATTGCAGAAATTCGTCGGTTCGACATATAGCTTGGCCAGGTGTGTTACAGGCCGATGCATACGGAAGTTATTATCTTCTGTGTCGATTCGAACGCGCGTCCCAGGTTCGAGACCATATCGCTTAGTGACTTCTGACGGCAACTTCAAGTGGCCGGTTTCATCCACTTCTGCCCATAAAGTTGGTCTTGAATACATTAACTACCCTCCGCCGCGTATTGTTTTCATGTGTAGATCCAGCTTCAAGCGTTCGATAGTGTCTGGATCCCCTTTCAACTCCAACCTCACCCGACCGATAGTTAACGATCCCAGTTTGACAGGTTCCGTCTTGGATAGCCTAGCGGTCCACCCATTGCCAACAACCCGATTTTCCCCATCGGCCTCACCCCCCAATTCCTCAAGGTATTCACGTAGCAGCCACAACGGAATACCGTATTCGTGCACTTCCGTGACCATAAATCTAGCCTCCTCCGACCGCAGGAAAAATATCGATTTTGTCGCCTGGCTTTATCTTGTAGTTCAAGGCATTCTCTAAGAATGGTGCATCACGGCCGTTTACAAACAAGTGCACGTGGCGATAGATCTGCCCATTTTCGTCAACCAACTCATCCCGCATTT
>JAACFF010000280.1 GCA_009937635.1 Chloroflexota bacterium
CAACTGGAGAAAATGGCACGCCGGCGTCCGGGGCCGAAACCAAGATTATCGTTGAGCGAAGTGATGACCATTATTATCTACTTTCATCAATCAGGCTATCGAGAATTCAAGAAGTATTACAACCAGGAAGTGCTCAAGCACATGAGACCCGAATTTCCCGGTCTGGTCAGCTACAATTGGTTCATAGAACTCATGCCGGAGACTTTATTTCCTTTATGTCTCTACTTGCGTAGCCGATTTGGGCAGGCAACGGGCATCGCTTTTGTCGATTCGACGCGCCTGCCCGTATGCCACAACAAGCGCATTGACCGTCACAAGCTCTTTGCCGAGATTGCTGCGCGCGGCAAGAACTCGATGGGTTGGTTTTATGGTTTCAAACTGCATTTGATCATCAATGATAAAGGCGAAATCTTGACGTTCTACTTGACCCCGGGCAATGTCGATGACAGGCGACCTGTACCCCATATGGCACGTGAGCTTTGGGGCAAACTATTTGGCGATAAAGGGTACATTTCCCAAGCGCTATTCGAAAAACTCTTCGAGCAAGGCGTGCAACTTATCACGCCCATTAGCAAGAATATGAAAAATCGGCTGATGCCCGTTATGGATAAGTTGCTGTTGCGCAAGCGTTCCCTTATAGAAACCGTCAACGACCAATTAAAGAATATTTCTCAAATTGAACACACGCGCCATCGCAGTGTTTACAATATTATGGTTAATTTGGTTGCTGCTTTGATTGCCTATACAATGCAACCAAAGAAGCCCTCATTAAATCTGTCCGAAGAGCAGGTTGCTTTGCTTCCTGCCCTAATTTAATTCCGAATTCAGGTTATTAATCTGCCTTCCCTTCACTTTGTTTTGGCAGGAGCGGGCAAGGGCTTACGGGTTGCGCACTACCGGCAGGTAGAGACTCTTAAATTCGCCTACCCAAATGTACTCCGGCCGTTTGTGGGTATCACTTCCTCCAGAGCCACTGATCGCCAGCGAGACAGCGTATTTTCCATCGGCCGTATAGGTATGGGTGGGATTTCCGCAGCTGCTGCTCGATCCCCCGTCGCCAAACAGCCAGAGGCAGGTGTCATATTCACCCGTGGAAAGGTTGGTGAAGGTTACAGACAAGGGAGCGGGTCCGACGTTGATCGAGGCGATAAATTTCGCCTCCGTCTTTATTCCGACCAACCTCGGATTCCAGGTAGTGTCAATGGTCAAAGGTGGCGCAGGACCGGCAGCGATATTTTGCCAGGGGACAAGCTTGAAGTTGCTGTCTCCAGCGTCATCGTTCCCATCGTGTGCGACAAAAACACCTTGTGGGAAAAGCGGTCCCAAGGCGGCGTTGCTGATATCGATGCCATCCGTTTTGATGGTGCCGTCAATACCATTGCCTGGCACTATATTAAAGGTAGATATGTAGTTGTTTGGGCTGAGACGGTCATAGATAACGTATTCGGAAACGCTCTGGCTGGAAGCGAGGAGATAGCCGGTGTTGGCGCTCGTATAGTAAATGGTCAACCCTTCGACATCGGCCGTCAAGTGGCCCCCAGATGTGGTGGTGTCTACGTCCGTTCGCGCATCTCCGTCGCCTGGTTCCGCCCCATACTTCCAAATGCCGACATCCTCTTCGGCGACATAGAGATGGGCGTAAACATCATCGGCGACACAGCCTTCGACTGCCATGCCGGCATCAAAGGAACGCTTAAGAACGCCGGTCACTTTCCCGGCGCCGTTGTCAAACAGTTCCCACTGTTCCACGATGCCCGCCTTACTGGTGATAAAGGCGTAATACTTGCCATTATGCGGGCTGAGGTACATGCAAGTGCCATAAACTTCGCTGAGGATTGGCGTTATGGGTGGATCGGCTGTTACATTTTGCAGATTGCGCGTGACCGGATTGACCCTGTACATCGCTAACGTGTTGATAGGGCTATCCCGATTGGTGGCCACGACCAGATCAACAGTTTCACCGCCCAGTGGGAAATTGTAACGCAGGTCTACGTTATTCATGCCGCCGTCCTGGTTCACATGCTGTACTAGTCCGCCGTCAAGATTATAGACAGCCAGACCACTGCTTTTTATCGTGCCGATCACCAGGCTTAGCGCAGGATTGGAAGGATGAATCCAAATGGCGGGATCGTCCTGGTCGGCGCCAATCGCCGTGGTTTCGACCGTAGCGGACACGGAGAATGCGGCTACAGCGTAAAGGATGCCAGCCGGGGCCACTATCAGCGTGATAAGTAAAAAGAAAACTCGTAATGTGCGTTTCGGTAATAGAAAATTTGTATTCATGTTCGTCCCCTCTTTTTCTCAACCAATTATACCATCTTGCGACAGCAATATGTTAGCTTGCAAAGAAATGGGCTAGCACGGGGGTTCGCCGCCACGTGTTTGCCCGGATTATGCCTGACCAAGAAGGCCTCATTACAATTAAACCAGGAAAACCTACGTTCAGCGACGGCATCACGATGAAGATCGACACACCTGCGCAAACTGTTGTTCGATTAAGCCGATTGATGGCATGAAAAGCCCGCTGAGCGGCCGAAATTTCGGTTAGGCCAAATAAAACTGCGTGATGCGTATATACACCGTCCGTTCATGCAGCGTCTCGCCGTCCCAATCCCAGACCCGTATTTCCGGAATCCAGGTCAGCAGCGCGTCCACATATTAATAGAATTGGCTCAAAGTCTTGATGCACTCCAACTCTGGAATATTCTGGGCGCTGACCGTCTTGATCGCATTTTCGAAAAATGTGCCGTACTGATTCATTTCAACAATCTCTTTGAGCTTTATCGTGTCCGGCTGTTGGGGATCATAGAGTTCACCTTCCGGCGGCAGATCCTTCAAGAACGCCGGCGGCTGCGATGTCCCTCACTCTGAAGCAGGGGCGGCTGCTTTCAGCTTGCCGACACACTCTGAACGTTTCAGGGCCCGTTGTAGGTCCAGGGGGGAGGCAACACGACTACGTGCGGCGTTATTTGAATGGGTTTTCCATGTTATCGCATTTCTTGTATTATGAGGACGCTATGGAGGCTATCCGACACAGAGATATTTTGCAACACAACCCAGGAAAATGAGAATGAATACGAGGATTATTTTATCATTGGTTTTTCTTATAGGATTGGTTTTTATGTTTTCATTGGACGGAAATTTCACTTCAGGGGCGCAAGAACCTCCTCACATCCAACAGGAAAAGATGAACTCTGTCACTGGCTTTGAGGGTTTAAACCCGGAAACTCCCGAATCAATCCTAAGCCAGGCGCAGCATATAAATACTATCGACACTTCTCAGTTTTCTCCTCCAAGCCCTGATCCTTCGGGTATAACTTTCCTTCCCTCATCTAATACCCTCCTGATCAGTGATTCTGAAGTCAATGAAATGGTTATCTTTGAGGGGGACAACCTATTTGAGGTTACTCTCTCTGGTGATCTGGTCAATACTTATAACACACTTATCTTCTCAGAAGAACCTACTGGACTGGACTTTAACCCGGATAACGGTCATCTCTTTTTTTCTGACGATAATCAGAACATGATATTTGAAGTTGCGCCAGGCGAGAATGGGGCATTAATCGATGATGTCATCAACTCGTTTAATACAACCCTTTTCGGCAGCCACGATCCAGAAGGAGTTTCTTTTGACAGTTGGAATAAACACCTTTTTGTTGCAGATGGAGTGAACGGCGAGTTGTATCATCTCATTCCCGGAGATAATGGCGACTATGATGGTGTTTCCCCTGAAGGGGATGATCGGGTGGTGAATTTTGACACCACTGAGCTAGGATTAGTGGATATAGAGGATGTCACTTTTAACACAGATAATAGGCATCTTTACATTATTTCCCGCGGAAAATCCAAAAATATTATGACCGAAACAACTACGGATGGCAAACTTGTCAATATTATTGACATTTCTGCAGCAAATGCTCACCATCCAGACGGAATAACCTTCGCTCCATGTAGTGGCAACCTAACTGTTAAGTGTTTTTATATTGCAGATCGTGGGGTTGACAATGACTTCGACCCCAATGAAAACGATGGTAAGGTATATGAGATGTCTTTACCTTCCATCACACCAGGCAATAACCCGCCTGAGGTTTCCACAGACCCAGACCAGGCCATCACAATACTTGAAATTGTTAATCTGAATGGGACAGTTTTCGATGATGGAATTCCGGATCCGCCTGGGATGATAGACACTTTTTGGGCGAGTGTTAGAGGACCCGGAAGGGTAAAAATTAAAAACGTTGCTAGTCTGAATACAACAGCTACCTTTCCAACAGCCGGTACCTACATACTCCGGTTATTTGCGAGTGATGGGGAGTTGACCAATTTTGATGATATGACCGTAACGGTGTATGCGCGCAATTTTTTACCTTTGATTTCCAGGTAAATATTCTATTGTTCACATAAATCTGGAGGCCAACTAAAGGAGGTAGCCATGAAGTTGTATTATCCACAGCCTATTATCATCCCGCCTGACTCGGGCAAGGATTTGAAATTATTGGGGGTTACACACAAGTTAACAGGACATCATAACGGATGTATGGTCGAGCTAGTCTTGACTTGTTACGCTTACGGGTCTTGTTGGCGGATTGATGGTTGTTGCACTTTTGGTGACGGAGAGCCAGATTCAAGTTGCCGAATGTGGTGGCGCAGCGAGTCTGTTTTCCTCTTTTAAGGCCCAAAAAGCCCTGGTCTAGAACCAGGGCAATCTTGAATCTTTGACGTGCCAGACTTCACGCGGAAATCCGGCGCAACGCGTAGCGCTTACAGCTTTGGACCCGCTTCTCGGATTTCCGTGCTGGCGCCATCTTCAAACTGTTTAAAATTCTCGATGAACATGCTAACCAATTTGGCCGCCTGGGTGTCGTAGGCTTCTTTGTCTTCCCACGTGTTGCGGGGATTCAAGACGTCTTGCGGCACGCCTTCAATATGCTTGGGAATGGCAAAGCCAAAGTGAGGCTCTTCAATAGTTTCCACGTCATCGAGCTCGCCATCCAGGGCCGCACGCACCATACGGCGCGTGTAACCTAATTTCATGCGATCGCCAACGCCATAGGGGCCGCCCGTCCAACCAGTGTTCACCAACCATACCTGCGAGCCATGCTCGTCGATGCGCTGGCCTAGGAGTCCGCCGTATACCCCTGGATGGAGAGGCATGAAAGGCGCGCCAAAACAGGCGCTAAATTCGGGAACCGGTTCGGTGACGCCGCGTTCCGTGCCCGCTACTTTAGCCGTGTAACCGCTTAGGAAGTGGTACATGGCCTGGGCCTTGGTCAACTTGCTGATGGGCGGCAGCACACCAAAGGCATCGGCGGCCAGGAACATCACATTCTTGGGATGTCCACCAAAGCCGGCCGGATCGGCGTTAGGTATATGGGTGATAGGATAGCTGGCTCGCGTGTTCTGGGTAAAAGTGCCGTCGTCCAGATCAACCCGGCGCGTGCTGCTTTCCATGACGACGTTCTCCAGGATAGTGCCAAAGAGGCGCGTCGTGCCATAAATTTCAGGTTCACCGTCGGGATCGAGGCGAATCACCTTGGCGTAGCAGCCGCCTTCGAAGTTAAAGACGCCATCATTACTCCAGCCATGTTCGTCGTCACCGATGAGCGTGCGTTTCGTATCGTTGCTCAAGGTCGTTTTGCCCGTGCCGCTCAAGCCAAAGAAGAGCGCCACATCATCTGTATCCGTCCCGTAATTGGCGCTGCAATGCATCGGCAATACACCGCGCTTGGGCATATAGTAATTCATGGCGGTGAAGATACTTTTCTTGATCTCGCCTCCATACTCGCTGCCGCCGATGATAACCAGCCGTTTGCCAAAGTCGATCAAGATGAAGGTCTGGCTGGTCGTGCCGTCGAAATCAGGTTCGGCGTGGAAGCGCGGCATGTCAATGACCGTAAATTCAGGCACATGCTTTTCGAGTTTCTCCGCATCGAATTCGCGGATGAACATATTGCGGGCGAAGAGGTTATGCCAGGCGTACTCGGTGATAATACGTACGGGCATCTGGTAGCGCGGATCGGCGCCCACATAACCGTCAAAAACAAAAATGTCACGGTTCTGAATGTAGGCCCTTAATTTGCGGTAGAGCCGGTCATAATTCTGCTGGGTGATGGAGCGGTTGACATCACCCCACCAAATATCGTTTTCCGACGTCGGTTCCATCACTGTAAACTTATCGTTAGGCGAACGGCCGGTGTGGTCGCCGGTATGCACGACAATAGGCCCCAAGTGGGCTACCTGCCCCTCACGCCGCCGGATAATTTGCTCGTAGAGCTGCGGGCCGGGCAAATTCCAGTAAACGGTTTCCGGATTTTGAATACCAACATTCTCCACACCATAACTGCTAATAAATGGACCAAAATTCTGCATGTTTTTCTCCTTGGAATTTAGGTTTGTAGGTACCGCTTGAGCGGTAAAACGACTGAAGTCGTCCTTACAAACGGGCTTTCATATAAGGTGGTGCGCCAGGGCGCGTATCGATTTCGAGGATGGCGCTGGCCGGTAGGTTAACAGCGCTGGCTGCTGGATGAACGATAGGTTCGCAACGAACCCTGGCATATTATTTGATAAGTCTTGTAAATATGCTTTGCTCCGCCTCATCGACCCGAATATATACCACAAAGGGCAGGGGTCAGGCAAACGCAAGATTACTAGGAGGATCAAGTTTCCTTGATGCGAACCCATTTTCCCGCCCTTGTAATTCAATGTGGAGCAGTTTCGATTAGATGTTAAACGGTTTTCAGCGGAGAGCAGGTATAATGTGCGGCGGAGGATACACAGATGGACAATGACATAAGCAAAATTCTTGCCAATACAAAGCAGATCGCCGTGGTGGGCTTCTCCAGGCGGCCGAGTCGCGCAGGTTACTATGTGCCCGCCTATTTACACGAACAGGGCTATCGCATCATCCCCGTAAATCCCTATCTGGACGAAGCTTTGGGAGAAAAGGCGTATCCTGATCTGCCCTCGATCCCTGATGAGGTGGACCTTGTGCTCATCTTCCAGCGCAGTGACAAAGTGCCGCCCTTCGTGGACCAGGCCATCGCTATTGAAGCCAAGGCGGTGTGGATGCAGCTAGGTATCGCCAATGAGTCGGCCGCGGTCAAGGCACGCGCAGCGGGGCTAGACGTCGTGCAAAATGCGTGCATGATGGTGGAACATCGCCGTTGGGCACGGCCGTAACGCGGGGAGAGCGATAAACGATATAGGAGGCTGGCGGGTGCGCAAGATTATCAGGCGTTGGTCGCGCGTATTCTTGAAGGGGAAGATTAGTCGGGTGTCTTTGGTCTGGTACTCTTTACTCTGGTGGTGGAAAGTCGTTAGTTGGTGAATACAGATTTGGAGAGTGAATGATGAGTGATACCATTGATTTGATTGTAATCGCCTACCGGGATATGGCGCAGGCGGGTGAGATATTTGCTAAGCTGGACCGTTTGCAAAAGGAGGGATCGGCTTCGGTGATTACAGCAGCGACCCTGGTAAAGGATTATGAAGGCAAGACGACGACGGAAGCCTCGCTTGACGTCGCGCATAAAAAAGGGACGCGGTATGGGGCGCTGGCCGGCGGGCTGTTGGCCATTGTCGCCCCACCGGTGGGCATAGCCGGTTTGCTGATCGGTACCCTCGGGGGCGCTATCGTCGGCCGAAAGTTGCACAAGAAACCAGAACGCAACTTCACCAAGGATTTTCTAGAAGAAGTGCTGGCAGAGATGCAGGGGGGAAGTTCCGCCCTGGTTGTGCTAACTGAATCGGAGGCGGCGCCGAGCACAAAAGTGGCCCTTGCTGCTTTCGGCGGGGAGGTCATCCACCACGAGCTATCGGCGGAGGCGCTCGACCAGCTGGCGCGAACGTCGGCCGCGGCGCAGGTGGCCATGGACTCGACAGCCCGGGATGAAACGGCCGTGGCCGAGACGAAGGAAGTATTACGGCAAGGCACGCGGCGCGAGGGACCGCTTTTTGAGCGCGTGCTGGTGATCGTCAATCCCGCATCCGGCCAGAATGAGACTATCTTAAATACACTGAACACTGTATTTCGCGCCACGGAAGTGGAGTGGGATATCGCCCTCACCAAAAAATCGGGCGACGCCAGCCGCCTGGCCCAGGAAGCTGCTGCTGCCGGAGAGGTAGATGTGGTGGCT
>JAACFF010000281.1 GCA_009937635.1 Chloroflexota bacterium
GTCGCTCTGTATCAGAATTTATTTGTTAGCGATGATGGGGATGGCGTTGCGATTCAGCCGCATAATGATGTGCCGCGCATGATTCGGATTTTCAACAACACTGCCCTGACGGCCGGCACCGGTATCCGTGTTACTGGCGGCGATACCCGCTACCAGCAGCACGTGATCGGCAACGCGGTTTTTGCTGCGAACCCTCTGCAAGGGGGGACGCAATTGCAAAATGTTAGCGGCGCCTACGCTGCTGCTGCCAACTATTTGGCCAACCCATTTGCTTTGCCTGGGCAGCTCGATCTTTACCCTTTGGTTGGGTTAATGACCGGTCCTGCTCTTGATACAAATCCGTTTGATCGCTTTCTAGACTGGAATCGTGATTTCAACGGCGATCCGCACGATGGCACTTTCCGTGGAGCTTATGCTGCAGAGGGCCAAAACGCAGGCTGGCTGCCTCGAATTGCTCGCAAACCGTTGCCAACGATCCATAGCTCCGAGTTTGCTTATTTACCGCTGATTCTCCAGTAGATAATTGCTCACCTTTTCCCTCACAGCAATCTGCTCAATGATGTTACCCCAGGCAGCATACGCGTCGTGACGAGTCAAATAGTGGTCAAATTTGGTGCGCCGCTCATTCAGCATTATTGAGGGAAATATCCTGCGGCAGGAGCCTTTTTTCATAAAGAGCGCAATTTCCCCATCCGGGTAGTCATCGTTTGAATAATACGATAGATCGATACCTTCAATATGAAAGCCCACTCTACGATAGACCCGTATCGCCGGGATGTTTGTGTTTTGGGTTCCGCTTACGATGGTTCTCAGGCCAACGGCACGCGCCTTCTCTGTGAGTGCGTCTACCAGTTGCCGTCCGACCCCGCGCCGCTGGTGGGCTCCGGCCACATTCAGCTCCCGTACCCATAGACTCCTATTCCAGTGGCGAGGCTCGGCGAGGGAAATACTTACGCACTGCCCGGCAGCACATTCGCCAAAGGAGAATCTGGAGGAGGGCACTTGCCGACAATAGTCCAGAGTTTCTTCATCTAAATGGTCATAGCGCTTGCGGTAGAGTTGCCTTTAAGGAACCAGTTCAAGCGCCAGGGTAAATTGCTGATCAGACTCTGTCTTGCGAATCTGATACTTGGCATCTGAGACCTAGCCTATCGCCAGACGAATGAGATCTGACAAATTCCTGACAACTCTTTCCTGACCCCATAAATACAGGTATTTTACCCCTATTTGCCATTGGAGTATGATAGCCGGGATCGGTTTACGCGGGTGGATCTTGTTATGAGTGGCGACGAACTGGCAAGGGAAGGGTAGGAGATGCAGGCGAGGATCACGGCCGTTTTCTTATGGCTGGGGGAACGGGTGCGCGATTTTTTTATGTGGCCGACCAACCTGGTGCGCGACTTTCCCGTGCGGGTTGGGCGCTTGCTGATGACGTTGATCCGCGCGGTGGATGGCCTGCTGTTTGTGCTGCCTGAGTTTTTGGACGCAGTGCGCCATCGAGAAACGGGGCGCTGGCTGCGCAGGAAGATAGGGCATTTCTTCGATTGGCTACACCAGCTGCTCACGCAGCTCTTCGATCTCTTTGGGATGCCGGAACTCGCCGAGTTTCTGATTCACCTGACAACCAAGACAACTGCGTTGACCGGGGATGAGGTAGCGATGATCTCTAGCGTCCTGGGCCCGCAGGCTATGCGTTATGGGGATGTGCGCGTGGTTGAAGGCGGTTTATTTGATCTGATCTTCAAGCTTAATGGCCATCTGGCCTTTGCCACCTGGCACAGCATCAACCTACCGCGCACGGGACGCCATACACGCCAGGATTTGCCTATCGTGATCCATGAATTAACGCACGTTTATCAATACGAACGCGTGGGGTCACGCTACCTGGGTGAAGCGATTTACATGCTGATCAAAACGAAACGGGATTGTTATAATTACGGTGGGCGGCGCGGCCTGGTGGAGGCGTACGCTGTAGGCTATCATTATGCTCATTATAACCGCGAGCAGCAGGCGATGATCAGCCAAGATTATTATACATTGCGCGCCAGAGGGTCGGATGTGACTGCTTACGAACCCTTTATCGCCCAGCTGCGGTCTGGCGCGTTGTGAGGCTTCATTTATTATTCGGTACGCTGCTCTTGCTGGTGGCCCTGGCGCAGTTCTCCTGTCGCACGCCGCCCAGCGAGACGGCCGTCGCGGAACCGCCGCCAATCACCGTCACCAGCGAGCGGGTCGCTAGAACCGCCACCGATACCCCCACTGTTCCTCCTCAGTCTGGCAAACACCTCGCCATATGCATGTCGGAAGAACCCAGCAGTTTGTACTGGCATGGGGCCAGCACGCTCTTCGACAGAGCTGTGCTGCACGGGCTGTATGAAAATGACCTGACCAGCCTCTCCTATAGATACCAACCCCGGGGCCTGGAGCGCGTACCAAGCCTGGCCAATGGGGGTATGGCCACGCGCGTGGTTCCTGTAGACGCGGGGGAATTGGTGGTCGACGCCAGAGGCGATGTGGTAGCGCTTGAAGAGGGCGTCCAGGCGATCACGGCTGACGGCGAAACAGTAACCTTTGAAGGAAATACCTTGCTCATGGAACAGCAGGTCGTCGACTTTGTAATGAAACAGCGCTTCTGGGCGGACGGCCAGCCGGTGACGGCCAGCGACTCCGTTTACAGCTTTGCCCTAGCTGCCGATCCCGATACGCCAGGGCAAAAGGGCAAGATTGAGCGCACAGATAGCTATCAGGCGACAGGGAATCTCACCGTGCGCTGGGCGGGTTTGCCAGGTTTTAGAGACAATGATTTCCAGACCCTTTTCCAACAGCCGCTGCCCCGTCACGCCTGGGAGGGACTATCTGCGGCAGAGCTGATCACGGCCGAAGCATCGAGCCGGCTACCGGTAGGGGATGGCCCCTATATGATCGTGGAATGGGTCGCCGGTGAAAGTATACGCCTGGAGCCAAACCCTTATTATTACCGCGCCCAAGAAAGTTTGCCGCGCGTGGACAGCGTCACTTTCAAGTTCATTGCTGATAATAACCAGCGCCTTTCGCAACTGCTGGCCGGCGAGTGCCATATCGTGACGCATGATGGCCTAGACACGGAGTTGATTCCCTTCTTTGACGAAGCAGAGGAGGCGCAACTTTTAAAGGCGTCTACCCGGCCAGGACCAGTTGGTCTAGAGGTCACTTTTGGCGTCAACTCATGGTCTGATTATGGAGATGGTGCGGGACGCCCTGATTGGTTTGAGGATGTGCGCGTGCGCCAGGCGATGGCCATGTGCGTCAACCGGCAGCAAATCGTGAACAGCATCCTGTACGGCCGTTCCGACGTTGCCCATAGCACACTCCCGGACATTCACCCACTTTACGCCGGCGATGTCAGCCAGTGGCCTTTTGATTTAAGCGCTGCCAACGCCTTGCTGGATGAGGTGGGCTTTTTAGACAATGATGAAGACGGTATTCGTGAAGACCCGATTACGGGCAACGCTTTTCGCGTATCCTTGATCACGGGTCTGGATCAAATCGAGCGGCGCGTGGGGCAACTATTGCAGGAAGCGTGGCGCGATTGCGGCATAGATCTGGTCATCGAAGCGCTTCCTGACCCGTTACGGCTGGCCGGCGGGGAAGATAATCGCTTAATCGGCCGTCGCTTCGACCTGGTGCTCACCTCATCGACAGCGACCAATGTTCCCCAATGCGACCGTTTCTCCTCGTGGCAGATTGGTGGGCCCCTGGGTGAGACGGATCCCCAAAGCGGCGCTGTTTTTTCAGGATGGGATGGCTCGAACCATACTGGTTGGTCGGATCCCGCTTTTGATGTCGCCTGTGCTTCAGCGCTAGAGGCCTTACCCGGCACGCCGGAACATATTTTGTCGCACCAACAAGCGCAGAATATCTTTTCGCAAAATCTGCCGCTGCTGCCGCTTTTCTACATCCCGCGAACAACGGCAACGAGCCCGGAAGTGCCACACATCAATAATGATCCCTCGCAGAACTCGGAACTGTGGAATTTGTTTGCTCTTGACCTTGTGCAAGAATAAACTGGATCAGGCCGACATTGAGTTTGCCGTGATCAACGGCCTTGTGCTAGAGTATGCCCTTGCAGGTGGTGCGAACACCTGTATGGACTATGTGAACGCAAGAATCGAAAAATACCTCTGCGATCTTTGTGCCTGCTCAGAGTGCTCCGTGTATAGAGAAAGAGAAGTAGGACACAGGGGCCACAAAGAATACGTCGAGGACAAAGAGAATAAAGAGGCGATGATTTTGGTGGAGAATAACAAGGAGATCATCCTGGAAGTTACGGGACTTAAAACCCAGTTTTTTACTGAGGCGGGCGCTGTCAAAGCGGTAGATGACGTGAGCCTGGTTGTCAACCGGGGTGAGGTTCTGGGCTTGGTTGGTGAATCAGGATGTGGCAAGAGCGTTACATCGCTTTCTATCATGCGCCTGATCAGCCAGCCCGGTCGCGTCATTGCTGGAGAAATCATCTTTGACAAAGAGGATTTGCTAACGTTGTCTGAAAAACGCATGATGGACATTCGCGGCAACCGCATTTCGATGATTTTCCAGCAGCCGCAGAGCAGTTTGAACCCAGTATTTCGCATCGGCAACCAATTGGCCGAGGTTATAATTTTGCACCAGGATGTGAATAAAGATGAAGCCAACCGGCGTGTCATTGAGCTGCTGCGCATGGTCGGTATTCCCGAACCTGAAGCGCGAGCGAATGCATACCCGCACGAACTGTCAGGGGGTATGGCCCAGCGGGTGATGATCGCCATGGCCCTGGCCTGCGTTCCTGAATTGCTGATCGCCGATGAACCCACTACCGCGCTGGATGTGACGATCCAGGCCCAGATTTTGGACCTGAT
Source organism: Chloroflexota bacterium (assembly GCA_009937635.1). GTDB lineage: Bacteria > Chloroflexota > Anaerolineae > Promineifilales > Promineifilaceae > JAACFF01. The sequence continues at coordinate 4,875 of JAACFF010000281.1, forward strand.
GCGCAATCTACGCTCTAAAACGGACACGGCAATCATCCTCATTACCCATGATCTGGGCGTGGTAGCAGAGATGTGCGATAGGGTTAATGTGATGTATGCCGGGCGTATCGTGGAAACAGCTTACGTAAATGAGTTGTTCCAACACCCCAAGCATCCCTACACCGATGCGCTCATCGGATCGACGCCGGTTCTGGGTGAGACGGATAAAGAATTAACGACGATTCCCGGTTCTGTGCCCAATCTAATTAACTTGCCGCCCGGTTGCAAATTTGCGCCCCGTTGTTACGCGCGCATTGAGAATAACTTGGAAAAGTGCACGCAAGAAGAGCCACAATTGAAGGAAGTAGCCAAGAATCATTGGACTCGCTGTTGGCTGTACGAATAAGTTTGGAGTCTAACGCCTATGATTGACCACCCTGCAGCAAACGGCCTCGACGATGCGAATGCAGATCGTCACGTTATATTAGACGTGCAAGACCTGATCAAATACTTCCCCATACGGGGCGGAATTTTGCAGCGGGTTCAGGCTCAGGTGAAGGCAGTTGACGATGTTAGCTTTCACATCTATGAGGGGGAATCTCTGGGTCTGGTTGGCGAATCGGGCTGTGGAAAGACGACTGTCGGCCGTACGATTTTGCGCCTTATTCCGGCTACATCGGGCAAAGTCATCTTTAATGGTCGGGATATATTCGAAATGAATGCCAGCGAGCTGAAAAGCTTGCGGCGTGATATGCAAATTATCTTTCAAGATCCATACTCATCTTTGGATCCGCGTTTGCCGGTTGGCGAGAGTATTGCCGAAGGGCTGCGTATCCACACCGATAAAAAGTCGCAAGAACGGTATGACGTGGTGATTGAAATGCTTTCACGCGTTGGACTGCGCGCGGATCATGCTCGCCGTTATCCGCACGAATTCTCCGGCGGCCAGCGGCAGCGGATCGGCATTGCCCGAGCGTTGGCCTTGCGGCCGAAATTTATTGTCTGCGACGAACCCGTGTCCGCGCTGGATGTGTCGATTCAAGCGCAAGTTCTGAACATTCTCAAGGAATTACAGAGCGACTTTGGCCTGACATACCTGTTTATTGCCCATAATTTGAGCGTAGTCGAACATTTCAGCGATCGCGTGGGCGTGATGTATTTGGGCAAGATGGTGGAGATGGCTACCCGCGAGGATCTATTCGCAGATCCGTTGCATCCTTATACCCAGGCGTTGATGTCGGCGATACCGGTCCCTGATCCCACGTTACAACGGCAGAGGATCATTTTGCAAGGAGATGTGCCCAGTCCTATCAATCCGCCACCGGGTTGCCGCTTCCATACACGATGCCCGTTGGCTTTTGACAAATGCTCCGAGGAAGATCCGCCGTTTAATGATTATGGGGACGAGCATTATGCTGCTTGTTGGCTGTTGGAATCGGGTGAAAGAGGGGCGAGTAAGCTAACTCTGGATAAGATCTCGACCGATAATATTAGTGTTATTGGGGGTAGCTAATGGCTAACAGCCAACAGTTGACAGTCAACGACAAACGGCCAACAAATTAACTGCTTGGGCGGAGTTTTTTGTGGAAGATTCGTTCGAGATGGGTAACGATTTCCGAGGAAATGTCTACGCCTGTCACACCTTCGATGCCCTCTAGGCCAGGGGACGAATTGACTTCCAGAAGCAGGGGGCCACGTTGGGAGTGAATCAAGTCGACACCGGCCACGGCCAAGCCATGGGCTTTGGTCGCGCTAATGGCCAATGCCGAAATCCCTTTGTCAGGTGAAAATGAAACGGCCGTGCCGCCGCGGTGCAGGTTCGCGCGAAAATCGTCGTCACTGGCGATACGTTCCATGGCCGCGATGCAGCGATTGCCAACGACAATGATGCGCGTATCCCGGCCATGAGATTCTGCTAAATACTCTTGAATTAACGCCTGCTGTTTCGCTTTGTGGACTTGCTTTAATACAGCCGCGGCCGTGGCCAAGTTTTTGGCCAGCACGACTCCTTTGCCCTGGGTGCCACGTATGAGCTTGATCACGACGGGCACGCCGCCAACTGCATGTACGGCCGAGAACAGCGCTTTCGGTTGCGCGATCACGGCCGTTCTGGGGATTGGCAAACCGGAACGGCTCATACGTTGCAGACTATGGAGCTTGTCACGGGAACAGGCGATTGCCGAGGCTACGGCCGTTGTGATAACTCCCATTGCCTCAAATTGGCGCACAACGGCTAATCCATAAAGGGTAATGGACGTGCCGATGCGAGGGATGATCGCATCCACTTCCGGAATATGACCGGTGCGCGTCAAACCAAGGGGTCCGCTTGTGATCACCTTGTGCCCGCTGCGGCCCTCCAAGTTCAATCCCATCTCCACCGCGACGGCGAGGGTGTCAATGACGCGCACATCGTGCCCGCGCGATCGGGCAGCCTGCACCAGACGGCGTGTGCTGTAAAGAGATGGGTTGCGCGACAAAATGGCGATTCTCATGATTAAGTTATAACTTTCTTATACCCTTTTGGTCAAAAAAGCGATTGGCAAGTAAAATCGCCAGCTTGTTGGAGCAACTATCGTCAATGATTCAAGCGCAAAATATCGTCATCGTGCCGACTTACGATGAGGCGGACAATATCGACGACTTATTATCGCAGTTGTTGGCATTGCCGTCTGCTATCGGCGTGATCGTCGTGGACGATAATTCGCCCGACGGCACCGGCGAATTGGCTGATAAATGGGCTATCCGCCACCCTGAACGTGTCTGTGTCGTGCACCGGCCTGGAAAGCTGGGATTAGGTACCGCTTATATCGCCGGCTTTAAGGTTGCGCTCAACGATTCGCATGCTGAGTGTATCATGACCATGGATGCCGATTTCTCGCACAATCCGCGTTATATTCCAGGTATGATCAATCTTGGCCAGAGTAAGGATGTGGTCATCGGTTCGCGCTACGTGGCAGGGGGTGGCTCACGCAACTGTACCTGGAAGAGAATATGGTTGAGTAAGATCGCCAACTTGGTGGCCCGGACCATGCTGCGCCTGGAGGCCAGGGATACGACAGCTGGTTTCCGCCTCTACCATCGCCGCGTGCTGCAATCCATCCCTATTGATCAGATTTTTTCCAGTGGCTACTCGTTTTTGGTGGAGATGTTGTTCATGTGCCAGCGGCGTGGCTGGCACATTGGTGAAGTGCCCATTATTTTTGAAGATCGACGTAAAGGTAAAACAAAAATCTCAAGGCAAGAGATATTAAAGGCGCAATATACGGTATTCCGCCT